>JANNIB010000377.1:0-6581 GCA_031404695.1 Acidobacteriota bacterium
CGTCTGGAACGAAGTGCGCGCGTTGTCGCCGGTGCATGGCGGCATGAGCTACGCGCGGCTCGAGCGCGAAGGCGGGCTCCAGTGGCCGTGCTACGACGAGGCCCACCCCGGCGAGGCCTTCCTGCACGGCCGGTTGTGGGAGCGGCCCGTGGGCGGACCGCGCGCGCCCTTCTCGGTGGTCGAGCACGCGCTGCCGGTCGAAGCCGTGGACGCCGCGTATCCCTTCCGCCTCACGACCGGTCGCCGGCTCGAGGAATACAACACCGGCGTGCAGACCGGCCCGTACGCGTCGCCGGTGCGTCGCGGCGAGACCATCGACATGTCCCCGGAAGATGCCGGCCGGCTCGGCTTCCTCGAAGGACAGGCGGTGCGCGTCCGGTCGCGGCGCGGCAGCGTCGTGGCGCCCGTGCACATCGACCAGGCGCTCAGGCCCGGCCTGACCTTCATGACGTTCCACTTCCCCGAGGAGGTGGCGACCAATCACCTCACCATCGACGCCGTCGATCCGAAGTCGGGCACCGCCGAATTCAAGGCCGCGGCCGTGCAGATCGAAGCGGTCGAGGTCTAAGCAGCAAGCAGCATGGACATTCACGTCGTCGGACCAGAGGCCAGCGCGGAGGAACGCGCGGCCATCGATGGCCTGCTCGGCCCCCCCGACGGCGGCTGGGACGGCGGCGTCCGCGACCTCGCGCGCGACCTGCGCAGTTCGCGCGGCGGACGTCCGGCCGCGATGGCGCAGCGCCACCTGCTGCTGCCGGCCTTCCACGCCGTGCAGGACCGTGTGGGTTGGGTCAGCCGCGGCGCCATGAACTACATCTGCCAGCGCCTCATCGTGCCGCCGGCCGAAGCCTGGGGCGTGCTGACGTTCTATCACCTGTTTGCGACCGCGCCGCGGGCGCGGGCGGTGGCACACGTCTGCGACGACATCGCGTGCCGCGTGTGGGGCGCCGAGGCGCTGTGCGCGTCGTTGACCACGCGGCTCGGACCCGCGGGCATGGCTCCCGACGGACGCGACACGACCTGGACGCGCAGTCCGTGCCTGGGCCAGTGCGAGCGCGCGCCCGCGGCGCTCATCGTACGTGCCGGCGCACCGGCCACACGCGTGGTCGTGGTACCGGTGACGTCTGCCGACGCCGTCGTGCAGGCGCTGACGGCGGAGTCGCAGGGTCGTCACCCCGACGCGCTCGCCGACCTGCGCGCGGTGGTGCCACAGGCCGGGCAACCCGGGCTGACGCTGCTGGCGCGCGTGGGCGTCGTCGATCCGGGCAGCCTCGACGCCTATCGCGCCTCCGGCGGCTATGTGGCCCTGGCGCGGGCACTCGCGCTCGGCCCGGCCGGCATCATCGCAGAGGTGACCGCGGCGAAGCTCATGGGCCGGGGCGGCGCCGCGTTTCCCACCGGCGTGAAGTGGGCGGCGGTCGCCGCCGAACCCGCCCAGCCGCACTACGTCGTCTGCAACGCGGATGAATCGGAGCCCGGCACGTTCAAGGATCGCGTGCTCATGACCGGCGATCCGTTCGCCGTCGTCGAGGCCATGACCATCTGCGCCCTGGCCACCCGCAGCAGCCGCGGCTTTCTCTACGTGCGCGGCGAATATCCCGAGGCGGAGGCCCGCATCGCGCACGCGGCGGCGGCGGCGCGGGCGGCCGGTCTGCTCGGCCCCGACATCTGCGGCTCCGGCCACAGCTTCGATCTCGAGATCCGGCGCGGCGCCGGCGCCTACATCTGCGGCGAGGAGACCGCGCTCTTCAACTCGCTCGAAGGACGGCGCGGCGAGCCGCGCTCGAAGCCGCCGTTTCCGAGCCAGGTGGGCCTCTTCGGCCAGCCCACCGTCGTGAACAACGTCGAGACGCTGGCCAACGTGCTGCCGATCCTCGTGCACGGGGCCGCGGCGTGGGCCGCGGCCGGCACGACAGCGTCCACCGGTACGCGGCTCTTCTGCGTCGCGGGACAGGTGACACGGCCCGGGCTCTACGAGTGGCCCTTCGGGACCACGCTCGGCGAGGTGCTGCGCCAGGCCGGTGGCGTGGCCGGCGGCCGGCCGCTGCAGGCGATCCTGCTCGGCGGCGCGGCGGGGATGTTCGTGGGCCCTGAGTCGCTGGATCTGAGGCTCACGTTCGAGGACACCCGCGCGGCCGGCCTCACCCTCGGCTCCGGCGTGGTGCTGGTCTTCGACGACACCGCGGACCTGCCCGATCTGCTCGGCCGCATTGCCTCCTTCTTCGAAGAGGAAAGCTGCGGGCAGTGCGTGCCGTGCCGGGTCGGCACGGTGCGGCAACGGGAACTGCTCGACCAGTTGCGGACGGATGCCGGCGTGACCTCGCCCACGGCGCGCCTTGCCGTGCTGACCGAACTCGGCCAGGCGATGCGCGATGCCTCGATCTGCGGACTGGGGCAGACGGCGTCGTCGGCGGTGGAGTCGGCGGTGGCGCGCCTGCAGGTGTTTCACACGGGGAGCGCACGGTGACCGAACACGACGCCATCTGGTTCCGCCTGCCGCCCCGGGCGATCGCGCTCCCGGAAGCGCCGCCGGCACCGGCACGCGCGATGGTCGCGCTCACCGTGGATGGCTTCGCCGTGGAAGTGCCGGCAGGCGCGACGCTGCTCGATGCCTGCCGCGCCGTGGGCCGCGAGGTCCCGACGCTCTGTTACCTCGAGACCCTGACGCCGGTGAACGTGTGCCGCGTCTGCGTCGTCGAAGTGGCCGGCGCGCGCGTGCTGGCGCCAGCCTGCTCGCGCGCGGCCGAGGCCGGCATGCAGGTGCAGACCGACTCGACGCGCGTGCGGACCGCGCGCAAGGTGGTGCTCGAGCTGCTGGCGTCGTCGGTGGATCTGTCCACCGCCGACGACCTGAAGCCGATGCTCGCCGAATATGGAGCCGACCCGTCGCGCTTCGGGCCGGCCCCGGCGACAGTGGCGCAGCCGCTCAAAGACGACAACGACCTCTACGTCCGCGACTATTCGAAATGTGTGCTCTGCTACAAATGCGTCGAGGCCTGCGGCACCGACGCGCAGAACACGTTCGCGATCGCCGTCGCCGGCCGCGGCTTCCACGCCCACATCTCGACCGAGCTCGACGTGCCGCTGCCCGAGTCGGCGTGCGTGTATTGCGGCAACTGCATCGCCGTGTGTCCAACCGGGGCACTGATGGCCAAGCCGGAGTTCGCGCTGCGCCAGGCAGGCGAATGGGCGCCGGAGCGCCAGACGGCGGTGGACACGATCTGCCCGTACTGCGGCGTCGGCTGCACGCTGACCGCGCACGTGCAGGACGAGCGCATCGTCACGATCACCTCGCCCTTCGAGAACGGCGTCACGCAGGGCAACCTGTGCGTCAAGGGGCGGTTCGGATTCGAATACGCGAACGAGCCGGGGCTCGGGACTCGGGGCCCGGGTCCCGGGAAGGACGAATGATCCGGCTGTTGCGCTATCCCACTGCAACTGTCGCGCGGCTGCTGCCTGCCTGCTGAGCTGCGCGGGACCGGTCGGCCGTATACTCCCGGCGAGAGCGAGGGAGATTCCGATGACCACACGCCAGCAGCCGTCGCGACGCAGGTTCCTGCAGACTGGAGCCGCGTTCGCGGCCGCCTCGGCCCTGGGCCGCCTGACGCTTGCCGCGCAGACCTCCGCGCCGGTGAAGATCGGCATCATCGGGTCAGGCCGCCAGGGCGGCGCCATCGGCCTGCTGTGGGCCAAGGCCGGGCACGAGGTGTTCTTCTCGTCGCGCAACCCGGAGAACCTGAAAGACCTGGTCGCGCAAGCGGGTCCGAAGGCCCGCGCCGGCCTGCCGGCCGAAGCGGCGGCGTTCGGCGAGGTGGTCCTCATCGCCGTGCCGTATGGCGCGCTGCCGCAGGTAGGCAAGGACTACGCGGCCGAGCTGCGCGGCAAGATCGTCATCGATGTCGGCAACCCGCGCGTGGACCGCGACGGCGAGGTGGGGAAGGACGGCCTGGCGCGCGGCACCGGCGTGACCTCGAAGGAGCATCTGGCCGGCGCCCGGCTCGTGCGCGCGCTCAACGCGCTCAGCTTCGTGCAGGTCACGAAGGAAGCGCACCGCGCCGGCGAGAAGCTCGGCATTCCAATCGCGTCTGATGACCAGGCCGCCATCGCGATGACGGTGCGGCTGGTGACCGATGCCGGGTTCGACCCGGTGGTCGTCGGAGGCCTGGCGCGTGCCCGCGAGTTCGACGCCGGCACGCCGGTATACGTGAAGGGTCTGACAGCGGCGCAGCTCAAGACCGCGTTGAAGCTGCCGTAGACTGCCGGCCGACCAGGAGAGCCACGGAGCCGGAGCCGGTCCGTCCGTCGGTCGGGATGGGAAAAGGGGAGACGTGAACTGGTGGCCATGGCTGCGCGCGTCCGGTGTTGTCGCCCTCCTGTGGCCGGGATGTCGGGCCCTGCCCGACGCCGCCGGCGACCAGACCCCCTCGGCGCCGCAACGTGGCGCCGACGCGACCCGTATGGTCGATAGCCAGCTTCGCAGCGCGGGCATCACCGATGCGCGAGTGCTTGTCGCCATGCGCAAGGTGCCGCGCCACCTCTTCGTGCCCGCCGACCAGCAGGCCGCAGCCTATGAAGACCGGCCGCTGCCGATCGGGTTCGGCCAGACGATCTCCCAGCCGTACATCGTGGCGTTCATGACGGAAGCGCTGGCGCTGACGCCGGCGGACGTCGTGCTGGAAATCGGCACCGGGTCCGGCTATCAGGCAGCCGTCCTCGGCGAGCTCGCGCGTGAGGTCTACACCATCGAGATCGTGCCGGAACTGGCCGAGCGGGCGCGCGGCACGCTGGCGGCCCAGGGTTACCGCCACGTGCACGTCCGCAGCGGCGACGGCTACCGCGGCTGGCCCGAGCAGGCCCCGTTTGCGAAGATCATCGTGACGGCGGCGCCGGAAGAGGTGCCACCGGTAATCCTGGAACAGCTCGCGGTCGGGGGCACGATGGTGGTGCCCGTGGGACCACAGTCGGGCGTACAGGAGTTGCGCATCCTGAAGAAGACCGCACGGGGCGTCATCACCGAACGCAGTCTGCCGGTGCGCTTCGTGCCGATGGTGAAGCCCCAGGCCTGAACCGCGCGTATAGATGCCCGCCTCCGAGCATGCGCCGCCCGAGGCGCCAGAGCATCACCGGCGTTGAAGCGTCCGTGGCCACAGCGATCGTCGGCGGTGGCGGGGGCAGAGCGGCCGGAATCATGACGTCGCCCCCGACGGGCGCTTCCTGATCAACACAGATCTGCCTGGCGCCGCCGCGCCGATCGCGCTGAACCAGCACTGGAATCCCGAGGCGACGAAGTGACACGCGCAACCGGTCACGGTCCGGAAGATAGATCTCAACGTCAATCACTTTTCGCTTGACGTCTTTCTGGAGCCCCCCCGCTGCGATCGGCGACCACGCGCAGAGCGATGGGGTCCGGGCGCGACAATCGTGCTGACGCCACGAACGCGCGCTGCTCCATGCGAGGCAGTGGATCGCGTCGTGTTCGCCTCTCTGGCTCCATTCTCCGACGGCAAGTACTGCCACGCTACCGATGCGACATGTCCTCCGCATCCCTCGTCGAATCCCGCGACCATCACGCCTCGCCACACGCACTCGTGCCCGTTGGTCGTGCCGACACCGACGCCCTCGGCGAGACGATTGCGGCGCTGGCCGCGCGCCTGCACGCCGCCACCTACGAACTGCTCGTGCTGCTGCACGAGTTCGACGAGCGCACGGGCTGGAACAACGGCTGCCTCTCGTGCGCCCATTGGTTACACTGGCGCACCAGCATCGATCTCGGCGCCGCGCGCGAGAAGGTGCGGGTGGCCAAGGCGCTACCGGCCCTGCCGCGCATCAGCGAAGCGATGCAGCGCGGGCAGATCTCTTACGCCAAGGTGCGCGCGCTCACCCGCGTGGCCACGGCCGACAACGAGGCGTCGCTGCTTGATCTGGCGCTCGCCGGGAACTGCACGCACGTCGAACGCGTCGTGCGGGCGTGGCGGCGTGTGGACCGCGTGCAGGCGGCGCAGGAGACGGAGGCGAAGCACCTGCAGCGCCAGCTCTCCACGTGGGTGGACGACGACGGCATGGTCGTCGTCCGTGGCCGGCTCACCCCCGAGGTCGGCGCCGTGGTGCAGCGCGCGCTCGAGGCCGCGGCCGACCGGCTGTTTCGTGAGACGGTGCTCGCGCCGACCGGGGACGCGATGACCGAAGACCTGACCCCCGCGCAGCGTCGGGCTGACGCACTCGCCTTGCTGGCCGAGTAGGCCTTGGCTGCCGACTTCGCGGGCGGCACGGCAGGCGACCGCTATCAGGTGGTGTTGCACGCCGTGGGCCGCAAGACGCGCACGATCCCGCCGTCGATTCGCCGAGCCCTGGCTGCGAGAGACCACGGATGCCGCTTCCCGGGCTGCACGTCTCGCCGGCGCGATGCCCACCACGTCGAACACTGGGCCGACGGTGGCGCGACGCGCCTCGACAACCTCGTGTTGCTGTGCCGACGTCATCACCGCGCGGTGCACGAAGGCGGATTCACCGTCATGCGTGGCCGCGATGGCGGTCTGACCTTCCGCCGTCCAGACGGCGCACCCCTTCAGGTCGCCCCCGCC
>JANNIB010000378.1:0-12519 GCA_031404695.1 Acidobacteriota bacterium
GTGATACGATTTATGTCAGCTGCGCCGACGGCAAATTGTATGCGGTCAAGTAGTGCGGGCGCGACTTCGAGTCCACGCCGACGTTGAAGCCGAAAAGCGACCAGCCGAGCGCTTCGCGCGGCAGCCCGAACTCCCGCAACACCGAGGCGAAGCCGAAGCCGTGTACGAGGCCGAAGAGGCCGGCCATCCACGGGCGCAGGTCGCGGCCATCGGCCGGCGCCGGGCCGACGAGCAGGTTGTCCACGCCGACCAGCACGATGCTCAGCGCGATGAGCGGCTCGATGATGAAGGCCGGCGGCGCGTAGAGGTCGAGCGCCGCCAGCGACAGCGTCACGCTGTGGCCGAGCGTGAAGGCCGTCACGATGAGACCCAGGCGGCCGGCGCTGCCGCCGAGCAGCAGCAGGCCGACCAGGAACAGGATGTGGTCGGGCCCGATGAGGATGTGCTCGAGGCCCGACGGCACGAACACCCCAAGCACGGCGCCGACGCCCTGCCACGAGCCGGCGTAGTACTCCATCGAGGGGTGGCGCGCGTCGAGGATCGCCTGGTGACGTAGCGCCTCGCCCTCGTAGACGTTGATGAAGGTCTGGTGATTGGCGTCGTAGGGGAAGAGGGCCGCCTCGACGCGCAGCCGGCCGGGGGCGCCGCTGGCCGCGACGCCCACCGTGAAGCGCAACCCCTGCCGCTCGGGCACCGGCGTGACGTCGGTGAGGGCGAGGGTGGCGGGTTGCCCGTCGAGCAGGAGACGCAGCCGTCCCTGCAGCACCGCTGTCAGCGCCGCCTCGTGACGGCGTGCCACCGTGGGGTCGAGCAGGGCGTCGGCGTCGGTCAGTCGCAGTTCGTAGGCGGCGTCGAGGTCGTGGACGGTGAGCGTCCCCGACACGCCGGAGGGCGTGAGGCGCAGATCGAGATAGCTGAAGGGGGCGGGATGGGCGGCCGCCCGGGCGACACCGAGGATGATCAGGGCGGCCAGGACGGGGGCAACGCGCAGCACGGCTCTCACGGCGACCGCCCGAGTGTACATGCGGGTCCGGGCCGAAGGGCGGTAGGATCACCTTCATGACGCTTCGACTCGCCACCCTGGCCGTGCTCGTGCCGGCCCTGGTCGCCGCGCAGGCCGCCGACCCCGCCCTGGTCGCCCGGGCGAGGGGCATTCACGAGCGCGTGATCACGCTCGACACCCACGCCGACATCAACCCGCGCGACTTCACCAAGGCGCGCAACTACACCCAGCGCCTCGACACCCAGGTCAACCTGCCCAAGATGGAGGAAGGTGGTCTCGACGCGGCCTTCTTCATCGTCTACGTGGGCCAGGGCTCGCTCACCCAGGAAGGCTACGACCGTGCCTACGCCCAGGCGGTCGAGAAGTTCGACGCCATCCATCGCTTCACGAAAGAAATCGCGCCGCAGCGCATGGGGCTGGCGCTGACCGCCGACGACGTGCGGGCGATTGCCAAATCGGGCCGCAAGGTAGCGCTCATCGGCATCGAGAACGCCTATTCGCTCGGCACCAACCTGGCACGCGTGAAGGAGTTCCACGACCGCGGCGGCCGCTACATGTCGCTGGCGCACAACGGCCACAGCCAGTTCGCCGATTCGAACACCGGCGAGCGCGACGGCAAGTTCATGCACAACGGGCTGAACGACCTCGGCCGTCAGGTCATCGCCGAGATGAACAAGTGGGGCATCATGGTCGATGTCTCGCACCCGTCGAAGCAGGCCAACCTGCAGGCGATCGCGCTCTCGAAGGCGCCGGTCATCGCCTCCCACTCGGCGGCGCGCGCGCTGGCGGATCACAGCCGCAACATGGACGACGAGCAGCTCGAGGCGCTGAAGAAGAACGGCGGCGTCATCCAGACGGTGGCCTTCGACAGCTATGTGAAGTTGAAGCCGCCCGATTCGGCCGCGCGCGCCGCCGCGATTGCGAAGCTGCGCGTGGAGCTGGGGCTGCAGGGCGGCCCGGCCAGCCAGACCGACGCCACCCGCTCGCAGTTGCGCGCCCGCATGAACGAGATCGACAAGCAGTTCCCCCCGCCGCCGATGGCGACGGTGGCCGATTTCGTCAACCATATCGACTACCTGGTGAAGAAGATCGGCATCGACCACGTGGGCATCTCGTCCGACTTCGATGGCGGCGGCGGCGTGGCCGGGTGGAACGGCGCCGAGGAGACCTTCAACGTCACGCTCGAGCTGGTGAAGCGCGGCTATACGGAAGAGCAGATCGGCAAGCTGTGGAGCGGCAACCTGCTGCGCGTGATGGCCGACGTCGAACGCGTCGCGCGCGAGCTCCAGGCAGGTCGCGTGCGGTGAGCGAAGGTCCTGCCGGGCGGCTCGCCGTCCTGTTACCGCCCCGGGTCGAGACGCCGGCACAACGATCCCGGCCCGGCCGCGATCTCGTCGCCGACATCGGCTGGCGCCTGTGGCGGCTGGGCGGCTTTGCCGCGACCAGCGCTGCCGCCACCGTGGCCGCCTACGTCGAGGGCGCCGGCGGTCCGCTGCGGCTGACGGCGTTTGTCGTCGCCGCCGCCGTAGCCGCCGCGGTGCACGGCCGCCTGGCGATGACGTCGCGGATGGCCCGCTTCCACGTCGCGCTCAACACCGCCGTGCTGGTCGTGCTGGGCGCCGAATGGGAGATCATCGTCGCCGCGCTGGTGGCCGCGCTGGTGGCCGGTGAAGTGCTGGCCTCGCGCTCCAGTCGCGAGTCGATCGTGCCGGCCGGCCTGCTCGCCGGCGCCAGCGCGTCGGTGCTGCTCCTGTTCTGGATGCTGGCCGAATACGGCGTCGGCAGCTGGGACCGGACGGCGGCGGCGGTGGCCGGTGCGGCCGCCGGAGGATTGCTGGGCGCGCCGATGGCGCTGGCCGTCGGCCCGCTCGCCGAGTGGGCGTTCGACCACACGACCCGCATCACCATGGCCGAGTGGCTCAACTTCGAGCATCCGCTGCTGCGCGAGCTGGCGTCGGTGGCGCCGGGCACGTTCCAGCACTCGGTCAGCGTGAGTGTGCTGGCCGATGCCGGCGCGCGCGCCATCGGCGCTGATGCGTTCATCGCCAGGCTCGGCGCGCTCTACCATGACGTCGGCAAGCTGAAAGCGCCGGAGTACTTCGGCGAGAACCAGCTCGGTGCCAATCCGCACACGTCGCTGCCGACGTGGGAGAGCGCCGCCATCCTGCGCGGCCACGTGGACGACGGTGTGGTGCTGCTGCGCTACTACGGCATGGAGCGGCCGCTGGCGCGCTTCGTCCGCGAACATCACGGCACCAGCCTCATGCCCGGCCTGGTGTCGCACCCGTCGGCCGGCGGCGACAACCGCGAAGCCTACCGCTATCATGGCCCGCCGCCGCAGTCGCGCGAGACCGCGATCCTGATGATCGCCGACCAGCTCGAGGCGATGGCGCGGGTGGCGCCGCCGGTGGACGGCATCGCCTCCCTGGCGCTGGTCCGCCACACCATCGAGCGCGTGGGCGAGAGCGGCGAACTGAGCAGCGCCGGGCTGACGCCGGAAGACCTCGAGCGGCTGGTGCCGTCGTTCGGCTCGGCCCTCCATGCGATGTATCACCGGCGCGTCGGTTACGGGAACCCGTCCACGGCGGCGGTGCCGGCCTCCTGAGACGCGCGCCGGTCAGCCGACGATCGCAAGCGTCGTCAGCACGCGCGCCGCGAGGGTGAGGTCGCCGTCAAGACGGCTGCGTCGGCGGGCCTCGTCGGCCGGGATGCCCTTGGTGAACACCCGCCAGGCGATGTCGTCACCGAGCGTCACCCGCGCCAGCGGCGCGTCCAGAGGGTCGGTCGTCAGCAGCCAGCGTGTGCCGTCGCGGTAGAGCCGCCACGTGCCGCCCGCCGCGCCCGTGATCTCTACCGCGAGGTGGCTGCCGTCGGGCGCCGCCACGTCGCGGAAACTGTGGGGCAGGGCCCGCATGAAGCAGTCGAGCACGGGGTGGTAGAGGTCCCGCGTCATGATGCCGGGCCGGTCGAGCGCCAGGCGGATCTGCTGCTGGTGGTGCCAGCGTTCGGTGAGCTCGCGCGCGAGGTCGAACCAGTGCGCGGAGGCCAGCTCCCCGGCCCAGCTCACCGGGAAGACGGCCGGCGCATCCGGCGCGCGCCCGGCGAACCAGGCGCGGATGGCCTCCGAGGCCGGCTGCATCAGAGCGCGGACGACGGCAGGACTGAGACGCCCGTAGACGCGCACGCCTTCAGCGTTGGCGCGATCCACGAACGCGCGCAAATCGCCGGGCGCGCCCGACGCCGGGCCATCGAGCACCACGCCGTCGCGCGCGACCGTGAGACGGCGCAGCGCCGTGTCGAGCAGATGGCCGGCGATATGACGGACGCGCCATCCCGGCACGATCGTCAGGCGATCCCAGTCATCCGGCCCGACCCCGTCGAGCAGCGTGAGCAGGTGTGTTTCGGTGCCGTCGAGGGCGCCGAGCGCGTCGATGGGGCCGGCTGCGGCGGGCCGCGAGACCATGGCTCATGATACGCGGCGCGGCAGGCGCGCCGGCCGCCGGGTAGGGACGATGGCACATCCGCGCGTCGGCCGGCGTCCAACACTATGATGGCTTCCAGGACCTCTTCGATGAGCGAGCCCCAGCAATCCACTCCGCCGCCCGAGCCGCGCCCGCCGCAGGCCGCGCCAGAGCGGCCGCCACGGCCGTGGCGCACCGAAGGTCTGCCGCCGGTGCCGGACGCCAAGTCGAACCGGCCGAAGTGGTCGATCCTCGCGATGCTGGTCGCCGGCTACGCGGTGGTGTTCGCGATTCTCACCGTGCAGGACCGCCTCGCCGCCCCAGAGCCGGTGCCGTACACCGACTTCAAACAACAGGTGGGCGGCCGGAACGTCTCGGAACTCTTCGCCCGCGGCGACTCCATTCAGGGTGTGCTCAAGAAGGCGGTGCCGGTGCCGGGCGACGCGGCCCGCACCTACGAGCGCTTCACCACCGAGCGGCCGACCTTCGCGAGCGACGACCTGCTGGCCGAACTGACCGACGGCGGCGCGGCCGTGCGGGCGACGCCACTCGTGCAGGAACGCGGCATCCTCACCAACCTGCTCATCTCGGTGGCGCCGTTCCTGCTGCTCATCGGCTTCTACATCTGGATGTTCCGCCGCCAGCAGAGCATGATGGGCGGCGGCCTGCTCGGCGGCACGCCACGAAAGCCGGTCGACAAGGACACCATCCGCGTGACCTTCGACGATGTCGCCGGCATCGACGAAGTGGAAGACGAGATCAACGAGATCGTCGACTTCCTGAAAGACCCCGGCAAGTACCGCAAGCTCGGCGCCCGCGCGCCGAAGGGCGTGCTGCTGGCCGGCGCGCCAGGCACCGGCAAGACGCTGCTGGCGCGGGCGACGGCCGGCGAAGCCAACGTGCCCTTCTTCAGCGCCAGCGCCTCGGAGTTCATCGAGATGATCGTCGGCGTCGGCGCCAGCCGCGTGCGCGAGCTCTTCGCCGAAGCGCGCAAGGTGGCGCCGGCCATCATCTTCATCGACGAGATCGACACCATCGGCCGCGCTCGCGGCGGCGCCCGGGCCTTTGGCGGCCACGACGAGCGCGAACAGACGCTCAACCAGATCCTGACCGAGATGGACGGCTTCTCGGGGCAGGAGGGCGTGGTGGTGCTCGCGGCGACCAACCGCGCCGACGTGCTCGACCCGGCGCTCACGCGGCCGGGGCGTTTCGACCGGCAGATCATCGTGCATGCGCCCGACCAGAAGGGCCGGCTGGCCATCCTCAAGGTCCACACGCGCAAGATCCCGCTCGGCCCCGATGCGGATCTCGAGAAGCTGGCGGCGTCCACGCCCGGCATGACCGGCGCCGACCTCGCCAACCTGGTGAACGAAGCGGCGCTGCTGGCGGCCCGCCGCAACCAGGACACGGTGGCCCATCGCGACCTGACCGACGCGCTCGAAAAGGTGCAGCTCGGCACCGCGCGCAACGTCATCATTCCGGAAACCGAACGGCGGCGCACCGCGTATCACGAAGCCGGCCATGCGCTGCTCGGCATGCTGCAGCCGGGCGCCGATCCGGTACGCAAGGTCTCGATCGTGCCGCGCGGGCGGGCGCTGGGCGTGACGCTCTCGACGCCAGACATGGATCGGTACGGCTACGACGCCAACTACCTGCGCGGCCGCATCGTGGGCGCGCTCGGCGGCATGGCGGCCGAGCAGGAGATCTACGGCGTGACCACCAGCGGCGCCGAGAGCGACCTCGAGCACGTCACGCGGGTCGCCAAGTCGATGGTGGGCCGGTGGGGCATGTCCGAGAAGATCGGGCCGTTGTCGGTGTTGCCGATTGAAGGCGATCCGCGCATGGCCGGCGTCTCCGAGACGCTGCTGAACGCGGTCGACGACGAAGTGCGGCGCATCACCGAAGAGTGTTACGCCGATGCCCGCCGGTTGATTCGCGAGCATCGCCCCCAGCTCGATGCCATCGTCACCGAGCTGCTCGCGCACGAGAGTCTCGACGAGCCCGAGATCTACGCCGCCGCCGGGATCGTGCGCGTACCAACGCACGCCTGAAACCTGAAAAGGTGGTGGGCGGCCCGCCGCCCACCCGAACCCTGCGGCCTACGCCTGCAGGCGTCGCACCAGATCGTCGAGCCGGTCGTAGCTGAGGCCGGCGCCCCTCGCCATGCCGGTCGCCATCACCATGTCGCGCACCTGCTTCGACTGATAGCGCACGGTGGCGATGAAGCGCGTCTTCGCGCCGTCGGCCACCAGTTCGCTCGTGACGGTGGAGGGGCTGTCGGGGAAGTCGGCGAAGATCTCGGTGAACACCAGCCGCCCGGGGGCATCGATTTCGAGATACTCGCCGTAGAAGACGGCCTCACCCTTCGGGTGGCGGTTCACGAACTTCCACTTGCCGCCCACGCGCAGGTCGATTTCGCAGACCGGCACGGAGTAGCCGTCGCCCAGGCGGCCCCACCACTCCCGCACGTGTTCGGGTTGCGACATCGCTTCGAAGACCAGCGCCGGCGGCGCGTCGAACACCCGCGTCATGCGGATCTCTTCGTCCGACGGGGTGGAGACGGTGAAGGTGGCGCTATTGACGCCGGGGCTTGCGAGCATGGCTCTTCTCCTTGGTGGCCTGCATGCGCTGCAGGTACGCGTCGAGACGGTTCAGGCGTCCCTGCCACAGGTGCTGGTAGTAGGCGGCCCAGTCGACCACGTCCTTGATCGGCCCGGCGTCGATGCTGCAGTGCCGCCACTGCGCCTCCGAGCGTCGCGAGACGAGCCCTGCCCGCTCCAGCACGCGCAGGTGCTTCGAGACGGCCGGCAGGCTCATGTCGAACGGCTCGGCGAGCTCGGTGACGGAACACTCGCCGCTGGCCAGTCGCGCCAGGATGGCGCGCCGGGTCGGGTCGGCGAGGGCGGCAAAGGTGGTGCTGAGGGCGTCGGTGGACGGCATGTAGTGAACCAGATAGTTAATTAACTATTAGGTTTAATACAGCGGATGCCGGCAGCTGTCAAGCGCGCTGTCACCCGGTGCCACACATGGAGATTTGTAGCCGCGGTGGAACCGTCGTGGCTGCCCGCAGTCAGCGCTGGCGCGGCGGCTCCGGGGAGAAGCCAGGCTCGAAGCCGCGGGCACGCTCACGCTGCTGCAGGCGGTCTGCGGGCACGGCGCGGGGCAGGATGCCGAGCCTGACAAGCTGCGGGCGGAACTCGTAGCGGATGTTCACCGCCTGCGCGGGCGACGCTTCGAGGTCGAGCCACACCTGCTCCACGGGGTGGCCGGTGCGGCGGCCCATGCCGGTGGCGGCGTACTCGTCGGCAGACGGCTTGCTCGCGCCTGCGCCCGCTGCGGCGGAAGCGGGTGCGTCGCGCTCCGCGGGTGACGACGCGCGGGGCACGGGCATCGCGGCTTCGTTCGCCGTCTCGGGCCTGAACCGGGGCACACGCTCCTTGAAGAACACCGCGGAGATAGTGCCCAGGTTGGCGGTCTTGCCCAAGGCCTGGCCATACGAGCCCGCTTCGGTCGTGAACTCGAAACGCCGCGCCTCGCTCCGGCTCGTCTGCCATCCGCTGATGGTCACCGTCTCATAGGGAGCAAGCACCCACTTGCGCGCATCGCCCGCCGTGCTGTCGCGCGCGTCGATGGTGTTGAGGCCGTCAACCGACAGCGCTACGGCCACGCGGACCGGATAGGGATTGCGCAGGCGGATGGCATATTTCCGCCCCTTGCGTGCCTCGACATACGAGCGTCCGTCGTACGCGTAGCGGGGCTGGGGAGTGCCGTCCACGAGCAGCTCCACATCCGCGCTGGCGGGGCGAGCAGACGAGGCAGACATCACGGCGCGGGGAACGGCGGCCAGGGCGAGGCCGGCGGCGAACAGGTAAGCGATACGGGTCATCAGGTCCTCCTTCCTCTAGAACGGAGGGCGCGAGGATTCTTGCAGGCGGGTGTGGTCGGGCGGTCGACGCCGCTGCAACTCGAGCAAGGCTCCCTGGACCCGTGCGGCGTTGGGTGTATTCTGGGCCTTGAAGAGAGGCGTAGCGATGCCAGTGCTCGATTGGTCCCAGTGCCCGGCGGTGGAGAGCGTTCCCGGCAAGGTGAGCGGGGCGTGGGTGCTTCGCAACACCCGCATGCCTGTCGCGACGATCTTCGAGAACCTTGAAGCGGGGGCGAATATCGAATATCGACGACATCCTGGCGTGGTACGACGGGCTGGACCGTGACCAGGTGAAGGCCGTGATCGAGTTTGCGGCGCGGAGCCTCGACGTGCCGGTGGCTGGCCGCTGAATGCGCGTGCTGTTGGATCAGGCCACCCCGGTTACGATTCGACGGTTTCTGCTCGGCCACGCCGTGCGCACGGCTGCGCAGCAGCGGTGGGACACATTGAAGAACGGGGAGCTGCTGGCCGCCGCCGAGCTGGCGGGCTTCGAGGTCTTCCTGACCACCGACAAGAACCTGCGGTATCAACAGAACATGACCGGCCGGAGCATGGCCGTCGTCGTGATCGGCGTTCAGCAGTGGCCGGCCCTGCAACCGCACGTCGCGCTCGTAGTCGCCGCGGTGAACGCCGCGACACCGGGCAGCTTCACCGAGGTCGACATACCGGCCGCGTGACCGGCTCGACCATATAATCACGCCGTGGCTCTCACCCCCGGCACCCGTCTCGGCGTCTACGACGTGCTCGTGGCCATCGGCGAAGGCGGCATGGGCCAGGTCTGGCGGGCGCGCGACACCAAGCTGAATCGTGACGTGGCACTCAAGGTGCTGCCCGATTCGTTTGCCAACGACCCCGGTCGGCTGGCACGGTTCACGCGCGAGGCGCAGACGCTGGCATCGCTGAATCACCCGCACATCGCGGCCATCTACGGCCTCGAAGAGTCGGCCCCTTCAGCCCCTTCGACAGGCTCAGGGCCGGCCAGCGTCGTCCGCGCGCTCGTGATGGAGCTGGTAGAAGGCGGCGACCTTTCGCAGCGCATCTCGAAGGGCGCGATTCCGCTCGACGAAGCGCTGCCGATCGCGAAGCAGATTGCCGAGGCGCTCGAAGCGGCGCACGAGCAGGGGATCATCCACCGCGATCTGAAACCCGCGAACATCAAGGTGCGCGCGGACGGCACGGTGAAGGTGCTGGACTTCGGTCTCGCCAAGGCGCTCGACGCGCCCGCGTCGCGCGCGACGGCTGACGCGATGCACTCGCCGACGATTACGACGCCTGCTATGACGCAGGCCGGAATGATCCTCGGCACGGCCGCCTACATGGCGCCGGAGCAAGCGCGTGGTGCGGCGGTAGACAAGCGCGCGGACGTGTGGGCCCTTGGCGTCGTGCTGTGGGAGATGCTGACCGGGAAGCGCCTGTTCGAGGGCGCGACGGTCTCCGACACGCTCGCGTCCGTGTTGAAGACCGAGCCTGACTGGACCGCGCTCCCTCCAACAACGCACTCCGCCATTCGCCGTCTGCTGCGGCGTTGCCTCGAAGAAGGATCGCAAGCGGCGACTTCCGGATGCCGCCGGCGCGCGATTGGAGATCGACGAGGCACTGACCATGTCGTCGGCCGCCGCCAGCGTCGCACTGCCGTCTGCCGTACCGCGACGACGGCTCATCGCCGTTGCGAGTGCGGCGCTCCTTGTCGGCGCAGCGGTCGCGGCGCTCGCGCTGGCCGCGTTCGTGTCGGTGCGGCGCCCGCCGGCGGACTCGGCAGCGCCGGTCACGCGGCTCCTCATGGGACTTCAGCCGGCCGAATCGTTGCTCGGCAGCCCGGGAACGATCTCGCAAGCGCGCCCGACTCGCACGGCGATCGCGTGGTCCCCGGACCATTCTTCTCGCCAGACGGAGGAACGGTGGGCTTCTGGGCGGCGGGTGCGCTGAAGAAGGTCGCCCTGAGCGGCGGCCCCGCTGTGACCATCTGTGCGACCCCCGCCATCGGGGGCGCGACATGGGCTGATGGCGAGGTCATCTTCTTCGACGACATGTCGTTCGCGGGCGGGGGACGTATCTCGAAGGTCGCCGCCGGCGGCGGGCAGCCAGAGATCGTGGCGAGGCCAGACCTGGCAAAGGGCGAATACTCCTACCGCCTTCCGCACGCCCTCCCTGGGGGACAAGCCCTGCTGTTCACCAGCACGACGACGAATCAACTCGCCGACGCCAAGATCGTGCTGTTTTCTTTGGTGACGGGTCAGCAGGCCGTGTTGACCGACGGCGCGGACGCCCGCTATGTCCCGACTGGGCATCTGGTCTTCGCGCGTCAGGGCGCCCTGCTCGCAGCCCCCTTTGACGTGACCGCGCTGCGGCTAACGGGAAACGCCGTGGGCGTGGTCGATGATGTCATGCAAGCCTTCAATGCGGCCGTGGCCCCGCTCCGAACGGGTGCCGCGCAGTTCGACGTGTCTGCCGACGGCTCCCTGGCCTATGCGCCCGGCGGCGTCTTTTCGGAGGACATCCGGCCGCTGGTGTGGGTGGATCGCACAGGCACCGTCACGCCCCTGGCGCTTCAGCCCCGTTCGTATTGGGGACCCCGGCTGGCCCCAGATGGCCAGCGACTCGCCTTCTACACCTATGAAGGGGCAGGTGGTCGCGCGTGGGTTGCTGATCTGCGGAGTGGCACCTCGACGCCGATAACAGAGACCGGCTCCGTCTACTATCCGGTCTGGAGCCCGGACGGTGTACGAGTCGCGTATGGCGCAAGTGGGAGCCTGTTCTGGCGACAGGCAGACGGTGTTGGAGGTCCGGAGCGCCTCACGACGAGTTCGAACGAGCAGATACCGAGTGCTTGGTCGCCCGATGGCAAGACGCTCGCAGTTGTGGAAAGAACGGCCACCTCTGAAGACATCTGGATGCTGCCGATCGGCGAGGGAACGGCTCCACCGCGCCCGTGGCTGAACACCCGTTTCAACGAGTCACACCCTGACTGGTCGCCCGATGGCCGCTGGATCGCGTACGACTCGAACGAGTCCGGGCGTTCGGAGGTCTATGTGCAACCGTATCCTGGGCCAGGGGCGCGCTATCCGGTGTCTCGCGATGGCGGAAGCACTCCCGTCTGGGCGCGCGATGGCCGTGAGCTGTTCTATCTGGCAAGCGGCCTGAACGGGCAGGTCACGATGATGACGGCGCCGATCACGACGACATCGGCATTTTCTACGGGCACGCCAACGAAGCTTTTCGATGGGCGCTTCATGGCCACCCTCGGTTCAAGGGCTTACGACGTCGCGGCGGACGGCCGACGATTCATCATGGTCCAGCCCATGGAGCAGCCTCCGCTGCCGGTGGCGCAGATCATCATCGTTCAGCACTGGGCGGAGGAATTGAAGCGCCTCGTGCCGACGAAGTAGCCATCGCCCTGGGCCTGCGTTCCGATGCGTCGGCCCCAAGGACGCAGAGCGGGACTCGAAGCCCTCGTGGCCAGCGAAAGCGCCAGGCGTCTGGCGGCGTTGGGTGGCTCCGACAAGGCCGTTCGTGGTGGGCGAACTCGCCTGTGGCGCGCTCGGTCGCAGGGGCGAGGTTCTGGGGCTGCTGCGAAATCTCCCGCAGGCCCCGGTCGTGGATCAGAACGAAGGGCTCGCCTTCGTCGATGCCCACGCCTTGATGGGGAGCGGGCTCGGGTGGGTCGACGTCCATCTGCTCGCCTCGGCAGCGCTGGCCTGGGAACGCTTCTGGACCCGGGACCGCCGCCTCGCGCACGCTGCGCGCCGCTTGGGCGTGGCCGCGGAGCCGACCCATTCGCGCTCGCCGCCCGTCTCGCCCACATAATCCAACGGCTTGGCGCTCACTCCCGGTTCCCGACTCGGCGTCTACGACATCACCGCGCTCCTCGGCGAGGGCGGCATGGGCCAGGTGTATCGAGCGACGGACACGAACCTGAAGCGCCAGGTCGCGATCAAGGTGCTCCCGGCCGCGGTCGCCGGCGATGCAGACCGGCTCGCGCGGTTTCAGCGCGAAGCGGAAGTGCTCGCAGCGCTGAACCATCCCAACATTGCGGCGATCCACGGGCTGGAGAAGACGCCGGCGTTCACCGCGCTCGTGATGGAACTGGTCGAGGGCGACGACCTGTCGCAGCGCATCGCCCGCGGCGCGAT
>JANNIB010000379.1:0-2277 GCA_031404695.1 Acidobacteriota bacterium
GAACGCTCCGACGGTTGTTGGAAAGTCCGCGCTGTAGGTGTCGCCGATCACGAACGCCTCGTTCGCGGCGTTGACCGCGATGGCGGCGCCCCTGTCCCGGGCCTGTCCTGCGAGGAACGTCGAGTAGATCAGCGCCGTGCCCGCGCTGTTTACCCGGGCGACGTACGCGTCTTCTCCGAGTGACGTCGAGTCGAACGCCCCGGCCGTGACAGGAAAGTCCGTACCGTTCGTGGAGCCCGTGACGAACGCTTCGTTGGCAGCGTTGATGGCGATGCCGTCGACTCCGTCGTTACTGCCGCCGCCGAGCAACGTCGAGTACACGAGCGGGTCGATGACGAGCGGCAATGCCGCATCGTAGGCCGCGACGTGAAACGAGACCTCTGGGGCGCTCCCGGACATTTCGAGCCGATAGCCGGCCTCGACGGCCACCCGCCGGCCGTCGCGTTCCTGGTAGGCCACCGGGGCCCGGATTTGCATGGTGCGGCCGTCGGCCATCTCCACATCGAGATCGCCGTCGGAGGTCAGCCTCGCGCCGGCACCTTCGATGGCCAGGCGCGCCAGCCCCGGGTCGGCATTCGGGGCCACGATCAGGTCGTACTCCAGCTGGCGGCCGTTGCCGTAATACGCCACGTCGATGCCCGGGTAGACGGCCTCAAAACGCACCCGAGCGTAGGTCGGGACTCCCGTGCGCCACTGCGAAGCGTCGCGGCCCCGGAGGTAGTTGGCGGTACCCGGTAGCCGCTCCTCGGCAGTCGCGACGGCCTGACGATTGGCATTGCGCCACGAGAATCGCAGGGCCTGCGCAGGTGTCGCTCGGCCGCTGGCGCCCTGCGCCGCGGTGGGCAACGGTGCGGGCGCGCCCCGCACGATCATGCGGAACTCGGTGGCGTTCAGCTGCAAGACGTATTCGGATGCGCGCGTGAGGAACGCGACATCGGACGCGAACTGGCCGACGTTGGGCTCGAACGACAGCGGCAGCGCCGCCAGGGCGGTCACGACCCGATCGTGCCCGGCAGTGGGGGCTTCGCGAAGCGCTCGGTCGGGAGCAGCCATGCGCTGCCGCGGCGCGGGGCCGATCTGGAGGGCCACGCACATCAGGACCGCAGCGCGCGGCTTGCCCGACCAGAGCGTGCGTCATACGGACCTCCATCCGTCGTTGCGCCGTCCAAGTCGCCACCGCACCCTCGCCGTGGAGGGCATCAATGGCGGCTCGTTCGACGGGTAATGAACACCGGCCAGCGCTGAACGGCCCTCGGTGGCGAGCGGCGCGCGCTGGGAGGGGCCGGCGAGAGGTCCACCATACTGCATGTGGCCGGTGAGGCCGGCAGGAGTTGAGCGGCCACCCCTTTGAGCGGCTCAATCATCTGAGCTACTCTGTCGCGTGCTCACGGACCCGGCGGGACTGCTTCGTCAACATGGCATTCAGGTCACCGCCCAGCGATTGGCCGTCCTGCGCGTCGTCGCAGGCCAGCCGCACATCACCGCGGACGGCGTGGCCGACGCCGTCAGGGCCGAGATCGGGGCCATCTCCCTGCAGTCGGTGTACGATGCGCTCGGCGTCCTCGTCGCCGAAGGCCTTCTCCGGCGCATTCAGCCTGCCGGGTCCGCCGCGCGCTTCGAGGATAGGGTCGGCGACAACCACCACCATCTGATCTGCCGCGAATGCGGCCGTGTGGTCGATGTCGACTGCGCCGTCGGCCCTGCGCCCTGTCTCACCGCCGCCGACGACCAGGGCTACGAAATCGACGAGGCCGAAGTCGCCTACTGGGGCCGCTGCCCCGAGTGCCAGGCGCAGTCGCGCGCCACGTCCCATCCCGAATCATCCGCACCCCCCCGCGGACGCCCGCGGCTCGCACGCACACCAGACTAGAGGTCACACGTCACATGGCAAATGAATCCAAGTGCCCGTTCTCGGGCAACGCGCACAGCGGCACGTCGAATCGCGACTGGTGGCCCAACCAGTTGAACCTGAAGGTGCTGCACCAGCACCCGCCCACGGGCAACCCGATGGGCGAGGACTTCGACTACGCCGCCGCCTTCAACACCGTCGATCTCGAGGCCCTGAAGAAGGACATCGAGCAGGTGATGACGACCTCGCAGGACTGGTGGCCGGCCGACTTCGGGCACTACGGCCCGCTCTTCATCCGCATGGCCTGGCACAGTGCCGGCACCTACCGCATCCACGACGGACGCGGCGGCGCCGGCAACGGCACGCTGCGCTTTGCGCCCCTGGGCAGCTGGCCCGACAACGTCAACCTCGACAAGGCCCGCCGGCTG
>JANNIB010000380.1:0-17428 GCA_031404695.1 Acidobacteriota bacterium
GCCGCCGAAATGGCGAGAAACGGCAGGTGCAGCGCCTCGGCGCGGGCCCGCAGCGCTTCGAGCCGCTCGGGCTCGTCGAGCGCGTCGATCTTGTTGGCAGCCACCAGTTGCGGCTTGTCGAGCATGGCCGCGTCGAACAGCTCGAGCTCGCGGCGCACGATGTCGAGGTCCGACACCGGATCGCGGCCCGAGGCGCTCGAGACGTCCACCACGTGTACGAGCACGGCCGTGCGTTCGACGTGGCGCAGGAACTGATGCCCGAGCCCGTGACCCGTGTGGGCGCCTTCGATGAGGCCGGGCACGTCGGCGATGACGAACGTGCGTTCGCCCGACAGGCTGACCACGCCGAGGTTCGGCGTGAGCGTCGTGAAGGGGTAGTCGGCGATCTTCGGCCGGGCGGCGCTGGCGCGCGCGATGAGCGTGGACTTGCCGGAGTTGGGGAAGCCCACCAGTCCGACATCGGCCAGCAGCTTCAGCGTGAGGCGGAGCGTCTTCTCTTCGCCGGGCTCGCCCGGCTGCACCTTGCGCGGGGCGCGGTTGGTGGCGCTCACGAACATGGCGTTGCCGAGCCCGCCGCGTCCGCCCTTGGCAATCAGCACGCGCTGGCCGGGCACGCGCATGTCGGCGATGGTCAGCCACTGCCCGGGCAGTTCCGGATCGCGCACCGAGATCGTGGTGCCGGGCGGCACCGGAATCTCGAGGTTCTTGCCGGCGCGTCCCGTGCGCAGCACCCCTTCGCCGCCGCGGCCGCGTTCGGCGCGATGTTCCGGGTTGTAGCGGAAGTGGAGGAGGGTGTTCCTGTGCGGATCGGCGACCAGGTACACCGAGCCGCCGTGGCCGCCGTTGCCGCCGTCCGGGCCGCCGCGCGGCACGAACTTCTCGCGCCGGAAGCTCAGGCAGCCGGCGCCGCCGGCGCCGGATTCCACGACGATCTCGACGTCGTCAACGAATGTCATGGGTGGCCACAAACACGACGGGGATCGTGACGACGAGGCGTGACCCCGTCACCACGATCCCCGTGAGCGTGCTGCCGTCGACCTATTCGAGCGGCTGGATGCTGATGTAGCGTCCGCGCGAGCCGTGATCTTCGAACTTCACGGTGCCCGGAATCTTCGCAAAGAGCGTGTCGTCTTTGCCGATACCGACATTCAGCCCCGGGCGGTATTTGGTGCCGCGCTGCCGCACGAGGATGGAGCCGCCGGTGACGACGTTGCCCTCGAACCGCTTGACGCCAAGCCGCTGTGAGTGGCTGTCACGCCCGTTGCGTGAACTTCCCTGACCTTTTTTCGTTGCCATGACGTGAATCCCATGCCGCCATGCGCGGCAGGCCTCTGTTGCTTACGCGACCGCTTACGCGACGATGTCGGTGATGCGCACGCGCGTGAGCGCGCTGCGGTGTCCCGCGGTGCGGCGGTACTGCTTGCGGCGCTTCTTCTTGAAGATGCGCACCTTCGGACCGAGGTGCGGCGCCACGACGACGCCGAGCACCTTGGCGCCGGCGACGATCGGCGCGCCGGTCATGATGTCGCCGCCGTCGGTGCCGACCAGCAGCACCTGATCGAACGAGACCGAGGCGCCTTTTTCCCCGGTGCCGTCGAGCTCGATTTCGACACCCGGCTCGACGCGGTATTGATGCCCTTGGGCCTGAATCACTGCAAACACGGGAATTCTCCGCGGACGAAAATCGGCCGCCAGCTCACCCCCAGGAGGGGACCGTCCACTGTGAACGGGGTGTCAGCCGGGCCAGAACGTTCAAGGCTACCAGATCCGGGGGCTGGGGGCTAGGGGCTAGGGCGTGCAACATCCCGCTGCGAAGTGCTGCATCGTCTTCCAGTATTCCGCGTGCCGCACGAGTTTGTTTGGCGGCGGGACGGCCGTGAGCCCCAGCCTCCAGCCCCCAGCCCCTACTTGAGCAGCGTTCTACTCCCCCGTACCTTCTGGGCGCTCAGGGTGTTCAGGAAGCTCGGCAGCAGGCGGTCCATCAGCTCGAAGAACGACGACAGCGGGGGCGTCGTCTGGTTCGAGTTATACAGAATTTCCTCGCGGAACGTCTCGGTGTGCAGGGTCTCGCCGGTGCGGCCGTCGATGAAGACGAAGCTCGGGCGCAGGATGAAGCCCTTGCGTTCCATGTAGGTGCGTTCGGGCTGCACCACGCGCCGGCCCAGGGCGTCGAAGGTCTCGCGCTCGCGCTGCACGAAGCCGCTGCGCTGCTGCGGGCGGAAGAGGATCGTGCCGGTGACGATGAGCGGCTGCTGCATCTCGTCGCCGATCTTCTTCCAGTATTCCTTGTCGGCGAACACCTTCTCGTAGGCGGTGAACGCCATCTCGTCCGAGACGTCTCCGGCGGCCTGGGCCGGGGCGGTGCCGGCGGCGCCGTTGGCCGCGGCATCGGGTTCGGTCGCGACCAGGTCGGTGAGCGGCAGGGCATCGGCGTCGATGACGCGCAGCGTGCCTTTGTTGCGCAGCTGACTGCGCAGCAGGCGCACGGTCTCGAGGTTGCCGTCGACGTCATCGGTGCCGGCCAAGACGAAGCCGGCGACGTACACGCGCGAGAACGGCCGGATATCCAGCTTGGGCTGGATCGGCGTCTCGATGGGAATCTCCAGATACCCGGCGGAGCACCCGCTGAGGATGGCAATCAGCGCGACGCTACCGACCGTCCTTGCGCCCGGTACGATCATTGATCTCCTTGAACAGGTCGTGATTCTGCTTGATGAGCGGATTGTTGGGCTCGAGCCGCAGGGCCTTCTCGTAGGCCTCGCGGGCCTTGACCAGATCGCCTTCGTGTTCGTAGGCGATTGCGAGGTTGTTGAAGGCCTGCGCGTAGGTCCGGTCGAGTTCCGTGGCACGGAGCCAGCGGAAGATCGCCTCGCGCCACAGCCCCTTCTGGGCCACGGCGATACCGAACTCCACTTGTTGACGGGCGTCTCCCCGCGCATCGGCGTAGGCGGGCGCGGCAGTAAGCGCCGACAGCAGAGCGACGACCACCAAGTCTCGGATCATGGTCTGTCAGGCCACTATAGTCGTGGCGTCAGCCCCCCGCAAGTAAAGACGCCGTCGTTGTGCGCGGCGTCCCACGGGCGCATAATCATCGAGGAACCGAGGTCAACGGCTGCCACGTCTGTGCGCGAGTGCTCCCCTTGCGAGGGCTCGCCCGGAGGTAGGCATGACCCTGCACGAAGCCGTTGCCCTTTCTCTCTTCGGCGCCACCCGGCGCCGCCTGCTCGGTGCGATCGTCCGCACCTGGCTCGCCAGGCCCATCCCCGACGTCGATGACCTGCCGCCGCGTCACCACGACGAGCCTCTGATGACATGGGTGTGCCGCTGCGACACCCTGCTTGATCCAGACGTCGAGGCCGCCGATCTGGCCGTGCAGGCCGGTCGCACCCTCGCCGACGCGCGGCGGCGCGGCCAACGCGGCGTGGGGCTGGGCGACCCCGACTACCCGCCACTGCTGGCCGAGATCCCCGATCCGCCGCCGGTGCTGTGGTTGCGCGGGTCGGCCCAGATGCTGCGCTGGCCGCGGATGGTGGCGCTGGTCGGCGCGCGCGCGGCGACGCCGGGTGGCCTCGTGCTGGCGGCGCACCTGGCCGCTGGCCTGGCCGAGGCCGGGGTGGTCGTCGTGAGCGGGCTCGCCCGCGGCATCGACAGCGCCGCCCACCGCGCCACGCTCGATCGCGGCGGGGCCAGCATCGGCGTGCTGGGCTCGAGTCTCGACAGGGTCTACCCGGCCGAACACCACGACCTCGCCGAGGCCCTCGCCCTCCAGGGCGCGGTGCTCAGCGAACACGTGCCGGGCACCCCGCCGCTGCCGTTCCACTTCCCCTTGCGCAACCGCATCATCAGCGGCCTGTCGTCGGCGGTGGTGGTGGTCGAGGCGTCCGAGAAGAGCGGCTCGCTCATCACGGCGATGGCGGCGGCCGAGCAGGGCCGCGAGGTGATGGCCGTCCCCGGGTCGGTCGGACCGGGGCGTCATCGCGGCGGGCACGCGCTGCTGCGGGATGGGGCCACGCTGGTCGAGGGGGCCGACGACATCCTGGCCGCGCTCAACTGGTTGCCGCCCGACGCACGCCGCGGTGGTCTGCGGCCCACGCTCGAGCCGGCAGTGGCGCGGGAACTGGGCCTGGAACCTACGGCGGGCGACTTTTCAGCGGATGAGGTGGCCGTGGCCACCGGGTGGCCGATGGCGCGGGTGAACAGCCGGCTGGCGGCCCTGGAAATAGAGGGCCGCATCCAACGAATTGGAGGCGGGCGGTTCATGGGAAGCCGGAACCGCGTGCTAACGTAAGCCCTCTTACATGTCGAAACCGCTGGTCATTGTCGAGTCGCCCGCCAAAGCCCGGACCCTGTCCCGTTTCCTGGGAAAGGACTACCGGATTGAAGCCAGCTACGGGCACATCCGCGACCTGCCCGACTCGGCCAGCGAGGTCCCGAAGGACATCAAGGAGAAGTCGTGGGGGCGGATGGGGGTCGACACCGACGGCGACTTCACGCCCCACTACGTCGTTCCGGCCGACAAGAAGAAGCACGTCCAGGCTCTCAAAGAGGCGATGAAGGATGCCTCCGAAGTCATCCTCGCGACCGACCCCGACCGCGAAGGCGAATCGATCAGCTGGCACCTCGAGCAGCTCCTGAAGCCCAAGGTGCCGGTGCGCCGCATCCACTTCCACGAGATCACCGAAGAAGCGATTCGCAGCGCCCTCAGCCACGCCCCGGAAGACGTCGACCAGAACCTGGTTCGGGCGCAGGAGAGCCGCCGGATTCTCGACCGCCTCTACGGCTACACGCTGTCGCCGGTGCTGTGGAAGAAGGTGCAGACGGGCCTCTCGGCCGGCCGCGTGCAGAGCGTGGCCGTGCGCCTCATCGTCGAGCGCGAGGAAGAGCGGCTGGCCTTCGTGAAGGCGAGCTACTGGGACCTGGAAGCGACCCTGCGCGGCGGCGCCAGCGAGTTCGGCGCGACGCTCACCAAGGTCGATGACAAGCGCGTCGCCACCGGCAAGGACTTCAACGACAAGGGCGTGCTGACGTCCACCACGGTGACGCGGCTCGACGAGAAGACCGCCACCGGGCTGGCCGACGGCCTCAAGCGGCAGATGCCGTGGACGGTCACGAGCGTCGAGGAGAAGCCGGCCTCACAGCGGCCGTCGGCGCCGTTCACGACCTCCACGCTGCAGCAGGAAGCCAACCGCAAGCTGGGGTTCTCCTCCGACCGCACGATGAGCGTGGCGCAGCGCCTGTTCCAGGGCGTCGACCTCGGCGGCGGCGAACTCGAAGGTCTGATCTCGTATCACCGCACGGACTCGACGACGCTCTCCGACAAAGCCCTCGCCGAAGCCGGTCACGCCGTGCAGGAGATGTACGGCAAAGACTATTACCGCGGTCCGCGCCAGTACCAGACCAAGGTCCGCAACGCGCAGGAAGCGCACGAAGCGATCCGCCCCACCGACTTCCGCCGCACGCCGCAGGCGCTCGAGCGGATTCTCGAGAGCGACGAGTTGAAGCTCTACGAGCTGGTGTGGAAGCGCGCCGTGGCCTCGCAGATGGCCGACGCGCAGCTCCTGCGCACCTCGATCGAAATCACCGGCACCACGCCCGACAACCACCGCGCGGTGTTCTCGTCGAGCGGCAAGGCGATCGAATTCGCCGGCTTCCTGCGCGCCTATGTCGAGGGCAGCGACGACCCGTCGGCCGAACTCGGCGAGCAGGAGACCCTGCTGCCGAAGCTCAAGGTCGGCGACAAGGTGCACGCGCCCGACCAGCTCGACGAAAACCTCATCCTGCTGCGCGTCGGCGCCAAGGGCCACGAAACGGCGCCGCCGGCACGCTACACCGAAGCCTCGCTCGTCAAGCGCCTCGAAGAAGAGGGCATCGGCCGTCCGTCCACCTACGCGCCCACCGTCGCCACCATCCAGCGCCGCGGCTACGTCAGCAAGCAGGGCAAGGCGCTGGTGCCGAGCTTCACCGCGTTTGCCGTGACGCGCCTGCTGCGCGAGCACTTCGCCGACTACGTCGACATCGGCTTCACCGCCGAGATGGAAGAGATGCTCGACGCCATCTCGAACGGGCAGAAAGACTGGCTCGATTTCATCCGCGCCTTCTACCGCGGCGACGGCAAGCACACCGGCCTCGAAACGATCGTCCAGGGCAAGGACAAGTCGATCGACTACCCGATGATGCACCTCGGCGACGATCCGGAGAGCGGCAAGCAGGTGCGCGTGCGGATCGGGCGCTACGGCCCGTTCCTGCAGCTGGGCGATGCCGGCGACGACTCGCCGCGGGCCTCGATCCCCGAGGAGATGAGCCCGGCCGATCTCACGCTCGAGGAAGCCCTCAAGCTCCTCAGGGCCAAGGCCGAGGGCCCCAAGTCGCTTGGCGCCGACCCGACATCCGGCCTGGGCGTCTACGTCATGCACGGCCGCTTCGGCCCCTACGTGCAGCTGGGCGAAAATCCCGAGAAGGGCAGCAAGGTCAAGCCCAAGCGCGCGTCGCTCGATCGCGGCATGTCGGAAGACGGCGTGTCGCTCGACGAAGCGCTGCGGCTGCTGTCGCTGCCGCGCGAACTGGGCGCCGCCGACGACGGTCAGGTGATCCTGGCCAACCGCGGCCGCTTCGGTCCCTACGTGCAGAAGGACGCCGACTTCCGCTCGCTTGAAGCGACCGACGACGTCTATACGATCACCCTCGACCGCGCGAAGGAGCTGCTCGCCAAGCCCAAGGGCCAGCGCCGTCAGCGCGCGGCGGCAACCGAACTGCGAGCGATGGGCCCGCACCCGAAGGGCGGCGCGGCGGTGCGCATCCTCGACGGGCGCTACGGGCCCTACGTGACCGATGGCGAGACCAACGCGTCGCTGCCGAAGGGCACGGCGCCGGAGTCGGTCACGATGGAGCAGGCGGTGGAGTTGCTCAATGCGCGCGCCGGCAGCGCGCCGGCGAAGAAGCGCGGCGCCGCCCGCGGCCGTGGCGGGGCGAAGTCTGCGGCCCCGAAACGAGGCAAGAAGGCGTAGCCGATGGATTCACAGCGACGAACGATGCTCCGAGGCGCCGCCGGCGTGGTGCTGGCGTGGCTGACACCCATTCGCAGCAGCGCGCAGGACGGGCCCACCGTGGCCGCCGGTGACCTGCTGGTGCGCGTGGGCGACGCTTCACTCATTCCGCTCACCCCCGACGACGTGCCGTTCGATGGCCGCGCGGTGATCGTGTGGCCGCTGGCGGGTGTTGCGGCGCGCGACGCCACCCCGCTCAACAAGATCGTGCTGGCGCGTGTGAACCCGGCCTCGCTGTCGGATGCCACGCGCGCCCGCGCCGTCGACGACATCGTCGCCTACTCGGCCATCTGCACCCACTCGGGCTGCGAGGTCGACGAGTCGCTCGGCGAGAGCCAGACGTTCTTCTGCAGTTGCCACGGCTCGATCTTCGACCCGCGCGATTCGGGCATGGCCATCGGCGGCCCGGCGCCGCGGGCGCTGCCGCCGCTGCCGCTGAAGCTCGATGGCGGCCGGCTGGTCGTGGCCGGCACGTTCATGACGCCGCCCGGCTTCGGCCGCTGACCGTCGCCCGATCGCGGCGCGGCGCGGTCGCCGGCGCCCGGGAGTCGACAGCGGCCGCTTGCGCCGCATAGGCGCGGGCACGACAATGGGCGGCGCGGAGTTCCGCCCTCAGCTCCGTCGGAGGTAGGCCATGACGCCTGCACAACGGTGCTCGCTCTTCCTGCTCGCGCTGACGCTGCTGGGCCGTCCAGCCTTCGCACAATACGCCGAGATCCCCTGGCCGCTCCCGAACGGCGCCCGCAGCTTCTTTGGATTCAACTCAGAGGAGCCGATTCGCTCGGCCACCCAGATCGGCCGCCGGCTCTTCATCGGCGGGCGATTCACCGACCTCGGCACGCCCACCGGGGGTGCGGCCGTGGTCGACACCCTTGGCGTGCTGCATCCGCAGGCCTTTCCGGTGGTCGGGGGGGAGGTGTCGCAGATTGCCGCTGACGGCGTGGGTGGCTGGTTCCTCTCCGGCACCTTCACGAGCGTGGGCGGGCGCCCGATCGCCGGTTTCGCGCGCGTGGCGCCGGATCGCTCAGTGGACGAACGCTTCCGCCTGGTTCTGAACGGCGCGATCCGCCGGCTCGCCGTGGCCCACGGCCGCGTGTACTTCATCGGCGACTTCACCACGGTGAACGGCGCCGCGCGCAAAGGCCTTGCGGCGGTGGATGCCACGTCGGGAGCCCTGAGCGGCTGGGGCGCGGCGTTCAACCCGGACGGCCGGCCGCTCGTCGCCCTGGCCGCGTCTTCGATTGGCGTCTACGTCGCGGCGACGCGTCGTGACGTCTCGGTCGCCACCGGTTTCCGGTTGTGGGGCTTCGACGCGGCGAGTGGTCGCGTGTTGTTCGAGAAGGCGACCAACTTCATCAGCGCGCTGGCGGCCTCGTCCGCGCGCGTAGACGTCGGCGGCGCCGGCTACCAGCGGCCCGTGTGGGCGGTCGATCCGCTCACCGGCGACGAGACGAGCTGGCAGCCCGACATGCAGTTCGTCTTCCAGTCGGGCACGTACGGGGACTACACGGCGATTGGCGCCATGCTGCTCGACGGCGGACGCCTTTACTTCGGCGGCCGATTCCTGAGCACCACGGGACGGCTGAATCTCACGGCCGTGGACGCCACGACGGGGGAGCGCGCGCCATGGCGGCCCACTGCGCAGGGATTCCCGTTCGGCCTCACCCGCATCGGTCCGTACATGGCCATCATCCACAGCGCGGGCTTCAGTGGAGGCGCGCTCCAGGTAGTCGACACGAACGCCGGCGCGACGATTCCGTTTACCCCTGGTGTGGTGGGCGGCATCTCCGCCGTGGCGGCGGCGCCGGAAGGTGTGGTCCTTGGCGGCGGCTTCAGCGGCGCCGGCGGCGTGCCCCGTTCGCGCCTCGCGTCAGTGGACCTCGATACCCATGCGCTCGATCCGTGGACGTCGGCCATGGTGTTCACCGACCAGGATGAACACATCGCGGAGCTGGCCACCGATGGCACGTGGCTGTTCGCGCGCACCGAGGGCGGCTACGGGCAGCTCGCCACGCGGGTTGCGAAAATCGATCCGGCGAGCGGCGCCGTGGTGGCAGAGCGCACGCTCCAGGCCGGCCAGGGCGCGATGCGCGTGGCCGGCGGTGCGCTCGTCATCGGGATGTCGGGTGGGGGCGCGGGCACGTCGCTCGGCGTCTTCACGATTGCCGATTGGTCGTACCGTGCGCTGCCGGCCACGTTCACGGGTGAGGGCGGGCTCAGCGTGGCGGTCGACGGCAACACGATCTACGCCGGAGGTCAGTTCACTGCCGTGAACGGCCAGAGCCGCGTCTCCCTTGCCGCGTTCGACATGACGACCGGCGCTCTCCTGCCGTGGCACCCCGTCGTCGATGCCGCGCCTGCTGTCGTGCGTGCGGCCGGAGGGCGGGTGTGGATCGGTGGTGAGTTCTCTAAGGTGAACGGCCAGCGCCGCCGTGGGCTGGCCGAGGTCGACGCGGTCACTGGCGCCGTGATGCCGTGGAATCCGGACGTCCTTGGTGTCAGCGAGGGCGGCTACTCCTCTGGTGGGATTCGCGACCTCGGGATCGGCCCTGATGGTTATCTGTATGCGGCGGTCGGGTCGCCGTTTCCCTATTCCCTCCACGCACTCACAGGCCGGCCCACCGTGGGCGGGCAGGCCACCGGCTTCTCCGTGGCCTTTTCGACGGCCACGGGCCAGCGCCTGCCATGGACGCCGGCACGGGCGGGAATGCTCGCCGTGTTGCCCGACTGCCTCGTGACCTTCGGGGGCTGCCTACCGCGCTCGCCCGCGCCGCCGACGGCACTGCAGGTAACGCAGGCCACTGGCGCCACGACTCTCTCGTGGACGCTGCCGGCGTCGTCCGCGAGGACAGGCGTGCGCGTCGAAGTGTCGGCGACCGAAGGACTCCCGCCGCTGCTCTCGCTGGACCTTCCGGCGGCGCAGACGTCGTTCACGGCGACGGCGCCGCCCGGCAGGTACGCCGTGCGCGTGCGCGCGCTCGAAGGGCTCGTCGCCAGCTTGGCGACGCCGGACGTGTCGTTCGCGGCCGGGCCGCCCGCCCCGGGCGCACCGCGTGATGCCACCGTCGTCGCCGATGGGCCGCGCGTGACGTTCCGCTGGCAGCCGCCGTCTACCGGCGCGCCGCAGCAGTACCTCCTCGAAGGGGGCACGAGTGAGGGGAAGAACGACCTGGGCACCCTGGCGCTCCCTGGCGCCTCCACGAGTTTCACGTTCGACGGTCCGGTGGGCATGTACTTCGTGCGGCCCGTCGCCGTGAATGGCGGCGTGCGGTCGGGCCCGGGCCGCGAGTTGCTCGTCGATACTCGTCCCCGTCAGAACTGCAGCGCGGTCGCCCCGACCGCACTGACCGCGTCGGTGGCCGGACGCGTCGTGCCGTTCACGTGGACCCCCGGGGCCGCCGGCTCCGATTCGCCGCCGGTACGCATCGCGGGCACCTCGCCGGGGGCGAACGCCATCTACCTCGAGATGCCGGCCTATGCGACATCGTTCGCGATTGCGGCGCCGCCGGGGACGTACTACGCGCGGCTCGCGGGCGGGTGCTTCGCGCAGACGACGAGCAACGAAGTGGTCGTGGTCGTGCCCTGACGCGCGCTCTCAACGCACGAGGAACAGCCGATCCTGCCGGCGCAGCGCCCAGCGCACCCTGCCGCCCGCGTCGATGACGACGTCTTCTTCCTGCGCCATCCGCACCCGCTGGCCGTTCCACTCGGGCACGGGTGTCGTGGCTTGGAGCTCGATCGAGTACCACATACTCGGGATGACCCTGGCGTCGCCGCGACCGGGCACGCCGTCCTGGTAATCCCACAAGCCGATGAGCGGACCGGCGCCGTGGCCGTGCAGTCCGATGGGATGGCTGTACTGCGTGCCGTCGATGCCGGCCGCCGTCATCCGCGTGCGCATCCCCTTGAGGACCTCGTTGCCGGTGCGGCCGGTCCGAAGCTCCTCGAGCGTGAAGTCCTGCATGCGATTGGCGTTGGCCAGCGCCTGCTTCAGGCCGGCCGGTGCGTCGCTCTCGCCCTCGCGCAGCACGTAGGCGAGGTGCTGCGTGTCGGTGTTGAGACGGGCCACCGTGATGCCGACATCGCAGTGCAGCACGTCACCACGCTGGATCACGGGATCGGCGCCGAGGTCGGCCTCGGTGGCGCCCCGTCTCTGCACGTCCACGCTCGGCTGGAACCAGGTGTCGAGCCCGAGGTCGTTGACGCGCTGCCGCCACCACCACACCAGGTCGCTGGTCTTCGTGACGCCGGGCGTGATGGTCTTTTCGGAGAACATCTCCTGGGTCATCGCCCAGACGAGTTCGGTCATCTTCGTGAAGAACGCCTCTTCCTCCGGCAGGCGCACGGCGATGAGCTCGAGGGGCAGGGCTTCGGCGTCCTTGAAGCGTGACGTCCACGTGTTGCCGAGCGCCTTGGCCATGCCGAGCCACTCGCCGCTCGACAGCCCGTCCGAGAACGCGAACACCGTCGACTTGTTGATGCCAATGACGTTCGGCTTCCGCTCCTCGATGACCGCTTTGAGCGCCTGCCACTGATCGTCGCCCCAGAGTTCGGCCTGCTGGCCACGACCCACATCACCCGCCGCGGTCACGGTGGCGCGCCGCGCGTCGAAGATCCCGCCCTGCGAGGTGCCACCGAGCGCGATGCGTTCGAGGCACGACGCCGCCGGAGCGGCGCCGGTGGCGGCGCAGCGGTCGAAGAACACGTAGATGGTGCGGCGGCGGGCCGCGAAGGTCTCGGGGGCGACGATGGCCTTGAAGACCGGGTCTTCGTTGTACTCGCGCATCGACACCACCCACAGGTCGATGCCGTGCGTGCGCATCAGGCGCGGCAGGAAGGTGTCGAGGCGCGCTTTGAGCCAGGCCTGCTGCAGGACTGCCTGTTCGCGCTGCGTGCCGAACGGTCGCGGCGCTGTCTGCGCCTCGGCGCCGGGCGCCAGTCCAGCGAGAAGCACGAGCAGCGCGCCGACAACGAACGCGCGGGATGAGTGATGGCGGGCAGAGGTCATGGGTGCCGATTCTATCCGGTGGACGGGGAGGCTGGCATTTCCGTGCAGGCGGGCCGTACACTGGACGCGTGATTCACATCATCGGCGGCGGCCTCGCGGGCTGCGAAGCGGCGTGGCAGGCGGCGCGCCTCGGGCAGAACGTGACGCTGCACGAGATGCGTCCGGTGCGTCCGACGCTGGTCCACAAGACCGATCATCTGGCGGAACTGGTCTGCAGCAACTCGTTTCGCGGCGACAAGCTCGACAACGCGGTCGGCCTCATCAAGGAGGAGATGCGGCGTCTGGACTCGGTGGTGATGGCCGCGGCCGAAGTGGCGCGTGTGCCCGCCGGCGCCGCGCTGGCGGTCGACCGCGAGGTCTTCTCGCGTGAGGTCACCGCGCGGCTCGCCACCCAGCCGCGCATCACCATCCGCCGCGAGGAAGTCACCAGCGTGCCGCCACCATCGGCACCGGGCGATGCCGTCATCATCGCCACCGGCCCGCTCACCTCCGCCGCGCTGTCGCAATCGGTGCAGGCGTTTGTTGGCGACCAACATCTGGCGTTCTACGACGCCATCAGCCCGATCGTGCTGGCCGAGTCGATCGACATGAGCAGAGTGTTCCGGCAGTCGCGCTGGGGCCGCAGCCTGCGCCGTGACACGGCTGGTGCCGGCGCCCAGCGCACCGACGCCGCCCCGGTCGCGGTGGCGGCAGCGGTCGAGGTCGACGGGCCCGCATGCGGCGTCGACGACGGCGAAGGCGACTATCTCAACTGCCCGTTCACCAAGGCCGAATACGACGCCTTCTACGACGCGCTCATGGCGGCGGAATCGGCGACCGTGCACGACTTCGACAGCGCGCAGTTCTTCGAAGGCTGCCTGCCCATCGAGGTGATGGCGCACCGTGGCCGCGACACGCTGCGCTTTGGCCCGATGAAGCCGGTCGGGCTCGAAGATCCGCGCACCGGGCGGCGACCCTACGCGGCCGTGCAACTGCGGCAGGACACGCTCGCCGGCGACCACTTCAGCCTGGTCGGCTTCCAGACCCAGATCAAATGGAGCGATCAGGCGCGAGTGCTGCGGATGGTGCCGGGCCTCGAACACGCCGAGTTCGTGCGCTTCGGGATGGTGCATCGCAACACCTTCATCAACGGCCCCAAGGTGCTGCTGCCGACGTGGCAGACGAAGACGCGCGCGGATTTGTTCTTCGCCGGCCAGATCTCTGGTGTCGAGGGCTACGTGGAATCGGCGGCCTCCGGTCTCATCGCCGGCAGGAACGCCGCCCGCGTCGCACAGGGCCTCGCACCCCTGGCGCCGCCGCGCGAGACCGCGATTGGCGCGCTGGCCTACTACGCCTCGCACGCCGATCCGAAACATTACCAGCCGTCGAACATCACCTTCGGCATCATGCCGCCGCTCGCCTTGCCGCCACGCGACAAGGCGCTGCGCAAACAGGCGATGGCCGACCGCGCCCTGGCCGAGCTCGAGCGATGGATGCGGTAGCGGCACGGGACGCGCTCAAGGCGTTCATCGGACACCTCGCGCTCAACCGCCACCTGTCGCCGCACTCGGTGCGCGCGTATACCAGCGACGTCGAGCAGTACCTGGAACACACGCGCATGGAGCGCGGCATCAAGCGCGCCGAGCTGACCGTCGACGCGCTTGACGGCGAGTCGGTGCGCGGGTTCGTCATCGAGATGAACCGCGCGCAGCAGGCGCGGGCCTCGGTCGCGCGCAAGCTCTCGGGCGTTCGGGCGTTTCTGCGCTATCTGGTGCGCGAGGGCTGGCTGGCGCACGACCCGTCGGGCGCGGCGGTGGCGCCGAAGCTCGATCGCAAGGTGCCGCGGCACCTGAGCGAAGCCGACATGACGACGCTGCTCGAGACGCCGGATGCCGCGACGCCGCTCGGCCGCCGCGACCGCGCCATCCTGGAGCTCTTCTACGCCTCAGGGCTGCGCCTGAGCGAGCTGGTCGGCCTGGATCTCGAAGACGTGCACCTGCCGGCGCGCATGGTGCGGGTGCTGGGGAAGGGCGGTAAGGAGCGTCTGCTGCCGTTCAATCGCTCGACCGAACAGGCGCTGAGGCAGTGGCTGCCCGACCGCGAGCTGATTCGCCGCGAGCATCCGCCGGCCGCACGCGCCACGAACGTGCGCGGGCGCCTCGGAGAAGCGCGCGCCACCGGCCGCGGCCGCGCCGATCGGGCTGGGCGCGAGCCGGTGTTCGTGAACGCGCGCGGCGGACGCCTCACCGGACGCAGCGTGCACCGGCTGGTGACGGGCTACGTGGCCAGGTGCAGCGAGCGCACCGGCATCAGCCCGCACGCGCTGCGGCATTCCTTCGCGACGCACCTGCTGCAGCGCGGCGCCGACCTGCGCGCCATTCAGGAACTGCTCGGCCACGCGCGGCTCACGACCACCGAGCGCTACACGCACGTGAACGCGACGCAGCTCATCGACGTGTACCGGCGGGCGCACCCGCGAGCGAAAACGCAGATCTAGGGGCTGGGTGCTGGGGGCTGGGGCGTGCCTGCGGCGGCGACGAATACGCGACGACGCATCGAAAGACCTTCTCCGTTCAGCATGACAGCATGACAGCGGACCGGATTGACAAGCGCACCAGGCGAGCCCCAGCCCCCCCAGCCGCCAGCCCCTAGCCGCTAGTTTGGCGGTCGCCGGTTGCGGTATTCGGCGCTCTTGCGCAGTTCGCGCTCGACGTCGGCCTGCGACCAGCGGTCGCGCAGCACGCGCTCGACCCAGCCCCGCGCGCCGTCGTCGGGGTCGCGACCGAGCACGCTGCGGTAGGCGCGTTCGACGATGCGTTCGGCCTCGGCGCGGGTGACCCGACCGAAGTCGAGGCGCACCTGGAGCGACGACACGGTGTCGTTCCACCCATCGAGCTGGAGGTTGTCGGCGTCGTCGGTGAAGCGCGTCGAGCGTCCCCGGAAGTTCGGGTCGCGGTAGACCACGACGCTGGCGTCGCCGAAGACGCGGATCGATGAGATCCGGTCGTTCAGGCCCTCGGGCATCTGGTCGTATTCGTCGCCGGCTTCGACGCAGAAGTAGTCGCCGCCGTAGTTGGCGTTCTGGTAGAAGCAGGCACCGGCGCGCGGCGTTCTCGGCCGCCCCCAGCGCTGGGCATCGGCCGGCACCGCCGCGGCCAGGAGCCCGGTCACCACGGCCACGATCGTGGCCCCACGCATCCAGAACAGTCGCCGAGTCATGCCACACCCCCCTCCGACGGGGTACCCAGTCGCCCCGTACCTGGCTAGCGTCACACACCGCCCGCGTCATCCATCCTGGCGCCAGACCCCGGGCCTCCGGTCCATCCCGACCCCGAGGCCCGGAATCTTACGCCACCTCGGCCGGCACCATCGAGCGTCGGCGCGGCAGCTCGATCTTCAGCGTCTTGATCTTGTAGTTCATGACGCGCGGGCTGATCGACAGCAGCTCCGCCGCGTCCTTCTGCACCCAGTTGGCCATACGCAGCGCCTCGGTGAGGGCCTGGCGCTCGATCTGCTCGAGCGGAATGCCGCTGGGCGGAATCCGCACCACCGACTGGTTGTCCTTCGAGCCGGGGCTCTGCACCGTGTCGCCCAGCCGCAGGTCGTCGGACATGATCTGGTGCGCCTCGGCCAATAGCGCCGCGCGCTCGATGGCGTTCTCCAGCTCGCGGATGTTGCCCGGCCAGTTGTAGCGCGTCAGCAGCTTCGCCGCTTCCGGGTTGACCCCGTCGAGCTTCTTCTTGAGCTCGTGCGAGAACTTGCGGATGAAGTGCATCGCCAGCGGCAGGATGTCTTCCTTGCGGTCGCGCAGGGGCGGGGTTTCGACCGTGACGACGTTCAGGCGGTAGTAGAGGTCTTCGCGGAAATGTCCCGTCGACACCATCGTCGGGAGGTCGCGATTGGTCGCCGCAATCAGCCGCACGTCCACCTTCAGGGTGCGGGTGCCGCCCAGGCGCTCGAACTCGTGTTCCTGCAGCACGCGCAGGATCTTGGCCTGCGTGCTCGGGCTCATGTCGCCGATCTCGTCGAGGAAGAGCGAGCCGCCGTCGGCCTGCTCGAAGCGGCCGATGCGCTGGCGATCGGCGCCGGTGAAGGCGCCCTTCTCGTGGCCGAAGAGTTCGGATTCGAGCAGGTTCTCCTGCAGCGCGGCGCAGTTCACCTTGACGAAGTTGCGGCCGGCGCGCAGCGAGTTGTGATGGATGGCGCCGGCGATCAGTTCCTTGCCGGTGCCGGTCTCGCCGCGGATGAGCACGGTGGAGTTGCTCTTGGCCACCTTGCGCACCACACTGAGCACGCGCTGCAGCGTGTCGCTGCCGCCGATGATCTTGTCGAAGTCGTAGTTCTCCTGCTGCTCGTGGCGCAGGTATTCGAGCTCGTGGCGCAGGCGCTTCAGCTCGAGCGCCTTCTCGACCTTGACCTCCATCTCCTCGAGTTCGAACGGCTTCTGCACGTAGTCGAACGCGCCGTACTTCATCGCCTCGACCGCGGTGGTCACCGACCCGAACGCGGTCATCAGGATCACCGAGGTCGTCGGATGCAGGGTCTTGGTGGTGCGCAGCACGTCGAGACCGTCGGAGCCGCCCATCTTCAGGTCGCTGACGACCACGTCGAAGTAGCCTTCATGCAGGCGTTCGAGCGCGGCGTTGCCGTTGCCGGCCTCGTCGACTTCGTGGCCCGCCGCGGTCAGCGAGAGTGCCAAACCCCGCCGAAGAGCATCGTGATCGTCCGCTACGAGTATGCGAGCCATGTCTTTTGGTTCCTATCCCTGCTGGCCTGATTGCCTGACTATCGCTGATGACCTGATGGCCTGGTGACTTGATTTATGCGGTTCAACCGGAAGCGTGACGCGAAACCGCGTGCCACGGCCATCGGCGGTGGTCATGTCGATGCGGCCTTCGTGCGCGTCGACGATCTTGCGCACGATCGCGAGGCCCAGGCCGGAGCCTTGCGCCTTGGTGGTGAAAAAGGGGTTGAAGATTTTCTCGGCGACATCCGCCGGCATCCCCGGCCCATCGTCGGCAATATCCACGACGACGGTCGGCATGGCGACGTGCCCGTCAGGCAGCAGCGCGCCGTCGGTGGCGGTGTTCGCAATCCGCGCCGAGATTTCGATCCGGCCGCGGCCTTCGAGCGCTTCGTAGGCGTTGATCAACAGGTTGCAGAACACCTGCGTCAGCTGGTGTTGGTCGGCGCCGAGCAACGGCAGATCCAGCGGCAGCGCGCTGTCGACGAAGATCGAGCCGCGGGTCGCTTTGCCATCGGCCATGGTGATGGCACTGGCGATCGCGGCGGCGAGCGACGTGCGATCCACCTGCAGGCGAACCGGACGCACGAAGGCCAGGACTTCCATGACGATCGCATTCGCCATCTTCGCTTCGCTGATGATGTCCTTGACGAG
>JANNIB010000381.1:0-5313 GCA_031404695.1 Acidobacteriota bacterium
TCGCCCCAGACGCGTTTGACGAGCGCTTCCCGGCTGAAGACGATGCCGGGATGGCTCGCCAGCAGATGCAGCAGCTTGAATTCCTGGGTGGTGAGTTCGACCTCGTCGCCGCCGACGCGCACGCGCCGCCGCGCCGGATCGATCTCCACGCCGTGAATCGTCACCGCCTTCCCCGCCTCGCCCGCGGCGCCCGCCAGCGGCCGCGGCCGCCGCAGCAGCGCCCGCACACGGGCCACGAACTCGCGGATGCCGAACGGCTTGGCGAGGTAGTCGTCGGCCCCGGTTTCAAGCCCGAGCACCTTGTCGGTTTCCTCGCCGCGCGCCGTCAGCATCAGCACCGGCGTGTCGGTGTTGGCGCCGCTGCGACGCATGGCCTTGCACACGGTGAGTCCGTCCAGGCCGGGGAGCATCAGGTCGAGCACCACGAGGTCGACGCGCGTCGCCTCGAGCCGCGTCAGCGCCTCGCGGCCGTCGCCGACCAGCGTGCACTCGAGCCCTTCGAGGCCGAGGTGGAGCGCGATGAGGTCGCGGATGTGGGCGTCGTCTTCGACGACGAGAACATGGGCCATGGGGGCGACGCGCCGGGCGTCCTGGCGACGATCTTACGGGCAGATGCCGGCCGATCCGGCGTCAGAGCGGGCGTGCCATACTTTTGTCACCGGCCCGCCGCCGCCTCGCCACGCGGCTCCCGTCTAGTAAGACAGGAAGGCTGGAGGGCACACCGATGACGAAGACATGGAAGTTTGCAGCAGGCGCCGCGCTGGGGATTGCGATCCTCGCCGGCACGGGTGCCGCCGTCGTGGCGGCGCGGGAGCAGGGCCCGGCGGGACCGGGCGGGTTCATGGGCCGTCGCGGCCCGGGTGGACCCGGCGGCCCCGGTGGACCGGGCGCCGTCGTGCCCGGCCTGCGGGCGCTCGACCTGACCGACGCGCAGCGTGAGCAGGTCAAGGCCACGATGGACGCGCATAAGGGGAGCTTCGACGGCCAGCGCGACAAGATGGCCGCCGCGCGCAAGGCAATGCACGCCGCGGTCACCGCCGCGACGTTCGACGAGGCGACGGTGCGGCAGAAGGCCGCCGATGTCGCCGCCCTCGAGGCCGACGGCGCCGTGCTGCGGGCCAAGGTCTACAGCGAGGTGTGGGCGCTGCTCACGCCGGAACAGCAGGCCAAGGCCACCGCACTCGAGGCGCAGCGGGAGCAGCGCATGGGCGAGCGGCGTCAGCGCCTGGAGCAGCGTGGCGGGCAGCGCGAGTTGCGCCGCCAGCAGCCCAGAGGCTGAGCCGGTGGAGTAGCGTCCGGAAGACGAGCCGGGCCCATGGGGGCCCTGGCTCGTTTTCGCAGCAGCGGGTCACTTCGGAGTCAGCGCCTCCTTGGCGGCCACGTCGCGCAAGGTCACGTCGGCCAGATCAACCGCGACATCGCTGAAACCCAGGTCGAAATACACTCTGGCGTTCGAGTCAGTCGAGGCGCCTGTAAACGTCAACTCGTGGGTGGTCCATTCGGTCGTCAGGTCGACGACTTGGTATAGCCCCAGCGCCTGCCACGGCGGCCCGTTCTGGCCAACGGCACCCGCGATTTGCCGCGGCGCATCGGCGCGTGCGCGAAACGACAGTACGTAGGGCCTCCCGTCGGCGATCTCGAAGACCATTTGGTTGACTTTCACGTACCACGGCACGTGCCCCGGCAGGCTGGTCACCCTGACGCGCATTTCGCCCTGGGTTGTGGGCGAATGCAGCAACGTCGCCGTGCTGCCCTCGTGCGTCTCGAGTTCCCAATGGGCGCGGGCCGTCGCCAGGTCGAGCATGGCCCGCACCTCTGGCGCCTCGCTGTCCAGCGGGCCTCTGGCCGTCACAGGATCCCGCACCGAGGACAGTGACGCCCGCAGCGCTGCCGCGTTCGACGTGGGGGCGAAGGAGAACACCTCGAGTGTGCGGTAGTAGTACCCAGGACTGTCTGACGAGAAGGTCACCGAGGGCACCGAGCGTCGCAGCATCTCGAACCACTGCCGCCAGCGGGCGGCTCGGTCGTGCTCGCCCATGTGCTCCAGATTCCATGAAATCCACGTCTCTTGATAATCACTCACGACCAGGATATCTGCCGCGGAGCGCAGCTCGCTCAGCGGCGGCGGTTCGCGGGTCAACTGCTCGCTGGACGTCGTCAACAGAGTGTCGACAAACGTGAAGCCGAGGTCGTGAATTGGCGGAATCATTGCAGCGACAGTCAGATACACCGTTGCAATCCTGGTGCCTCTCGGGAACGTGCTGGCCATCCACTCGGCCGGCAGGGTCCGCGTGATGCGGACGGCGGATGGGCGATTGAACACCTGGGCGGCCTGCGACGCATAGCTCTTTCCCACCACCAGCAGCGGCTCTGCCAGTAGCATCGCCACACCCGCCCCACTCACGGCGCGCACCAGAAGCGCGCGGCCCGTGGCCACGCGGAGCCAATGCTCGCCATGCGCGAAGGCCAGCGCCATCATCAGGACGAAGAGTGGGAGCAGGTGGTAGCCACCCCGCGCAAAGCCGTAGTCCACTGCCAGGCTACCGGCGACAAAAGCGCAGAAGCTGCCAAACACGAAGAGACCGGTGAGCGTCGGCCGCACGACCATTGCAATCGTGACCACTGGCACAGCCGCCCACGTGAGCCATCGGTAGACGGTCCCCTGGTTCTCGAGAACTCCCCACGAGTAGTAGAACAACGTCGGCTTGGGGTAGCTGGTCGACCAGGCCTTCACTTCGTTCAGCTGCGCGATGACGCTTTCAACAACATCGGCGGAATAGTAGAGCTGTCGGATCGACAGCACGGCGGCACACAGACCGAACGTGCCGATCAGTATGGCGATGCGTCGCAGATCGGCTCCGCGGTGCACCAGAATCGCGACGAGCGCGAAGGCGACGAATACTCCAAAGGCAGGGCCATTGAGTTTCATCGTCACCAGCAGCGCTGCGGACACGCCGAGACCGATCAGCACGCGCTTGCGGAGGTCACCCTGGGCACAACAGGTGCTGAAATAGAGCACTGCGCACAGGCTGCCCAGCACCCCCCAATCGTTTCGACCGAGATCCATCGGAAGAATCGTTGGGGACAGCGCCACCAGCATCGTGAGTCCCAGCGCGACCAAGGGGCGTGCGTACACCCGCATGAGCGCCAGCCACAGGAACGACATGCCGACGGCGTGAAACCCGAGCGACATCCACCGGACCCAGAAGTTCGTCTGCGTTTCGAGTGTCGGCAGTGCCTCGCGTACCTGCGGAACGATCCGTCCAACCCCGTTGGTGGCCGCGGTCAACGCCGTCAGGAGCACATCGTAGGCGTCGAAATACGGAGGCCAGGCTTCCAGGGGCGGCAGCGCACTCAACTGCCGGGTGTCGAGAGCCTTCCGGAACTGCTCGACGTGCCGGAAGAAGACGGGGGTGTCGAACTGGTAGTTCACCATGTAGTTCTGGTCGACGAACGGATAGAGCAGCGCGACGATCAAGGCGCCGACAGCACACGCCATGGGACGACGCCCGTGATCAGCCCCGCTCGCGGGCGGCTCCATTGCGTCGTGAGGCGTGCGAAGAGCCGTGGAGAGCTTCAGGAGCGGTGACGTCATCCAGGCACCTCGACGTTTCTACTGGGCCGGGTGCTCATACTACTTCCGCACCTCGTCGGCCTGGACCCTGACCTGGCCGAGTGTGAGCCAGCCGGCAACGTCTTGGCCCCAGGTCGCATTGGCGAACGCCAGCGGCTTGCCGTTCGGCAGCGGGTTCTCGGCGCGCATGAGCACCGTGTAGACGCCGGGGCGAAGCGTGTGTTTCTTCAGCTTCATTCGGAACGTCTCATCCTCGTTGGGATCGACGACGCGGGCGAGCTTCCACCCGGTGCGGAACGTGGCCACGACCTGGCCGTCTTCATCGGCCACGCCGATCCACACCGGCCAGTCGTAGTAAAACGGCGCGACGCCGCGGTTCTGCATCCGGATCTCGACCCTGAGGGCGTCTCGGGCGTTGATGTCCTTCAGCTTGACGGCCGAGACGAACAGGTCGTAGCCGAGCCGTCTCGCCCCGGCCTCGGCGCGCGCGCGGTCCGCGCCGGTGTGACCGGGGGCGAAAGCGTGATAGTCGATGAGCCACGAAGCGTGCGTGGCCTCCACGCTGCCGGCGAAGTCCTGTCCGGCTGGATTGCAGGCGGGCAGGCTGAACGTGCAGGCCTGCACCTGCGGCCGCAACTCGCCGCCAATTGGCTCCCGCCGCCACTGGCGCAGCGTTCCGGCCGACCGCATGCGGGAGACGAACATCCAGTCTTCCGGTCCGGTCGTGTGGTACGCGAACGAGTCGTCGTGGAAGCCAACATCGTCGCCTCTCCACCCGACATCGGGATATCGCACCAGCAAGCGCGTGTATTCGAATGCGCGGTCAAAGGCCTGCAGTACTGCGCGTTGTGTCTTGCGCGAGGGCATCCACTGATCGCACTGGCAACTCGGACGATAAGTGTGCCATTCGCCCCAGAACCCGATGAAGCCCACCGTGATGAAGCCGACGCGAGGATCCCCGTCGTAGCGGGAGCCGAGCGCAGCGATGGCGCGGAGCATGGCGCGGACCAGACGGGGGTCGTCGTAGTCGGGAGCGAGGCTGATGGCATCCCGGCCATTGTCGAAGTCGGTGTACTCGTGCCGCGCCACGCCGGCCAGGAACTCCGGAAGGGCCGAGGGCGTGTTCGGGTAGTCGGCATAAATGCGGAAGGCCGCCTGGTGCCCCCGACCGGCAATCTCGTCGAGCAGCTCCTCCAGCGGCTGCCAGGTGAACTCACCCTCGCCTCGCTGAAGCTGCCGCCACGGGATGTACGCCCACTCCATGCTGTGCGGAAACGTCGAATAGCTGCCCCGAAACGGGATCAGCCCTTTCAGCGGATTGTCCGCCGGCCCCTGCACGTAGGTCTGCGACACCCACTCGCCGGTAGCCATCACCGGCTCCGCCGACGCGCCTCCGAGCGCCGCCGTTGCCGTGAACGGCAGCGCGACGATCGCGAGGGCAAGAGCCAGGGTGCGACGCATGGCAGGTAGGCTATGCAAATTCGTGTGATTGGTGCAAGCCGTGGCAACGGGGAACATCGGGAAGGCATCATGAGCCAGTGGGCGGCCCCGCTCCCGACTATCATTACGACAGCATGCCACCTGGCGCCGTCGCGACACCGCTGCCCACCACCGAACGCATTCCGTGGCTTTCGCTCCGCAAGTGGTCCCACGTGCGCGATGTGCTGCGCGAGCTGATCGCGCGCGACGTGAAGCTGCGCTACCGCGGCTCCTACTTCGGCATGGCGTGGACGCTGCTG
>JANNIB010000382.1:0-28144 GCA_031404695.1 Acidobacteriota bacterium
GAGCGGGAACGGTACCTTTCTGTCTACTGACGTGGGGCTGGGTGCTTGGGGCGAGGGGCTGGGGCGTGCAACGTCACGCGTTCGCATCGCCGCCGTCCGCGGCGATGCACGTGTTCTTCACCCGCGTAACGCGGCGCGCCCCAGCCCCCAGCCCCCAGCACCTAGCACCCAGTCACCCCCAGCCCCTAGTCCCAAGTCCCTGGGTCCGGCCGAGCAACCTTTTCGGGCGAGGCCCCGTCCAAGCCATTACCTAGACTCTCAAGGTAATGGGACGCCCCGCATGACGCCACCGGCCAAGTCTCCGAACGCCCTGCTCCACGGGGCGCTCGACGCCCTCATCCTCAAGGTGCTCTCGCGCGGGCCGAACCACGGCTACGCGGTGGCGCGGGCCATCGAAGACACCACCGGTGATGCCCTGCTGGTCGAAGAAGGGTCGCTCTACCCCGCCCTCTACCGCCTGGAACGGAAGGGCCTGGTGGAGGCCGAGTGGGGCACGTCGGAGCTGGGGCGGCGGGCCAAGCTCTACTGTCTCACCCCGGCCGGCCGCGAGCAGCTCGCCGCCGAGGTCGAGACCTGGCGCCGGTTCTCCGTCGGCGTCTCCAAGGTGCTCTTCGCGTCATGAAGCGGTCGCTGCGCTCGTGGCTGTGGCGGGTCCCCCTCGACCAGGAAGTGGACGAGGAGATCGCCTTCCACCTCGAGATGCGCACTCGCGAGCTCATCGACGGGGGTATGGACCCCGCCGAGGCCCAGCGCGTCGCCCGCGCCCGCATCGGCAACCTCGACCAGTTGCGTCACACCCTCAACAGCCTCGGTAGAAAGCGAGACCGCGCGATGTCGCTCACCCAATGGATCGACGAGTTCCGGCACGACGTCGTGTTCGCGCTGCGCCAGATGCGGGCCACGCCGGCCTTCACGTTCGTGGCCGCGCTCACCCTCGCGCTCGGCATCGGCGCCAACAGCGCCATCTTCGCGCTGGTGGACGCGACACTGCTCCGGCCGCTGCCGTTTCGCGATCCCGACGGGGTCGTGATGTTGACCGAACGCACGCAGAGCGGGGCACGCAGCGGCGCCTCGCCGCTCAATATGAGCGACTGGGACGCCGGCAGCCCGTCACTGACGGCGACGGCCGGCTTCACCAACGGCGTTGGCGGGATGGTGATGAAGGGCGTCGATGGCTCTGCGGAGACGGTGCTGCGACAGTGGGTGTCATCGGGCTTCTTCGAGGTGCTCGGGGTGCCGCCGCTCGTCGGTCGCCTGTTCCAGCCCGCGGACGACTGGGTCGAACACGAGTCGGTGGTGCTCACCGAAGCCTACTGGCGCACGCGCTTCAACGCCGACCCGGCGATGGTCGGCCGCGACCTGGTGCTCGACGGCGAGTCGTACCGCGTTGTGGGCGTGGCGCCGGCCGCCTTCCGCTGGACCGAAAACAACAGCATCTTTGCGCTCATTCGCATCCGTCCCGATCCCGGGCTGCGCACCGCCTACTTCATGCGCGGGATCGGACGGCTCGCCGCCGGCGCGTCGGTGGATCGCGCCCGGGCCGAGATCACGGCCGTGGCCGCTGAACTGGCGCGCACCGTGCCTGCAAACCGCGGCCGCGGCGTCGAGGTGGTGCCGGTGCGTCAGGCGATCATCGGCAGCGACCTGCGCGTGACGTCGATGTTGTTCCTGGGCGTGGTGGGCTTCGTGCTGCTCATCTGCTGCGCCAACGTCGCCAACCTGCTGCTGGCCCGGGCCACGGCACGGTCGCGGGAACTGGCGATTCGCTCGGCGCTCGGCGCCGGCCGCGGACGCGTGGTGCGCCAGTTGCTGACGGAGAGCCTCGTGCTGGCGGCGGTGGGTGGCGTGCTGGGTGCGGCCGTGGGTGCGGGCATTCTCGCGGCGGCGCCGGCGGTGATCCCAGCTGGCGTCCTGCCGGCGTCGGTCACCGTGGACTTCGACGGGCGCGTCGTCGTCTTCTGCGCGGCGGCTGCGGTCGTGGTCGGCGTGCTCTTCGGTATCGCACCGGCCTGGCAGGCCGGGGACCTGACGTCGGCCCGCGCCATCGCGAGCGACTCGCGCACATCCACCGGCAGCGGCGGCCGTCTGCGCAGCCTGCTGGTCGTCGCGGAGGTCGCGACCGCCGTGCTGTTGCTCGTGGGCGCGGGGTTGCTGCTGCGCACGCTGCTCGCTGTGCAGGACGTCGAGCGTGGCTACGGCGCGCGCGAAGTGCTGACGATGATGGTCGATCCGCTCGGGTCGCGGTATCCCACCGACGAGTCGTTGCAGCAGTTCTACGAGCAGGTCGGCGCCGAGGTCGGCGCGGTGCCCGGCGTGAAAAGTGTGGCGTGGGCCAGCACGCTGCCGCTCGGCCCGTCATCGGGTGGACAGCGTGCGTTCACGATCGTGGGGGAGCAGGCGCCCGACGATGCCCGGCGACCGCTGGCCGACTACCAGATCGTGAGCCACTCCTACTTCAGCGCGCTCGAGCTGCCGGTGGTGGATGGCCGCGCGTTCGGCGATCGCGACACCCGTGAGAGCCCGCTCGTCTGCATCGTGAATGAAGCGTTCGTGCGCACGCACCTGCGCGGGCAGAATCCGATCGGCCGTCAGGTCGCGCTGACGCTCGCCAACGCCCCGCAGCAGAAACCGGTCCTGCGCGAGATCGTCGGCGTGGCCCGCCAGGTGAAGGGCCGCCCCGACGAGACTGAGGAGCTGATGCAGATCTACGTGCCGATGACGCAGGGGGCGCTCGACGACACCTACCTGCTGGTGCGGCCCGCCGTCGGCACGGCCGCGGCGCTGGCGCCGGCCGTGCGGGCCGCGATCTCGCGCCTCGATACGGCGCAGCTGGTGAGCGTGGGCGCCGCCACGACGCTCGACGACGTCGTCCACGGCGCCACCTCGGCGCACCGCTTCCGCGCGGTGCTCGTCGTCGCCTTCGCGACGCTGGCCCTCCTGCTCGCCATGGTGGGCGTGTTCGGCATCCTCGCCTACTCGGTGCAGCAGCGGATGGCCGACTTCGCGGTCCGCCGCGCCATGGGCGCCACGACCAGCGACGTGCTGCGGCTGGTGGCTGGGAGTGCCGCCCGCGTCGTCGCGGCGGGCGCCGTGATCGGCCTGTTGCTGGCGACGGCGCTGTCGAACGCACTCACGACCGTGCTCTACGGCGTCGAGCCACTCGACCCGGTGACCTTCGTGTGGGTGGCCGGCGTGCTGGTCGTGACGGCGGCCGCGGCGATCATCGGCCCAGCCTGGCGGGCGTCCCGCATCGACCCGGCGCTGGTGCTGCGCGCGCGGTGAGCCCTTCGACGGCTCAGGACGGGCCTTCGACACCCTCAGGGCACGCCCATTTGGCATGATCCGGGCTAGTCTGGCCACCCGGGAGGTCATCGCGTCCCTGCGCAAGGACGCCCGTCAGGGACGCCCGCAGCCGGGCGCAGCCGACCACACGCAAGAAACGCCAGCAATTCACGCGATCGTCGGCCGGTGTGGCGCAACACGCCGATCCGGCACGCGTCTTGATTATGTAAGGGGCGAGCGCGGCGGATCACCGGGATGCGATCAATCAGGCAGGCGCTGGCATCGCCGCATTCCGGACGTAGTCTTCACGATCCGTCGCGCTTACGTCTCGGTCGCGCGTTTTGCGCGTCGAGACACGGTGGAAGTCACTGGAGGTCGATCGTGATCACCTCTCGCAACATCGTGTGGACCCTGGCAGCCGTCACCCTCGCTGCCACGCTCACCACCGCCTGCGCCTCGGTGCCGGGTCGGCCGCAGATCCGCCAGGTGCAGGACCAGCCCGGGCGATTCGTCGACCACACGGTCACCGTCACCGGTACCGTCACGACCTCGTGGGGCGTGCCGCTGGTCGGCCTCAACGTCTTCAAGCTCGACGACGGCACCGGCGAGATCACGGTCGTCTCGACCGACCGCCGGGTGCCCGGCCGCGGCGCCCGCGTCGAGGTCAAGGGCAAGGTCGAAGACGTGGCCATGCTCGGCGGACGCGCGCTGGGCCTCCACCTTCGGGAACAGCGCATCCGCTACCGCGACTGATTCTCGTAAGTCACAGACATTCAAGGACTTGACTGCAAAGCGCGGTGGCGCGTGCTGCAGGTCCTGACCCGAGCCGCAAGGTGCCGGGTCGGCCACCATCCCGGGCCGGCCCGGCTTTTTTCTTGCCCCCACTCCGGCAGGCCTGGCGCCCGCCTCCCGTCCTTGTGAAATCAAATACAATGTAGGGCTGTGGAGCAGCTCGCACACCCCTCGCCCATCGTCGATCTGGTCAACGTCCTGTTCGGCGCCTTCGGCGTCCACGTACCGGACTACCTGGTCTTCTGCGCGCTCATCGTGCTCTTCCTGGCGGGCATCGGCCTCTTCATCCGCTCGCGGCTCAGCATCGACAACCCGGGCAAGCTGCAGATCGTGCTCGAGGACATCGTCAGCTTCATCGTCGACAACCTCGAGAACATGATGCCGCACAAGGGCAAGAAGTTCCTGCCGCTGGTGGGCACGGTCTTCGTGTTCATCCTGCTCGGCAACCTGATGGGCCAGATTCCCGGCCTCGGTTCGCCCACCAGCAACGTCAACGTGCCGTTCGCCCTCGCCCTCGTCGTGTGGCTCTACTACCACATCGAAGGTGTGAAGGCGCAGGGCCTCGGCAACTACCTGTTGCACTTTGCCTTCCCGCCTGGCGTGCCCAAGGCGATGTTCCTGCTGATGCTGCCGATCGAGCTCATCAGCCACACCTCGCGCGTGATGTCGCTCACGCTGCGACTCTTCGGCAACATCTTCGGCGAACACCTGGTGGTGCTCATCATCGGCAGCATCGTGCCGTTCCTGGCGCCACTGCCGATTCAGATGCTCGGTCTCATCGTCGGTCCGCTGCAGGCGTTCATCTTCATGACGCTGACCGGGATCTACCTGGCCTCGGCGACCGCGGTCGACGAACACCACTAAGAACGAAGGGACAGGGACCAAGGGCCCGGGGACCAGGGCTGACGCCGCACGCCCCTGCCCCCAAGCCCTCCAGTCCGAGACCCCGGCCCCGCCGGGCAGCGCCGTGAGCCCGGCGCGCCGCGATCTCCGTTCGTCATTGCAGACCCCTGTCCCGAAAGGACCCCCTGCAATGACGCATCGTCGTGTCGCTTCCGTCGTGATCCTGATGGCGAGCCTGCTCGCTGCCACGGTCGCGAGCGCGCAACCCTACTTCAACCAGATCCAGACCCTCACCGTTCCGGCCAACAGCTCGTCGCGTTTCGCGTGGACCATCGACGTGGATGGCGAATGGGCGGTGGCGTCCGATCCGTCGTCGAATCAGTCAATCGCGCGGGCCATCGTCTACCGGCGGGTTGGCAGCACCTGGACGTCGTTTCAGACGCTGACCTGCCCGGCCGCGTGTTCGTACTTCGGTATTGCCGGGGCAGTGAGCGGCAACACTCTCGCGGTGGCGAGCCCCAACGGCACGGTGAACGGCCAGGTGGTGTTCGGCTCGGTCTTCGTCTACGCGTGGACGGGGGCGACCTGGGCCTACAGCACCGAACTGCCGCTGCCGGCCGGCCGCGGTCCGACCGCCGCCGGGGCCCTGGACCTCAACGGCGACACGCTCGTCGTCGGCACCGGCACCGCGAGTTCGCAGTCGACGAGCAACAGTGCGTACGTCTTCCAGCGCAGCGGATCGACGTGGACGCGTTCGGAACTGGTCAGGAGCGCGCCCGCCGCCGGCGAGCTCTTCGGCGTCGGCGTGAGCGTCTCCGGCGACTCGGTCTGTGTGGCGGCGCCGAACACTACGCCACCCCCCGGCGGCGTGTACGTCTTCCGCCGCAGCGGCGGCGGCTGGGCGCAGGAGGGCAATCGCCTTGCCCCGGGCCTCTACAACTACTCCTGCGCCATCGACGGCAATACGCTGGCGATCGGCGCACCCACCGGCGGCGGCAGCGGACCGCGCGTGCACATCCTCGAACGAAGCGGCACGACGTGGACCCTGCAGCAGAACCTGGCGACGACGAGCAACGTGGCCTACATGGGCGACTCGGTCGCGCTGCGCGGCAGCGAGCTCATCGCCGGGATCCGCAACACGACCGCCGGCGGTTCCGGCGCCGCCCTGTTCACCAAGGTCGGCGGGCACTGGATCGAGCGCGGCGTGGCCGCCAGCCCCGTCACCTCCGGGGTCTTTGGCCAGTCGGTGGCCACCGATGGCATCACGATGATGGCCGCCGGCAGTCGCAGCGGCTCTGGCGGCGCCGTCGCGATCTACGAGGCCAACGGCACACCGCCGGGGTCGGCCCTGCCGAGCGCGCCGCAGAACCTCACCGCCACGGTGAACGGAAACGCGCTGAGCGTGTCGTGGAGCGGCCCGGCCTCGGGCTCGGCGCCGTTCACCTACACGTTGCTGGCCCGCTCGGCGCCCGGGGGCCCGGTGGTGGCTTCGGTCGCGATGGGCAGCGCCATGTCCCTGAACGTGGCGGCGCCGAATGGTTCGTACTCGCTGACGGTGCGCGCCTCGAACAGCTTCGGGGCCGGCCCGGAATCGGCCGCGGTGACGGTGAACGTGCCGCAGACGGGGCCGCCGCCGGGGCCGCCGACGGGCCTCGCCGTGACCGTCAGCGGCAACACCGCCAGCTTCTCGTGGGCGGCGCCGAGCAGCGGCGGCGCGGTCACCGGCTACACGCTGTTGGCGGGCACGACTGCCAACTTCGCGACGCCGCTGGTGTCGATGCCACTCCCGGCGTCACCGCGATCCCTGACCGTGCCCGGTGCACCGGCCGGCACCTACTTCGTGCGGGTGGTGGCGCAAGGCAGCGGCGGGACGAGCGCGCCGAGCAACGAAGTCACGCTGTCGGTCGCCGGCCCGGCCGCGCCGGCGGCGCCGATCCTGAACACGCCGTCGGTGAGCGGCAGCACCGTGTCGTTGTCCTGGAGCCCCGGGGCTGGCGGCGGAGCGCCCACGTCGTACCAGCTCACCGCCCTGACCCCGGCCGGTGGCGTGATCGTCACGGTACCGGTGGCCGGCACGGGGGTGGCGTTTGCGGGCGTGCCTTCCGGCAGCTACCGCTTGCGACTGGTCGCCCTCAACAGCGTGGGACCCAGCCCGGCATCGAACGAAGTCACGCTCGTGGTTCCCTGACACGCAGCCGGCACGGCTCTACCAGGCAGCGGTGCGCCGTGAGGCGCGTCGCGCCTGGTGGGCGGCGCGACCCGGGAATGCGGGCAGAGAGACGGGCCCGGCTCTGCTATCGGCCATGGGCTTCCGTATTTTGACGCTCGTCGCCCTTGGCGCATGTGTGCATGGTCGAGCCCGGCCCGGGCAACCGCGCAGGACAAAGGGCCAAGACTCGCGGGCAGGACTAGTGTCCAGGGGTAGTGGGCCAGCCTCAGCGTGCGCCCTGGCCCATGGCGCTCACGAAGCTGGTCCACGGCACCGGCTGGCCGTGGACGGGTGCCAGCGTGGCCACATCCAGCTTCATGCGCTGCACCTGGGTGTGGAGGCTGCGCATCGCCGGCGTGGGCGCCCCGGTGTGCGGTTCGTGCGTGTCGAAGAGATCGGCCTGGAAGGCGATCCGTTCCGCCGGCAGATACGCCATCAGCATGCCGGACACATGCTGCAGCGGCTGCACGTAGTAGACGCGCAGGATGCGGCTGTTGTCGGTGATGACGTAGTTCTCGTTGATCGCCTCGAAGTTGTAGCCCTCCGACAGCTCGGTCGGCGGCCACCGCGCCACGATGTCTGGCGCCACCGTGCGCGGCCGGTAGTTGAGGACGTCTCGATTGAGGAAGTCGATGGCCTTGCGGTGTGCCACGATCGTGGACCCGATGTGGAGGTAGGTGCGCAGGCCGCCGATGTGATCGAAATGCGGGTGCGAGCTGATCAGCCAGCGAATGGGCTTGCCGGGCGCCAGCGTCACCACCTGCTCGATCACCGCCAGGCTGCGCGCCTCGCTGAGCGGCGCTTCGAACACCGCCACGAAGTCGCGAAACTCCACCATGTAGCTGTTGTGGGTGGCGCCGCCCAGCAGATAGACCCCCTCGGCCATCTTCTGCACCGTCACTGCGGAGGGCGCGGCTGCCTGCCGCACGGCGTCGGGCACCGTCATCGGATCGTCGCACACGTTCGGCTGCACCCGTGGAAACCTGCCGCCGTAGGCGTTGTGTCCGGTGCTGGCGTTGTCGAACTGCCAGTTGTCATCCCACCCCTGGTGCGAATGCCAGACGATCGGCCACTTCGCCGCGCCGAACGTCATCTGCTCGGTGGATTCCTGCTCGATGTTGAAATCGCCGAGGGCCGGTTCACTGACGGTGGCCTTGATCCGCTGGATCTGATTCCGCGGGTTGATCGTGGCCTCGACGCGGTACTTGCCCAGCATGGTGATCGAGACGACGTGCATCTTCTCCGGCATCACGACGTTGCCGTCGCGGCCCATCTCGATCTGCTCCCACCGCCAGATCGCCTGGGGGTTGGCGCCAGGCAGACGCGCCGCCTTGAGGAACCCCGGGGGGTTGAGCCAGAGATCGAGCTGGTAGCGCTCGGCGTCCTCAGGCGAGGCGGCCACGGGCGGTCCGCCCTCGCCGTCGATGTGCCACGCATGGGCGCCGTTGACGACGTGGGTCTGGCGCGTGTGCTTCTGGATCGGCGTGCCGCCGCGCCAGCCCAGGCCATACTTCCAGGACGCGGGGTTCAACCCGGGTTTGCGGTCGAAGGTCTCTTTGCTGGCGCCGGTCTCCCAGTTGATGGTGCGCGTGTAGTTGGCGAGCGCATCGATCCGCGGCCAGTCGACGTTGACCGCGTTCTCGAAGGTCTGGCCGACGGCGCCGCCATACCCGGCGCCCGAGAAGGTGATGCACCGGAGATTGGCCTCGCCGATCTCGACCGCCGCGGCCGCCAGCAGCGGCTGCGGATCGACATAGCCCGGCGGAAACGGCTGCGCCCGCAGGAGCGCGCCCGCCAGCGCCGACGCCGCCACGCAGGTCCACACCCGGCGCTTCGCCACTCGCGTGTCGTTGTTCACGGCAACCTCGCAGGCGCCGCCACGGGTTCGTGGGTGGCGGGGCAGATGGGAACGAGCCCGTGGGCGAAGACGTCGGACCCCGTTGTTGGGGGCGCCCGGCGCTGAGGCAGAATACGTCGGTAGCGTGGAGAGTAACCGATGACCCAACCCGTGCGTGCAGTGGTCCTGGCCGTGTTCCTTGGCGGGGTCCTGTCGCCGTTGGCCGGCGCCCAGGACAACCGCATCGACGCCGTCTCGCCGATGGCGCCGGAACTAGCGCCGTACGGCGCCTTCGCCATCGGCGTGCGAACGCTGCAGGCGGTGGACCCGGGCCGGCCCGACATCCTCAACACGACAAACGGCGGGCCCACCGCCCGTTACGACCGTCCACTGACGCTCGAGGTCTGGTATCCCGCCGCGACGGCTGCAACCGGCACCGCCAGCGGGGCCGGCGGAACCTATCGCACGGTGCTGCGCGACGGCGTCACGGCCACCACCCTGCGCGGGCGGGCGGTGCGCGAGGCGGCGCCGCTTGCCGGCGTGGCGCCGTTTCCGCTGGTCGTCATCTCGCATGGCTATCCCGGCAACCGCTTCCTCATGAGCCATCTCGGCGAGAACCTCGCGAGCAAGGGCTACGTGGCGGTGGCCATCGATCACACCGACAGCACCTACGACAGCCAGAAGGCCTTTGCGAGCACGCTCTACAACCGCGCTTTCGATCAGCTCTTCGTCGTGAACGAGATGGCGCGGCTCGCAGCGGCCGGCTCCGGCAGCGTGCTGGCCGGACGCGTGGACGTCTCGCGCACGGCCATCCTGGGCTACTCGATGGGCGGTTACGGCGTGGTCAACGTCGTGGGCGGCGGCTATCGCCGGGAAGCCGCGGCCTTTCCGAACGGGCCGCCGAACGCGTTGCTGCTGGAGCGCGCGACCGGTACGCCCGCCTTCGAGAAGACACGCGATCCGCGCATCAAGGCGGCGATTGCCATCGGGCCCTGGGGCATGCAGGTGGGGTACTGGGACGCGGCGGGGCTCGCCGGCATCCGCACCCCGATGCTCTTCGTGGCCGGCAGCGCCGACGACGTCTCCGGCTACGAGAAGGGCACGCGCGCGATCTTCGAGGGCGCAGTGAACAGCGACCGCCATCTGCTCACGTTCGTGAACGCGAACCACAACGCCGCGGCGCCGATTCCGGCGCCCGCCGAAGCCTACGCGTTCTCCGAGGCCGCGAAGTCGTTCCCCTACCTGCACTACGCCGATCCGGTGTGGGACACGGTGCGGATGAACAACATCCTGGCGCACTTCGTGACGGCGTACGTGGACCTGCATCTCAAGGGCGAGACGGCCAAGGCCGCCTACCTGGATGTGGTGCCGCAGGGCAAAGACGCGGTCTTCGCGCTCGACCGCGCCGGCACGCCGGCGCCCACGCACACTTACTGGAAGGGCTTCAAGCGCGGCACCGCCGTGGGCCTCGTGCTCGAGCACCACCGCCCCGACGTCACCCGGGCCCCGAATGACTGACACCGCCACCCCTACGCCCGCTGGCACCACGCTCAGCCACATCCCCCTCTTCGCACATCTCGATGCCGCCGGCGACGAGGCGCTGTTGCGGCGTCTCACGCGCAAGGCGGTCAAGGAGAACGAGCCCGTCTTCTGGTTCGGCGACAGCGGCGACACGCTCTACATCATCGATACCGGCCGCGTCGCGGTCACCGCGCCGGACGCCGAGGGCAACCACGTGCTGCTCGACACTCTCGGACCCGGCGGCATCTTCGGCGAGCTGTCGCTGCTCGATGGCGGTTCCCGCAGTGCCACCGTGCGGGCGCTGTCGGAGTGTTCGCTGCTGGCGCTGAACCGCGAGTCATTCCACGCGTTCCTGCGCGAGCGGCCCGACGCCGCCATCGACATCCTGCAGGTGCTCGGTGCCCGCCAGCGCTCCAGCACCGCGACCATCCGCGGCCTGCGCAACCCCAATGCGGCGATCGCCGAAGCCACCACGCGCTGGCAGCGTGTGAGCGACGTGGTGGCCAGCGTGGCCGCCAGCCATATCTTCACCATCGCGCATCTGTGCTGGTTCGGCGGCTGGATCTCGCTGAACGTCCTGGCGAGTGCCGGCTGGCTGCCGCGCGCGCTGGCCTTCGATCCGTTTCCGTTCGGGCTGCTCACGCTGATCGTGAGTCTGGAGGCGATCTTCCTGTCGATCTTCGTGCTCGTCAGCCAGAACCGGCAATCGGAGCGCGACCGCATCCGCACCGACCTCGACTATCAGGTCAACGTGAAGGCGCACGTCGAGATCATGGGGATCGTCGAGCGGCTGGATCGCATCGAGCGCGCGGTCGTCGCGCCGAAGCCGGGCCCGACGACGACGTAGGGCCGGCGCGCCCTAGGCGAGAATACGGACGACCACGACCGTCTGGTCGTCGGTCTGCTCGGCATTGCCGCGAAACGCCGACATCGTCTGGAAGATCTGCTCGACGATCTCGGCCGCCGGCTTGTCGCGATGGGCGCGCACCACCTCGGTAATCGGCCGCGAGCCCAGCTCCGCACCCGACTCGCTGAAGGTCTCGGAGATGCCGTCGGAGCAGAACGCGAAGACGTCGCCCGGGTTGGCCGGCACGACGATCTCGTCGTAGCTGGTGGTGCCGAACGAGCCGAGCGGCACGCCGGGCAGCTCGATCTGCTCGCTGCTGGTGCCATCGGCCGAACAGCGGATCGGATACGGCAGGCCGGAGTTGGCCATCGTCACCGTGTGGTTCCGCAGATCGAAGACGGCGTAGCAGAGCGTGCAGTAATACTCCTCGAGCTGACGCTCGTGGAGGATGCGGTTGATCGAGGTCAAGGTCGGCCCGGGGCCGGGGTTGTCGTGGGTCGCCCGGCGGCGGAACGTGCGGCTGCGCACGACCTCGCCGGCAAACACGCTGTAGAGCGCCGCGGGCACGCCCTTGCCGGAGACGTCGCCGACGGCCACGATGAGCTGATGGGGCTCGGGCGCGAGGAACTCGTAGAGGTCGCCGCCCAGCTCCCGCGCCGGCTCGAAGCGCCACGACACGTCCACCGAGCGAAGCTTCTTCGGCAGCTCCCGCGGCAGCAGCGCCATCTGCACGCGCTGCGCGAAGCGCAGTTCCTTCTCGATGCGGAGCTCGTTGGCGCGCAGCTCCTCCCACAAGCGAGCGTTCTCGATCGCCACCGCGGCTTCCGAGGCAAGCAGCGTGAGCAGCTCGACATGCCGCTTCGAAAACGCGTTCAGCTCCGGGCTTTCGAGGTCGAAGGCGCCGATGCAGCGATCCTTCACGAGCAGCGGCACCACCAGCTCCGACTTCGCGTCTGGCACGGCATTGATGTAGCGCGGGTCCTCGGCCACGTCCGGCACCATCACCACTTCCTTGTGCTGCACCGCATAGCCGAGCAGGCCCTCGCCGATCTTCACCGCCGAACTCGCCGACGCCTCGCCGTAGCTGATCGCCACCTTGAACTCGACCATCCCGTTGGCTTCGTTCACGAGCGCGATGCCGAAGGTGCGATACGCGATGACGCGCTTTACCAGATGCGCGACCCGCGTCAGCAGCTCGTCGAGATCGAGGATGCCGCTCATCTCGCGGCCGACCTCGGCGAGCGTCGCCATCGTCTCGGAGTACTCGCGCTCCGACTCGAAGAGCCGCGCGTTCACGATCGCCTGGGCGATCGGCGCGGCAAACGCCCGCAGCATCGCCTCGTCGGTGTCGTCGAAGGCGTCGCGGTCGCTGCTGAGCAGGTTCAGGGCGCCAATGACAGCGCCCTTGTAGCGCAGTGGCACGACCAGCGTCGACTGCACGCCTGGCACCACGGCGATGTAGCGCGGGTCGGAGGCGACGTCGTTGATGAGAATCGATCGCTGCTCCTGCACGGCCGTGCCGACGGCGCCCTGCCCGAGCTGGAGGCGCACCTTCTTTGCCGCCTCTTCCGGATAGCCCTCGGCGTAGGCGATGCCGAGCGTCTGGCTGGCCGCATCGAGCAGGTAGACCGAAAACACGCCGAACGGCGTGAGCCGCGCGATCAGGCGTGGAATGCGCTCGAGCAGCTCGTTCAAGTCGAGCACGCCGGTGACTTCACGACTGAGCGCGAAGAGCGTGGCAAGGCGGTCTTGATCGGAAGGGCGCGCCACCGGCGCGCCTGTGAGCGAGGCGTCGCCGGGCGTGGAATCTGACGTGTTCATTGACGGGGTGATGGAGGCTTCGCGCCCTCGCCAGTCACGTAGCTGGTGACCCAGCCGTGGATTCTGGAGAGGCGGTCCTGCTGATGATAGTACTCGCTGATGCCGTGGCCCTCACGCGGATAGAAGACGAGATCGGTGGCCTTGCCGCGATCCTTGAGGCCGCGAAACAGTTCCTGCGCCTGACCCACCGGCACCCGGTCGTCGTTGGCACCATGCAGGATGAGCGTGGGCGTGGTGACGTTGTCGATGTGCGTCATCGCCGAGCGGTTCACGTAGAGCGGCAGGGTTTCCTTGTTGGCGATGCCGCCGAAGTAGCCGACGAGCACGTTGGGGATGTCGTTGGTGCCGTACATGCTCCACATGTTGGTCAGGCCGGCGCCCACCATCGCGGCCTTGTAGCGCTGGGTCTGCGTGATGGTCCACGCCGTCATGTAGCCGCCGTAGCTCCAGCCGATGTGCGCGAGCTTGTCTTTGTCGGCGATGCCACGGGCAATCAGCGCATCGACGCCGGTGTCGATGTCGGCGAAGTCGCCGCCGCCCCAGTCGGCGACGTTGGCTTTCAGGAACTTCTCGCCGTAGTTGGTGCTGCCACGCGGATTCGGATAGAACACGGCCCAGCCCTGGCTGGCCCAGACCTGCCCGCCTTCGAGCCCGCCAACGCGGTAGTTGTTCACGTAGGCGCCGGCCGGACCGCCGTGCGCCACGACCAGCAGCGGGTAGCGCTTCGCCGGATCGAAGCCGACGGGCTTGAGCAGCACGCCCTCCACCGCGAGGCCGTCTTTGCTCTTCCAGGTGATGACCTCGCTAGGGCCGAGCGCGAACTCGCGCGCCTGCGGATTCGCGTCCGACACCTTGCGGAGCGTGGTGAACGCGGCATCCGCCACGTGCACGTCGGCTGCTGACGTCGGCGTGTCCATGGTGACCGCCACCTTGGTGCCGTCGGCGCTGAAGGTGCCGATCTGGAGCGTGCGGCCCTTCGTGAGCTGGGTCGCGCGTCCCGAGGCCACGTCGAGCGACCACGCCTCGTTGTAGGCGCGGGTGCCAGCCGTGAAGACCAGCCGCGCGCCATCGGGCGTCCAGTACGGAGTGCCCGGATCCACCGGCAGCGTGCCGGTGATGTCGCGTGTCTGCTTCGTCTGCAGGTCGTAGAGCATCAGGTGCGACTGGCCCACGGTGCCGCGCGGGGTGCCGTCGCCAATCGGCGGCGCGGTGACGGGCTCGGAGAGATAGGCGAGGAAGCGGCCATCGGGCGAGAAACGCGGGGTCGTGTCTGGTCCGAAGTTCGGGCTGATCTTCTCCACGCGGGAGCTGTCGATGTTCACCACGTGGATGTCGCGGCGCCCATCGCGCAGCAGCGCCGAGGCACCGGCGGCGAACGCCACGTGCGCGCCGTCTTTCGACCACGAGAGCCCACCCTGGATCGTGAAGTCGGTGCCGCGCGTGATCTGCGTGGCGGTCGTCGAGGCAAGGTCGACCACCCACAGGTGCACCGGCCGCGTCGGACGCTCGTACTGCCGCTCGTCGTCGCGGCGTTCGGTGGCCGCCTTTTCGTCGGCGGGCACCGGGTCCATCGCGGTGAAGGCCACCTTCTGGCTGTCGGGCGCCCAGGCATACTGCTCGACCGACTCGCCGGCTGCGGTCAGGGGCCACGACTCGCCGCCGTTCGAGCGCATCACCCAGACCTGGGCCTTCGCGTCCTGCCCGTTCTGTTTCCCGCGCGACGACACGAAGCTCATGTAGCGGCCATCGGGCGACCACGCGGGCTGCGAGTCGCCCCGCTCGCCGAAGGTGATCTGGCGCGCCGGGACGCGGCCATCCGCCGGCGCCCGCCACAGGTGCGTGCGGGCATCCTTCTTCCCGTCGTCGCCGTCGTGCCACTGACGAATCGTGAAGAGCACGGCCGCTCCGTCGGGCGACAGCGTGGGCGCGGCCACGGCCTTGAGCGCCAGCACGTCGTCGATGGTGACCGGACGGCTCTGCGCAGACGTGGTCCGGGCGAGCGACAGGGCGGCGAGCAGACACAGAGCAATGGTGCGCATGGGCCTTCCTCCAGGGCACGCCGGCGCGCACCACGCGCGCAGTATAGCCCCGCCCCCGACGGGCATGGGATACTACGGATTCCGTGGACACGCCGGCCCTGCCCCTCGACTACGCAACCATCGCGCGCATCCTTCCCCACCGCTATCCGTTCCTGCTGGTGGACCGCGTCACCGAGTTCGAGCCCGACACGCGCATCGTCGGCATCAAGAACGTCAGCGCGTCGGAGACGTACCTGTCGCCCGCCGACTCACGAGGCCGTCAGGTGCTGCCGCCGACGATTCTCACCGAAGCCATCGCGCAGGTGGGCGGCATCCTGATTCTCGCCAAGCCCGAGAACACCGGCCGTCTCGTCTATTTCCGCGGCATCGAACGCGTGCGCTTCTACAGCGCCGCTTCGCCGGGCGACACCATCACCATCGAGGTGAAGGTGGTGCGCCTGCGCAGCCGCATGGGCGTGCTGACCGGCTACGCCCGGGTGGGCGACCGCCTGCTCGTGCGCGGCACGATGACGTTTGCCCTGGGCCCCAGGGCCGACGGGTCCGAAGGCAGCCCGGAGTAGCCGACCGACCCACGGGATCGTCGACACGCCGGATGGTGCGCGTCGTCAGGCACGTGACGCCGGATGGCCGTGCGTTGGCGGGGCGTTCAGTCGTCGGCTCCGATGAGTCGCGTCGGTCACTCGCGCCTCCCGGTGACTTGGCGCTGCTAATCGCCGTCCTCTCACCACTCGTGCACGACCAGCACGCCCGGCCGGGCACCCGTCTGGTTGGCATCCCACGCGAGCATGCCCTGCAGCGGCGTGCCGTTGTGGCTGTAGCCGACCTCGCGCGTCTGCACGTCCAGCGTGGTGGCGGCGGGCGAAGTGGCGGACGTCGGGTCGGCCCCGGGGGCGTGGGCGAACAGGCGCAGTCAGCACCACGGCGGCTACGAGCAGCTGGGAGACGCATCGCGCCATCACAGGACAGGTGCCACCTGCGGGCCTCTCGAGGCCACCGTGTGACCACCGGTTGACGACAAGCGCCGCGTCACGTAAAGCTTGCGTGTTTACGGAATCGAGGGGAGCGCAGACCACCATGAAGATCCATCCCTACCTCAACTTCGAGAACAAGACCGAGGAAGCGTTCCGCTTCTACGAGACAGCCCTTGGCGGACAGCTGACCGAGATCCACCGGTTCGGCTCGATGCCGCAGCGAAGCGGCTTCGAGCTCACGGCCGAACAGAGCGCGCTCGTCATGCACGTCGGCCTCGAGCTTCCAGACGGCCAGATGATCATGGGAAGCGACAGGATCACGGGCATGGGCCCCGAGCGCGTCGAGGGGAACAACCTCTCGATCTCCGTCCACCCCGGCAGTCAGCTGGAAGCCGACCGCATCTTCAACGCGCTGGCACAAGGCGGCACCATCACCATGCCCATCGCGAACCAGTTCTGGGGCGATTACTTTGGCGGTCTGACAGACCGCTTCGGAATCAACTGGATGGTGAACTACTCGGCCCCGGTGACGCGGCAGCCGTGATGACGTCGCGGCGCGGCACGTGGACAGCGAGTCGTGTGGTGACGGTGGTGAGATGAAGCGTACCTGGACGATCATCGGCGTCGGCGACGTCGCCGCCAGCTGCATGTGGTACCAGGCGCTCTTCGGACAGCCCGCGATGCGGCCGGTCCACGACTACTTCGGCCAGATCGTCGACACGGATGGCACCGTGCTGCTCTGCCTTCACCAGTGGGGCGAACACGAGCATCCCTCCCTGATGAGAGGAGCCGCATCTCAATCCGAACACGCGCACGATGGAGTTCACGCTGCGGGATCCGGACGGGTACTGCATCACGATTAGCGCGCTCTAGTGTCCCGAGTCAGCGATTCGCTGGTGAAGGCGTGGGCGGGGCGCCCGCCGGCGACTTCCTCGCTCTGACTCGGGCAGCCACCTCGTCCGTAGGCGCCGGAACGGCGGTTTCGGCCCCTGGTGCCATCCTGCGCCGCCGCGGCTGACGCCGAGGCCGGGGTGCTCGGTCGGCAGCCGACTCTCCTTCCCGTACAATGCGGGTACTTTCCAGGATGGAATGATCTCCCATCATGCGTGCCTGGAGAGAGCAAAGAAGGCAGCGCATGGTCGACACGAAAAAGGCGGTGCGGTTGGCGGGATCCGTCCTCGATCGCTCACGGCACGTCTGCGCCTTCTTCCACAGCAAGGACGAGGAATACCGCGTGCTCCTGCCCTTCGTCACGGAAGGATTCGCGCAGGGAGACAAGGCGTTCCACATCGTCAAGGACGATCACCGTCCGGAGCATCGCCGGCGGCTGCAGCAGGCAGGCGTCGGCGTCGACGAGGCCGAGCGCCGAGGGCAGCTGCAGGTCCGGCGCTGGGAGGACGCGTATCTTCGGGACGGTCGCTTCGACCAGAACCGGATGCTCGCCTTGATCGAGGACGTGCTGCAAGCCGGCAAGGCCGAGGGCTACCCGATCACGCGGCTGGTCGCCAACATGGAGTGGGCGCTCGAAGACCGCCCCGGTGTCGACGACATCGTGGAGTACGAGACACGGCTGAACTACGTCCTGCCGAAGTACGACGACGCCGTCTGTTGAACCTACGACCTGCACCAGTTTGGTGCTGAGGTCGTGATGGACATCATGCGGACGCACCCGATGGTCATCATCGGCGGCATCCTGCAGGAAAACCCCTTCTTCGTTCCCCCTGATGAGATGCTGCGGGAACTGCGGCAACGAGGGGGACATGACCGAGCGTGACGGGCGATGGAGATGAAACCGCCTCTCGCTGATGAGACGCGGGCCCTTCGCCGCTGTGTTCGCGAGATGGCCGCGGTGTCGACGCTGTCGGCCGTCTGGAGCCGGAGCGATGTTCGGGAGATTGCCGAGGGGCTGTGCCGTGTGCTGTGCCGTTCCCTGCCCGCGGACTTCGTGTACGTGCGAGCCACCGGCGAGAGCCAGAAGCTGGTTGCCGAGGTCGCCGGCACGCAGCGCGGACTGATTCCGGCGACTCAGATCCACGACCTCGAGAGGGTCCTCGAACCGCTGTTGACGTCAGCCAGCGCCGACCAGACGCCAACCATCGCGAACCCGTTCGGCGGCGGCACGCTGCGGCTGGCGATCGCCCGACTCGGCTACGAGGGCGACTGCGGCGTGCTGGTCGCCGGCTCGCGGCAGCCCGACTTTCCCAGCCAGACCGACCGGCTGCTGCTGGGCGTGGCGACCAACCAGGCGGCGACCGTGCTGCACCAACGCCTGGCGGAACAGCACATTCGCCGCAGCGAGGGAGAACTGTCGGACTTTTTCGACAACGCCACGGTGGGGTTGCACTGGGTCGGACCCGACGGCACCATCCTGCGGGCGAACAAGGCTGAATTGAACCTGCTTGGGTACACCTCTGAGGAGTACATCGGCCACCCCATCGCCGAGTTCCACGCCGACCAGGCGGTGATCGAGGACATCCTGGGGCGGCTTCAAGGAGGCGAATACCTGCGCGACTACGAGGCGCGGATGCGGTGCAAGGACGGGGCGATCAAGCACGTCCTCATCGACTCCAGCGTCCTGTGGCAGGATGGCAAGTTCGTCCACACGCGCTGCTTCACCCGCGACATCACGGAGCGGAAGCACGCCGAGGAAACCCGCCTGCGGTTGGCGGCGATCGTCGAGTCGTCGGACGACGCCATCATCAGCCAGGATCTGAATGGCACGATCAGCAGCTGGAACCGCGCGGCCCAGCGGTTGTACGGCTACACCCCCGAGGAGATCGTGGGCAGGCCGGTGTCCATCCTCATCCCGCCCGACCATACCGACGATTTCCCGATCCTCATGGAGCGGTTGCGGCGCGGGGAGCCGGTCGAGAACTACGAGACCGTGCGCGTGGCCAGGGATGGCCGGCGGGTGGAAGTCTCGCTGACGATCTCGCCGATCCGGAACGCCCAGGGCACGTTGGTCGGTGCGTCGAAGATCGCCCGTGACATCACCGGCCGCCGACGCACTGAATCCGCGTTGCAGAGGCAGACCGAGCGATTGCGGCTGTTGTGGGAGGCGGCGGCCGTGCTGCTCACCGCCGACAGCCCCGACACGATGCTGCGAGAACTGCTGGCCAAGATCGGTCCGCATCTCAGCGTGGACACCTATTTCAACTTCCTCGTCAGCGACAGCGGCGACGCCCTGCGCCTGGCGTCGTGTGAGGGCATCCCCGCCGAGACCGCGCGGTCGGTCGCCAGTCTGGAGTTCGGGCAGGCGGTCAGCGGCGCGGTGGCTCTGCACCGCCAGGCGATCGTGGCGACCCACATCCAGCGGTCGGACGACCCGAAGGTGCAATGGCTCAAGTCGTTCGGCCTCCGTGCCTACGCCTGCAACCCGCTGCTCGCCGGCGATCGCCTGCTCGGCACGCTCTCCTTCGCCAGCCGGACGCGCGACGAGTTCGACCAGGACGAAGTGGCCTTCATGGAAACGGTCTGTCACTACGTGACGGTGGCCTACGAGCGGCTGCGATTGCTGACCGAGTTGACCGACGCCGACCGCCGCAAGGACGAGTTCCTGGCGACCCTGGCCCACGAACTGCGAAACCCGCTGGCCCCCATCCGCAACGCCGTGCGGGTGCTTCGCCTCGAGGGCCCGGACGAAGTCAATCTGCGCTGGGGCCGCGACGTGATCGATCGGCAGGTGCAGCACCTGACCCGGCTCATCGACGACCTGCTGGACGTTTCCCGCATCACCCACAACAACCTGGAACTCCGCACCCAACGGATCGAACTGGCCGACGTCATCACCGGCGCGGTCGAGTCGAGCCGCCCGTCCGTCGAGCAGTGCGGGATCGAACTGACGGTCACGCTGCCGCCCCAGCCGGTGTTCCTTGACGGCGACCTGACGCGGTTGGTCCAGGCGATGCTGAACCTGTTGAACAACGCCACGAAGTACACCGAGCGAGGCGGCCGCATCTGGCTGACCGCCGAGCGGCAGGGACGCGAGGTGGAGGTGCGGGTGAAAGACACCGGCGTGGGTATCCCCGCCGAGAAGCTACCCCGCCTGTTCGAGATGTTCTTCCAGGTGGACCGGACGCTGGAGCGGTCGCAAGGGGGACTCGGCATCGGCTTGTCGCTGGTGCGGCGGCTGGTCGAACTGCACGGCGGCACGGTCGAGGCTCGGAGTGAAGGCCCCGGCAAGGGCAGTGAGTTCCTCGTCCGTCTGCCCGTCCTGGTCGATGAGCCGGCGATTGAGCGACGCCAGGAGCCCGGTGGCGACGTCCCGGCGAAGACCACCGCCCGCCGCATTCTCGTCGTGGACGACAATCGCGATTCGGCGGACACGCTGGCGATGCTTTTGCGGCTGACGGGCAATGACGTCCGCACGGCCTACGACGGCGTCGAGGGGACCGAGGTGGCTGATCGGGTCAGACCCGACGTGATCCTGTTGGACCTCGGGATGCCCCGGTTGAACGGCTACGACGCCTGTCGGCTGATACGAGAGGAAGCGTGGGGCAAGGGCGTGGTGCTCATCGCCTTGACCGGCTGGGGCCAGGCAGACGATCGCCGTCGCACCCAGGAGGCCGGGTTCGATGCGCACCTGGTCAAGCCCGTGGACCCGGCCGCCCTCCTGACGTTGCTTGGCTCCCTGTCTGCTGAGAAGGGCCAGCCTGCCACGGGGTGAGGCTCACGGGAAGCACACCAAGGCCCGGTCCTCAGCTCTCGCGCACGCCCCGGTAGAGCACGCGTCCGAAGCGGCGGTGCCACCCGGTGAACTCCGCCTCGACGGCCCCTTCCCCGAGCGCCGAGCGCACCTGGTGCAGCTTGGCGTCCAGGTCGTCGACGGCCGAGAGGATGAACGCCTCGACGCTCTTCGGCTCCACCGGCGACCCCTTGTCGCGGGCGCCGTGGTGCGACACCACGAGATGTTCAAGCTCCGCCCTGAGATCGTCGGGGAAGCCGCCTACCCCCTTGGCCGTCTCGCGCACCATCACGAGCCCCAGCGCGATGTGGCCCACCAGGTTGCCGTCGCGGGTGTAGCTGATGGCGCCGTTGTCGTAGGCCAGCTCCTGCAACTTGCCGATGTCGTGGATGATGGCGCCGGCCACCAGCAGGTCGGCGCGCGCCCCGTAGTGCAGCGCCAGCGCCTTGCCGGCGGTGGCCATCGACAGGATGTGCTCGAGCAGCCCGCCCCGGTAGGCGTGGTGGATGCTCTGGGCGGCCGGCCAGTCGCGCAGAGCCGTCTCGTGGTCGGTCAGCAGCCGCATCAGGAACACCCGCAGGTGCCGGTCTTCGACCGCCTCGACCAGCGCCGTGAGCTCGGTCCACATGTCGCCGATCGGGCGCGGCGCGCTCGGGATGCAGTCTTCCTCGCGGAAGCCCTGCGCGGCGTCCTGGGCCGGGTTGACGCGACGGATGACGCTGGCCACCAGCTGCAGTTCGCCGTTGTGGACGCTGGTGCGGCCTTCGGCACGGACGAACTCGCCGATGTCAAATTCGTGTTTGACGCGGTCGACGCCGTCGAACACCCGTCCTGCCAGCTGCCCCGAGGCGTCCTGGAGCACCAGCGCGAGGTATTCGCCGCCTTTGCCCACCCGCACGTCCTTGCGGGTGCAGAGGAAGAAGTTCCAGCCCGTCTTGTCGGGTTCGATCTGCGAGACGCGCGGGAGCCGGCTGCTCATCGATCGAGCGTACATCACGTGCGGATCGCCGACGCGCCTTGGGTTAAAGTATCGGCCATGCGTACGCCCCTCCGAATTGGCGCGCTGGCGCTGGCCCTCACGGCATGCTTCGCGGTGGCGCTGATGGCACGGCAGGGTGGTCCTGCCAGGCCGGCTGCGGCAGCCGCGCAGGCGCCGCTGCCGCCCCTCAACACCACCGGATACGCGTTGGCGCGTCCGCTGGCGCTCACGCGCGCGGTCTACGAGTTCGCGGCGCGGCACCCTGAAGTCACGCGCTACGTGCCCTGCTACTGCGGCTGCGAAGCCGACGGCCATCGCAACAACGAGAACTGCTTCATCGGCGCGCGCGATGCCAACGGCAACGTCACGCGCTGGGACACGCACGGCTTCAGCTGCGCGATCTGCGTGGATGTGGCGCGCGAGTCGATGCAGCTCTATAACTCCGGCGCCGACGTGGCGAGCATCCGGGCCGCCATCGAACGCAAATGGACACCGCAGCACCGCACCAAGACGCCGACACCGCCGGTGCCCGCGAAGAAGCGCTGAGCCGCGTGGTAGACGACCGCGCTGCGGCTTTCGCGCGCCTCTTCGAGGCGGTGCACGAGGGCGTGTACATCGGCCTCGTGCACGCGGCGACCACCACCACGCTGGCCGCCAACCCGCACCTGAAGCTGGTGCTCGGGTATCCCCCGGAGACCTACGAGCGCGAAGTGCGGCCGTTCGACCTGGCGCGGTTCGCCGATCCCCAGGCCCGGATCGCGTTCCTCGAACGCCTGGCGAACGCCGGCTCGGTCGCCGACTACCTGGTGCGTCTGCGCCGCGCCGACAACACGCTGGCGTGGATCGAAGTCACCGCTACCGCCGATCCGCCCGATGCCACCGGCGCCATGCGCATCGAAGCGCTGGTACGCGACGTCAGCGAGCGTAAACATCTCGAGGTGCAGTCTCGCGACCTCTACTACCAGCTGCTGCAGACCGAGAAGATGGCGGCCCTCGGCCAGACGATTTCCGGTGTCGCGCACGAGCTGAACAACCCGCTGGCCACCATCCTGTCGTGGGCCGAGCGGCTCTCGGAGCACGCCGACGACAACGCGCCGCTCAAACGCGGCCTCGACGTCATCCTGAGCGAGTCGGAACGGGCCGCCCGCATCGTGCGCAACCTGCTCACCTTCGCGCGCAAGCGCCAGAGCACGCGGGCGCTGGTCGACCTGAACGAGATCATCCGCGAGACGCTGAACCTGCGGGCCTACGAGCAGCGGATCACGAACATCACGGTGATTCCGGCGCTCGCCGCCGGGCTTCCGGCCGTGTTCGCCGACGGCCATCAGGTCAAGCAGGTGCTGCTGAACCTGCTCATGAACGCCGAACAGGCGATGCTCGGCGCCAACGGCCGCGGCACCATCGTCATCCGCACCTGGCACGACAGCGCCAAGCAGATGGTGGTGCTCGAGGTGAACGACGACGGGCCGGGCGTGGCCGAAGACGTGAAGGGGAAGATTTTCGACCCGTTCTTCACCACCAAAGAAGTGGGCAAAGGCACGGGCCTGGGCCTGACGGTGGCCTACGCGATCGTGCACGAGCACGGCGGCCGCATCCGTCTCGAGTCGCGGACGGGATCAGGGGCGTCGTTTTTCGTGGAGTTTCCGATGTCGCCCACCGGCAAGGCCGCACCGGCCCGCCGGATGCACCAGGCCCCGCCGCCCACCGCGACCACACCCGCCACCGCCACGACGCCGGCGCGTGATGTGTTCAAGGGCGCGCGCGTGCTGGTCGTGGAAGACGAACCGGCGCTGGCAAGTGCGGTGAAAGAAGCGTTCGTCGACGCCGGGTTCGTCGTCGATCGGGCCGGCGACGGCGAGGAAGGCCTCGCCCGGGTCGCCGAGAACCACTACGACCTGATCGTGTGCGATCTGAAGATGCCGCGCGTCGACGGCATCCGTTTCTACAGGGCCATGACCGCGGCCACACCAGCGCTGGCGCGGCGCGTGATCTTCGTCACCGGGGACGTCGCCGGCACCGATGCCGAACGCTTCCTCGAAGACAGCGGCTGCCGGTGGCTCTCCAAGCCCTTCAGGCTCGGCGACTTGCTCCGGGCGGCGCGCGAAGCGCTGGCGTAGTCGATCACGATCCCGCGTTCGGCGCGCTCGACGGCGGCCGGCGGCACCACGGTGTCGCTCTCGGGCAGCGACGCCTTGGCCATCTGCGGACGGTGGGCGAAGGCCACGACGGCCTGGCGCAGCGCGGCCACGGCCACCATCGGCGTGGCGTCGGGGCCGAGGGCCTCACGCAGGCGGCGCAGCGCCCGGGCGTGGAGCTGCGAGACGCGCGATTCGTTGACGCCGAGTTCGGCGCCGATTTCTTTCATCGTGACCTCGCCGTAGTAGTAGAGCGCGATGACGCGCCGTTCGCGCGGCGGCAGCGAGGCGATGGCGCCGCGGACCCGGGCCTGCACTTCGCGACGCTCGTAGGCGGCGTCGGGGCGCTCCGCTTCCACCGGCACCATCACGGCGGGGAGCTGCGATTCGTCGATGTTCTCGGCGCACGAGAGCGGCGAGGTCTGCTCGATGGTGTTGATGCGCACGATCACCTTGCCGAGGCGCTCTTCATCCGAGCCCACGGCGGCGGCCAGGTCGGCCAGCGACGGCTCGTGGCCGAGCGAGAGGCGCAGGCGCTCACGCGCCGCCTCGAGCTCGCGGCGCACGCGGCGCACGCCACGCGGCCAGGCGTCCTTGCGAAGCGCGTCGATCATCGCCCCGCGCACGCGGCGCTCGGCGAAGGTCTCGAACTTGATGCCCCGCGATTCCTCGAACCGCTTGGCGGCATCGATGAGCCCGATGACCCCGTCCTGCACCAGGTCGCCCAGGTCGATCGAGTGCGGCATGGTGGCGGCCACGCGCCGCGCCAGGGCCTCGACGAACGGGATGCCAGCTTCGACTCGGGGGTGGATGTGCTCGGCGATGTGCTCGGCGTTCATTGAAATCGGGCTCCTGGTTTCTCCACCGTTGGTGGCGGATGCCGCGCACCACTGCATTGCCGATGCCAGATTCGCGCAGCACTGCCTTGCGCCACTCTGCGACTGCGAAATTTGTTACTAAGTGTTTTATTACTAATGACTTACGGAATCGTCTCGCCACGTCGTGCACAACCGGGAAATTGAGCGCACAGCCACCAATTCCGCCAATGACTTGACGGAATGGTGGGTACGACGCCAAGCCTGTGACGGCCAGCGGCAGCGAAAATTGGTCGGGGCTGACGAGGATTGACGGGCGGGACGGGCGGGGACTTGCGGGGACTTGCGGGACCGGGCTAGAGGCCCGACACGTCGCGGATGGCGCGCGAGGCGGCCATCGCTTCGAGGGCCGCGTTCACCACGTGGGTGGCGCGGGCCCGTTGTGCGGGGTCGCTCAGCTTGAGTTCCATCAGCTCGGCATTCGCGAGAATGATCCCGAGCTGATTGCTGAGCTGGTGAAACAGGCCGCGCAGGTCATCGGATGGCCGCGCCTGTGGGCCTGTCTCCAGGGGGATGGTCGACGGATTCACGTGCTCTCGCTCTTGGTCGAATCGTGCGCGAGTTAAGCCGCAGGACTGGAACCGGCACGAGTGCTGCCGTCCGGCTGCCGCCACAGAGTGTCCACGAAAATCCGGATGCTGCCGCCCGCCGTTCGGACGTATTCGACTTTGCCGGCCGCGATCCAGTTGTAGATGGTTCGACGGCTGACGCCCACGAGCTCGCACGCCTTCATGATGCTGATGGTCTGACGTTCCACAGGTCAGTTCTCCTTCAAAGGCTGGTATCGGTTGCTGTGTCGTGGGGATTAGGGCAGGGTTGTGCCAGACCGACCAGATTTCAGGGGTTGACGCTCCTCGGCATTCGGTGTCAGGATATTGACGCTTCCGAGCCCCCAAGTTGCCTTTGGCCGAATCCATCCATCTGCTCATCGTTGACGACGAAGATGCACTACGCACCGTCATGGCCGAACGGCTGGCCGACGCTGGCTACCAGGTCACCGAGGCCTCGTCAGGCGAGCAGGCGCTCGAAAAACTCGAACGGTTCGCGTTTGACGTGCTGGTGTCGGACCTGCGGCTTCCCGGCATCGACGGCCGTGAGGTGCTGGCGGCGGCGCTGCAGCGCTATCCGGGCATCATCGGCATCGTGGTCACCGGCTACGGCACGGTGAAAGACGCCGTGGACGCCATCAAGCGCGGCGCCTCCGACTTCATCAGCAAGCCCTTCCAGTTCGAAGAGCTGCTGCACGTGCTGGAATCTGCGCTCGAGCAGCGCCGCTTGCGTTCGGAAAATGCGTACCTCCGTCAGCAGCTCGAACAGCGCGACGGGCTGCCCGGGGTGGTCGGCCGCAGCCAGCCGATGCGCGACCTCTGCCAGATGATCGAGACCGTGGCGCCAAGCGGCGCCACCGTGCTCATCACCGGCGAGACCGGCACCGGCAAGGAAGTGGTGGCGCGCGCGATCCACCAGACGAGTCCGCGGCGTCACCAGCGCTTCGTCGCCCTCAACTGCAGCGCCATTCCCGAGAACCTGCTCGAGGCCGAGCTGTTCGGCCATGCGCGCGGCGCCTTCACCGGCGCGGTGGCCACGCGCCAGGGCCGCCTGGAACAGGCCGATCGCGGCACGCTCTTTCTCGATGAAGTGGGCACCATGAGCATGGGCCTGCAGCAGAAGCTGCTGCGGGTGCTGCAGGAGCGCGAGTTCGAGCGCGTGGGCGAGAACCGCACGATCAAGGTCGACGTGCGGGTGCTGGCGGCGACCAACTCGGATCTGCTGAAGATGGTGGGCGAGGGCGGTTTTCGCGAAGACCTGTACTACCGCCTGAACGTGATTCCGCTGACGCTGCCGCCGCTGCGCAATCGCAAGGAAGACGTGCCGCTGCTGGTGCAGCACTTCATCCGCAAGGTCACGACCCGCGACGGGCATCCGGCCGGCGCGCCGGAGATAATGGTGTCGCAGGACGCGATGCGCCGACTCATGGCATACGTGTGGCCGGGCAACGTGCGCCAGCTCGAGAACGCCGTCGAGCGCGCGCTCATCCTGCGCGGCACGCGTCCCCAGATCGATGTCATCGACCTGCCGCCCGAAGTGCAGTCGGTGCCGGTGGAATCGGCGCCCACGCTCGATCTGCCGGACGAAGGCGTGGATCTGCCGTCGCTGGTCGCGCGCATCGAGCGCGACCTCATCAGCCGCGCGCTGACCCGCACCGAGGGCAATCGCGCCGACGCGGCGCGCATGCTGGGGCTCAAGCGCACCACGCTGGTGGAAAAGCTCAAGCGGATCCCGGACCTCGCGCTCTAGCCGGGCGCCACGCGCCGGCCGGTTTCAGGCGTATTCCGCCCGTTTTCGCGTGGGCGCCCTGCCAACTGGTCGTGTCCACCCGCACGTTACCTAGTAGGATCGTGAGATGCCACCCCGCTACGCGTACTGGACCATCCTCGTTGACGGGGGCCCCACCGCCTTTCGTGCCGCCGAGCCCGATGAACTGTTGCCCACGCTGAAGCGTCTGCAGCTCAAGCAGCCCGCCGCCACGATGAAGTGGTTCGAAAAAGGCAAGCTGTGGGAATCGCGCGACGAGGCGAAGGAGAAGCTGTCGTCCGGCTACACCGTCGGCCCCGACGGCGCGCTGCTGCCACCGCCGGATGGTTTCCAACGGCGCACCAGGAGCTGGCGGCCAGGCGGCGAACATCGCGACCCGCGCGAGAAGTACGAGCTGGCGAAGAAGGCCAAGTGGCAGCGTTTCAAGCAGATGGTGCGCGCGCGGCCCGGCCACGGCCCGAAGGCCGAAGAAGACGTGTTCGCGCCGCTCGATGGTCCGCTCGACGCGCCTGACGACTCGATCGACGCCGTCGCGCTCGAGCCCGAGCCGTTCGATCTGCCGGACGGACCGGCCGAGGAAGCGCCGCCGGCCTCGACCGACTGGCGCGGACGTCCTCGCCCTGAGAGTGATGCGCCGGTTCCCAAGCGCGCGTGGAGTGATCGGCCGAAGCCAGCATGGCGCGACAAGCCGAGTGGCGGGGTCGGCGGAGGACGGCCCGGTTGGAAGCCGCGTCCCGATGCGCGTGGTCCGAAGCCCGAGTGGCGCGATCGACCGGCCGGGCCGAAGCCGGAGTGGCGCGATCGTCCCACCGCCCCGAAGCCGGAGTGGCGCGACCGCCCGAAGACGTTCGACCGCGGCGGCGACCGGACGAGTGGCCCCCGTCCCGAGTGGCGCGATCGGCCCAAGACGTTCGACCGCGGCGGCGACCGCCCCAGTGGACCGAAGCCCGAATGGCGCGACCGCCCGAAGACCTTCGATCGCGGCGGCGATCG
>JANNIB010000383.1:0-24304 GCA_031404695.1 Acidobacteriota bacterium
CAAGGTGGCCGTGGCCATCTCGGCCTCGAACCCGCAGCGCATGTTCGCCCTCATCGAGACCGGCGACGGCGTGCCCTGGCGCGGTCTGGAAACCGAACGCGGCCAGCTCTGGCGCAGCGACAACGGCGGCGACACCTGGCAAGTCGTGAGCTACGACCACAACGCCATGGGGCGCGCGCACTACTACTCGCGCATGGCGGTGGCGCCGGATGACCCAGACGAGGCGTATTTCCTCACTGCGTCGTATTCCAAGTCGATCGACGGCGGCAAGACCATCAACGTGCTCGGACGGGGCGTCGGCGGTGAAGCGATGGCGCCGGGCGGCGACCATCACGACATCTGGATCGACCCGACCAATGCCGACCGGCAGATCGTGGCGAACGATCAGGGGCTGTCGATCACGGTGAACCGCGGCAAGACCTGGTACCGCCAGCGCCTCAAGAACGCGCAGATCTACCACGTCACCGTCGACAACGAGATTCCCTACAACGTGCTCGGCAACAAGCAGGACGAGCCCACCTACCGCGGCCCGAGCAACAGCCGGCTGCAGGGCGGCTTCGGCGGCGACCCGGGCATTCCACGGGCGATGTGGAACGCGGTGGGCGGTGGCGAAAGCGGCTGGGCCACGCCCGATCCGAAAGACTCGAACATCGTGTGGTCGACGGCGTCTGGCTCGGGCACGGTCGGCGGCATCGTGGTGCGCTACGAGCAGAACCGCCGTCAGTTCCGCAACATCGAGGTGTGGCCGGATCAATCGAACGGGCCGGCCGAGGGCAACCGCTACCGCTTCGTGTGGGATGCGCCGCTGCAGATCTCACCGCACGACAGCAACACGATCTACGTGGGCAGCCAGCACATTCACCGCACGACCAACGGCGGGCAGAGCTGGGAGGTCATCAGTCCGGATCTGACGCAGAACGACCGCTCGCGGATGGGGAGCTCCGGCGGCCTCACACCCGACAACATCGGCGTCGAGTACGCGGGCGTCGTTTACGGCATCGCCGAGTCGTCGCGGGTGAAAGGCCTCATCTGGGCCGGTACCAACGACGGCCTCGTGCAACTGACGCGCGACAACGGCAAGACCTGGACCAACGTGACGAAGAACCTCCCCGGGCTGCCTGCCTGGTTGTCGGTGCGGAGTTTCGCGCCGTCGCGCTACGACGACGGGACGGCGTTTGTGGCCATCGACGGCCACCAGATGAACAACCGCGATCCGTGGGTCTATCGCACCACCGACTTTGGCGCCAGCTGGAAGCTCATCGTGAACGGCATCCCGAAGAGCAACCTGAGCTACACGAAGGTGATCTACGAGGACCCGGTACGCCGCGGCATGCTGTATCTCGGTACCGAGAACGCCATCTACGTGACATTCGACAGCGGCGACACGTGGCAATCGCTGCAGAACGACCTGCCGGCCGCGCCGGTCTCTGGCATCGTCGTGCAGGAGCACTTCAACGACCTCGTCATCTCGACCTACGGCCGCGGCTTCTGGATTCTCGACGACCTGACCGCGCTACGCGCGATGACGCCCGACGTGCTGAGCCAGGCGGCGCACCTGTTCGCGCCGCGCGCCGCCTACCGCTTCCGCGGCATCACGGCGCCCTCGACCCCGTACGACGATCCGACCGTCGGCGAAAACCCGTCTTACGGCGCCGCGCTCAACTACTACTTGAGTCAGCCGGTGCAGGGCGGTGGACGGATGGCCGTGAAGAACGCCCGCGGCGAGACCATCCGCACGATGACCGTGCCGGGCGGCGCCGGCCTGAACCGCGTGCACTGGGACCTGCGCCAGGACCCGACGAAGGCGCTCAAGTTCCGCACCGATCCTCTCTACGGCCACGAGCTGCCGCGCGGCAATGACGACACCCGGCCCCCAGCCGGGGGTGCGCCGCAGATCTCGATCCTGGCGCCTCCGGGCCAGTACACCATCACGCTTACGGTTGGCGGCCGCGACTACACGCAGCCGCTCACCGTGCGGAAGGACCCCCACTCGGGCGGCACCGAGGCCGACATCACCGCGCAGACGACGCTGCTGTCGACGCTCTCCACCGGCCTCAACCAGGGGGTCGATGCCGTGAACCAGCTCGAGTTCATGCGTAATCAGATCCAGGAAGTGGTGCGCACGACCAGCGACAGCGAGGTGAAGCAGATGGCGCAGCGTGTGCAAGACGCGCTCACCGAGCAGGAGACCAATCTGTACGATCTTCGGATCACGGGTGGTCAGGACGGGGTGCGCTACGCCGCGAAACTGCTGTCGCGGTTCAGCTACCTCGCCAATGGCGTTTCGGGCAGCGACTTCAAGCCTACCGTTCAGCATCTGGAGGTCGCCACGCTGCTGGCCGAGCGGCTGCAGGGACAGCTCACGCAGGTGCGTGGGCTCGTCGACAGGGACGTGACGGCGCTCAACGAGCTGCTGCGCCGGCACTCAGCCGGCCACATCGTGACGAAGGCGCCGTAGGCCGGCGGCGGCGCCGTCTAGCGGCGCAGCTGAGAGAGCCGGGTCTTGGCGCTCTGTCGGATGTCGGGCCGGGTGGTGGACGCGTCGAGGCGTTCGAACCCGGCCCGCGCCTCGGCTGTGCGGCCCAGGCGCTCGTAGGCGACAGCGCGTTCGAAGCGCGCCTCGTCTTCGGCTGGCGCCAGTTCGAGCACACGCGAGAGTTCGGCGATCGCCAGCTCGAGGCGGCCGGTTCTGGCGAGCAGCACGCCCAGACCCAGACGCGCACCGACATCGCCCGGACGCACCTCGAGGACGCGGCGGTATTGCGCTTCGGCGTCGGCGGCACGTCCCGCATCCGCCAGCAGATCCGCGTACGACACGCGCAGCGCCTGGTTGAGCGGATCGGCGGCAACGGCATCGGCGAGCGACTGCACGCCTTCGGCTCGCCGTCCGGCTGAGAACAAGAGACCGGCACGAAGTGACAGTGCAGCCCCGTGGCGCGGATCGAGCGCCAGGGTCGCCTCCTCCTCCGCCAGCGCACTCACGCGATCGCCCAGCCGCAAGTGCGCCAGCGCGATCCAGTGATGGGTGTCGGCGCTGCCGGGCACCGCGGCCAGATACGTTCTGAGCGTGTCGATCGCGGCGCGATGTTCGCCCGTGGCCAGCTGCGCGCGGCCGAGCACCAGGCGCGCGAAGTGGTTGCCCTCGTCGGTAGCCAGCACGTCGCGCGCGATGCCGGCGGCCTCCGCCGGACGGCCATCGGCCAGGGCCCGGTTCGCACCGGTCAGCCGCTCGAAGACACCCACCATCCGTTTCGGGTCGGGGGCGGGACCGGCGGTGGCCGGGCGCGGCGCCGCCGCGCTGACGTAGCCCAGCGCCGCGAGCTTGCGTTGAGCATCGCTACCGATGGCCGACGCCGACGGTCGATCCTTCCCTCGCACGGCGTCCTCGAGCCGGCGGCGGAGTCCGCGTGCCTCCGCCGTCTCGCTCGTGGCGCGATTGGTGGTCTCACCGGGATCGGCGGCCACGTCGTAGAGTTCAGGCTCGGGTGCATCGATGTACTTCCAGCGACCGTGACGAATCGACCGCAGAGGCGCCCACCCCATGAAGAACTGCGGGAAGAACGTCTCGGCGTAGAGCGCCCGGTCGGTCGCCGGCGCCGCGCCGTCGAGCATCGGCATCAGCGATTCGCCATGGATGTCGCGAAACGGCGACAGACCGGCGAGGTCCGCCACGGTCGGCGCCACGTCCGCCAGCGCGACGGCGGGCTCGACGACACGCGGAGCCAGCACGCCAGGCCACGACAGAATGAGCGGCACGCGCAAGGCACTCTCGTAGACGAACAACCCGTGCGTGCTCTCGCCGTGGTCGCCCAGGCTCTCGCCATGGTCGCCGGCCACGACAACCAGCGGCGAACCGGCGGCGCCGTAACCGGCGCGGGCGAGCAATTCGCCGACCAGCGTGTCCATGAACGCCACTTCGCCGTCGTAGAGACGGCGCTCGAACTGCGCCCGAAAGCTCGCCGGGGGGTTGTAGGGTTCGTGCGCGTCGTAGAGATGCACCCAGAGGAAGTACGAAGTGTTGGGTGCGCGGGCCGCCAGCCAGGCTGCGGCTGCCGCCACGGTGCGGTCGCCGCGGCGTTCGAGTTCGAGCGAGTTCGATAGTCCCTGTGGCGGGTCAAGCGCGTCGTCGTAGTGCGTGAACCCGCGTGCGAGGCCGAACTGCCGGTCGAGCACGAACGAGCTCACGAAGGCCGCCGTGTCGTAGCCCGCCGCGGCGAAACGTTCGGCCAGCGTCGGCACGGCATTGCCGAGCACGAAGTAGCCGTTGTTGCGGACGCCGTGGCCGTAGGGGTTCTGACCGGTCATGACGGTTGCGTGCGCTGGCAGCGTCAGCGGCGCGGGCGACAGCGCCTGCACGAACCGCGCGCCATCGCGGGCCAGGCGATCCAGGGAAGGAGTCACGGCGCCGGCGTAGCCGTAGCCGCCAATCCGGTCGGCCCGCGTCGTATCGAGCGTGATGAGGACGACGTTCGGCCGGGCTGGCCGCGGCGGCGTCACGGGAGTTCGACCGCGCCACGAGCGTGCGCCCGCGCCGGCCAGCAGCAGCACCATCAGCGACGGCACGAGCCAGCGGCGCCACAACACGGGCGGCCGTGGAGCGGCGGACGCCCCGCGGGCCGAATCCTGATCGGGGGCGGCCAGGCGGCCGGGGCTGGAGCGGCGCTTCGCCATTGCGCTTCACTGCATCACGAAGCTGCGCGTCGTGACAAGCGCCGTACATGGAACCGGCGCCAGCCCGGGGGTGGCGCCGGCGGCGGACCGAAGCGTTCGTTCCTAGAATTTGTACGCCATCGAGAGCTGGAAGGCGCGCGGCGGGTGTCGGTTGAACCGGTTCTGGTAATTGGGGCTGTAGATCAGGTTCGCGTCGGTGCCCCACTGAGTGTTCGCACCGGTGTTGAAGGCGTTGAAGATGTTGAGCGCCGGCTCGAACGACTGCGTGCCGAAGCGGAAGACGCGACCGATCTTGAGCTGCATGTACTTCGCGTCGTCGTTGCGGATCTGGCCGTCGCCGCGGGTCGGTCCCACGAACCGAAGCCGTGTCGCCAGCGGATTCGGCTGACTCGTGCCATTGGCGAGCCGCACCGTGGACGGACCGAACTGCGTCACCTGCGGGTCGTTGGCCTCGAGACGCGTGACCAGCGGCCCGATGTAACCACCGGCCTGGATCACGTAGCTGCCGCCGACGCTGATGCCCCACGGGGCCAGCCACTGGCCGCCGACGCGGACCGAGAACGGACGATAGGCGGCGCCCGATTCGCGGCCGCCGCCGTTCAGCGAATTCTCTTCGCCATTGCCGAACAGCTGCTGCGACATGTCGCGGTTGTTGGCGAAGGCATCGGGCTGCACGAAGCGCGCTGGATCGTTCGGATTCCACGTGCCCGACAGCCAGTTCCACTGGCGTGTGGCGCTGGCGATGAGCTGGAACCCGTGCGACATGTTCTTGGCCAGCGTGACCTCGAGCGCGTTCACGATGACGTCGGTCCAGGTGTTGTTGGTTTCCTGAGTGATGATGCCGCGGTTCGGATCGACTTTACCGAAGCCCAGGAAGGGCTTGTTCGGACCATCCGGATAGAAACCGTTGATCTCGAGTTCCGCGAAGTTGTCCTGATAGCGGCGGTGGGTCGCCGCCACGCCGACGCTGATCTGACCGGGAAACTGGCGATTGAAGCCCATCGAGAACTCGTCGACGAAGGGCTGGTGCAGGTTCTTGTCGAAGAGCAGCGAGGGATCGACGCCGCGGGTCGCCGGCGTGAAGACCGAGGTGCGGTTGCCGGCCTTGTCGATGTAGATGTCGGTCAGGTCAGTGGCGCCGGCCTGATTGAACGTGACGATGTAGTCGCGTCCGTTCACCTGCTCGTAGAGGCGGCCGTAGCTGGCGCGAACGACGTTGCGCGCGTCTTCGGTGATGAGATACGACAGGCCGACGCGGGGCTGCACCGCCACGCTCTTCTGCCGATCGATGCCGAGCAGCTTGTCGGTCCGCTTGATGAAGTCGGTTCTGAGCCCTACGTTCAGGGTCAGGCGCGAATTGGGCGTCCACGAATCCTGCACGTAGAGCGCGATGTCGCGATCGCGCTCTCTGATGGTGGGCGCGACCACCGGCGACCGGTAGCGCAGGTGGAAGGGGGTCGTGCCCAGCAGATGGTTGTTCGGGTCGATGTAGCGGTCTTCCTGCAGAATGAACCCGTCGTTCACATACTGCTGCGTCGTCTCGCGCACCATCTCCGGTGCGGCCCAGAACCCGGCGCGGAACTCGTGGCCACCGAGCCAGCCCTGCTTGAAATACGTGAGGTCGCCGCGCACGAGCCAGAGGTGGGAATCAGAGAGCGAGATGATGTCTGGTGTGTTGAGCCGCGCCTGTGCACCGGTGCCGTCCTGCCGGCCCGCATTGGTGAACGAGTCCTGGTGAATCTGGATCTGCGGTCCGTTGAGGTTCACCCCGTCGTAGGTATTGGCGTCGTTGCCGCGCTTGTCGTTGTAGTTGACCGAGACGGTCGTCGTGAGGGAGTTCGACCAGACCGAACTCACCCGGGCGTGCGACAGGCCGCCACCGGTGGAGTTGTAGAGGTACGGCTTGTTGTCGAGTTCGCGGTTGCTCGAGTATTTCGAGCGATCGTTCTGGTAGAACGCGGTGACCTCGTGCTTCGGGTTGATCTGCGCCGTGACCTTCAGGAAGGGCTGATTGCTCTTCATGAAGTTGTCGAACGGTTCGAAGTCGGGCACGAGCTTGGCGATGTTCGCTTCGTTGAGGGGCGACCGGCTGATGCCGTTGGTCAGGTCGGCCCGGCGGAACGCGCCGAAGAACCAGATGCGGTCCTTCATGATGGGCCCGCCGAGCGAGAGGTCGAACTGGTTGACCGACTGTGCCGTGGGTAGGCCGCCCGGGGCACTGCCGCTCTTCGTGTTGTCGCTGTTCCACGACACGTCCTGGAAGTCGTAGATGGCCGAGCCCTTGAACTGGTTGCCGCCGCGCGGCGCCAGGATGTTCATCACGACGCCGGTGCCCGACGGCGACGACGCATCGACGCCGCTCAGCTTCAGCTCCGAGTCCTGCACGGTATCGCCGCCGAAGCCGATCGAGTGCGCGGACGAATCGAGGAACGAACCGGCCGGCGCGCCTTCGAGCGTGAAGACGTGCGAGAAGATCACCGCGCCCTTGAAATAGTAGGAGCGGCGGCCGACGCCGTCGTCGACGTTACGCGACGAGATACCGGGTGCTAGGTCGAGCGCGTCGCTGAACACCCGGCGCGACGAGATCGGCGCCGCGCGAATGAGCTCGCGGTCGAGGGTGATGGAGGTCGTCGGCTTGCTCGCTTCGATCATCGGCGAGTCGCCGGTCACGGTGATCGTTTCCTGCAGCGCACTGACCTTCATTTCGACGTCGATGGCGAACGTCTGACCGGCACGCACGAGGATGCCCTCGCGGCGAACGATCGCAAAGCCCGGCAACTCCACCTGCAGCACATAGCTGCCCGGTGGCAGGTTGTTGAGGCGGTAGAGCCCGGCGGCATCGGTCACGTAGACGACCGGCGCCAGCAGCTCAGGACTGGACGCGGTCACGGTGACGCCGGGCAGAATCGCGCCGGATTCGTCCTTGACGTACCCGCGCAGCGCGCCATCGCCTGTTTGAGCAACGGCGGTTGGAGCAAGCGACGCCAGGACCAATCCCAGCACACAAGTGGCGAGCACCAGTCGACGCATCACGGCCCTCCCGGCTATTCCATCGAACCGACAGCGCCCAAGAACAGTCAGGGCGAATGGGCGGAGACTATCGCAGCGGCGCCGCCGATGTAAATGGCTGTTGCAGGATATCCGCAGGTCTTCCTCCGTCGGCATCGCGCCGAGCCGTCGATCTCGGGCCGAGATGCAAGACGGAGCGGATACGGGCTCAGGTACGGTCGGCGACCAGCGTCAGGCCACCCACCGTGAGCACGATGCAGGCGCCCGGGAAGAGCGCCAGCCACGGCTCGGTCGTCATCGCGGACTGGGCCTGATAGAGCATGCTGCCCCACGTGGCCGCGGGCGGCTGCACGCCGACGCCGAAGAAGCTGAGCGCCGATTCGACGAGGATGGCGCGGCCCACCGCGAGCACCGCCGCCGTGCGGATGGCGCCCGCCGCGTTGGCCAGCAGGTGCCGCCCCATCACCCGCAGGTGCCCGGCGCCGAGGGCCAGCGCTGCCGTCACGTAGTCACGGCCGGTGAGCCCGCGCACCGAGGCCCGCGTCACCCGTGCGGTCTCCATCCAGCCAACCGCACCCACGAGCACGACCAGCGCCGGCACCGACGGCTGCAGCGTCGCCGCCGCCACCATCAGCAGCAGCAGGCGCGGCATCGACAGCACCGCGTCGGTGGCACGCATCAGCACCGCGTCCACCCAGCCGCCCACATAACCAGCCACCGCGCCCACCGCGACGCCGACACTCACGGCAACCAGCGCCGACAGCAGGCCGATGGCAATCGAGACGCGTCCGCCGAAGAGGGCGCGGCTGAAGACGTCGCGGCCGAGGTCGTCGGTGCCGAACCAGTGCGCCAGCGACGGCGCGGCGCGGCGATTCACGAGATCCAGCGCATCGGGCGCGTAGGGCGCCACCAGCGGCGCCACCAGCGCCGCCAGGGCCAGCCCGGCCAGCACCAGCACCCCGCGCTTCATACCCGCACCCGCGGATCGAGCCACGCGTGCAGCAGGTCCGCCACCAGGTTGAAGAGGATGACGGCCACCGAGCTCGCCATGAGCAGCGCCATCAGCACGGTGTAATCACGGCGTCCGAGCGCCTCGGTGAAGAGGCTGCCCACGCCTGGCCAGGCGAACACGCTTTCGGTCACGACCGCGCCGGGCACGAGCAGCGCCGCGTCGAGCAGCACCACGGTCGCCACCGGCGCCAGCGCATTGGGCAGGGCATGGCGCGTCAGGCGCAGGCGCGCCGGCAGCCCGCGCGCGCCGGCGGCGGCGACAAACGGCGCGCCCAGCACGTCCACCATCGACGCGCGCAGGTAGCGCATCCACGCCGCGGCGTGCACGAAGGCGAGCACGGCCGCCGGCATCACGAGGAACGACAGGCGGGCCGTGAGGGAACCGTCGGTCGCGCGCCCGGCCGAGGGCAGCCAGCCGAGACCGATCGCGAAGGTGAGCTGCAGCATCAGGCCGAGCCAGAACGCCGGCAGCGACACCCCCACCGCGGCCACGCCCGAAAGCGTCCGATCGACAAGAGTGCCGCGGCGCACGGCGGCAATCAGCCCGGCCGGCACTGCGGCAGCAATGGCCAGGGCAAACGACGCCGCGAGCAGCTCGGCGGAGGCCGGCAGACGTTCGAGCACCCGGTCGAGCACCGGACGGCCGTCGCTGAAGCTGTAGCCCCAGTCGCCGCGCACGAACGCGGCCAGCCAACTGACGTATTGCACCCACAGCGGGCGGTCGAGACCGAGCGCGCGCTTCAAGCGCTCGAGATCCTCGGGCCGCACGCCGGGGTTCGAGAGGTAGACCTCGAGCGGTCCGCCGGGCACGAACTGCAGCAGGCCAAAGGCGATGGCCGAGACGATGAGCAGCAGCGGCACCGCCTCGATCAGGCGGCGCACCGCCAGCCGGCCCAGCGGCCCTATCGACGCGGCCATGACGCAGCTAGTCGAGCGTCCACGTGTGGACGTTCCAGAACGGCCCGGTGTTGGTGGGATTGCCGGTGAAGCCCTTGAGCCGCGCCGGCACCGCATCGAGCTTGGTCACGCCGTAGAGCGGGATCTCGATGGCCAGCTCGGCGATGCGCGCCTGGGCCTCGCCCAGAATCACTGTGCGCTCGCCCTGGCTGACGGTGCGGTCGGCGGCGTAGACCAGGCGCGTCAGCGCGTCGTCGGTCACGTAGTTGATGTTGCGGCCGGCCGGCGGCATGCGGTCTTTCGCGAAGAACAGCGCCAGCTCCGGGTCGGCGGGCAATTGCCACCAGTGCAGCATCGCGTGGAACTTGCCTTCGAACCACAGCTTGCTGATGCTGGTGCCGTCGTGGAGTTGCACGGCCGCTTCGACGCCGATGTCTTTGAAGTGCTGCTGCAGCACCTGCGCCACGTTCTCGCGCACGGCAAAGCCGGCCTGCGTGATGAGCGTGAAGCTGAAGCGCTGGCCGCCCTTGTCGCGCACGCCGTCGCCGTTGGTGTCGGTCCAGCCCGCCTCGTCGAGCAGCGCCTTGGCCCGCGCCGGATCGTAGGGATAGCGGCGGACCTTTGGGTTGTGCGCCCACGACACCGGCTGCACCGGGCCGTGCGTGACCGGCGCCAGGCCCTCGTGGATGGCCCTACCGAGCAACACGCGAACGACCGCGTGCGTGAGCGCCTGGCGTACCCGCACGTCGGCAAACGCCGGGAAGGCGCGCTGGTTGAGCGTGACGTGTTCGTAGCCGTTGCCGTCGATGCGATGCACCGACACGCCGGGAATCGCCGCCACTTCGCGGTGTTTGTCCCACGGGAACATCACCACCATGTCCACTTCGCCGCTCTTGAGTTGGTTGATGCGGGTGTTGGTGTTGGCGATGAAGCGGAAGGTCAGCGTCTTGATGGCGGCCGGCGTGCCCTGCCAGTAGCCGGACACGGCCTCGAGCCGGATGAACTCGCCGCTCTTCCACTCCGCCACCTTGTAGGGGCCGGTGCCGAGCGGCGCCCGGTTGTAGTCGTTGGCGGTGTCGATGTCGCGCCCGTCGAGCACGTGCTTCGGCAACGTGCCACGCACGAACTGCAACTGGTACGGCGCGTAGACTTCCTTGTAGTGCAGCACCGCGGTGAGCGCGTCGGGGGTATCGACGCTGGTGATACGATCGAAACCGTCGGTGCTCTCGGGGTTGTAGGCCGGGCTGTTGATGGCCTCCACCGTGAACTTCACGTCGGCGGAGGTGTGCGGCGTGCCGTCGTGCCATTTCACCTCGGGCCGCAGCTTCCAGGTGACGTCCATGCCGCCGTCCTTGCGCAGCACCACGCCGCCGTTCTCGATGGTCGGCACCGACGCCGCGAGCAGCGGCACGACCTCCATCTTCTCGTTGGTCGTGACGAGTCCCTCGACCACACAGGTCTCGATGTCTTCGAGGATGTGGGTGCTGAAGCGGTTGAGCGTGTCGGGCTCGCGGTCGTAGCCCACGACCAGGCGGTCGGTGGGACGCCCGGCGCCACCAGAAGCCGCGCTGCCGGTGTCGCCCGTGGTCGTCGGGGCTCCGCCGCCACAGGCGGCCACGAGCAGCGCTGCAAGCAACGTGGCGGCACCACTGCAAGATCTGCGCGAAGTCCGCCCCCACCCAGAATAGGGACAGTCCCCGGTCGTGCCGGTCGTTCGCTCGATCCTGGTCATCGCGCGGCCTCATCGGCCAGCATCAGTCTCGAAATCAGCGCCACGGGAATGGCTCCGTACGAAAGGAATCGGTCGTGAAAGCGTCGCATCGAGAACAGGGCGCCCTCGCGACGCCAGATCTCGGCGCGCAGGCGGTGGATCTCGCGGGTGCCGAGCCAGTACATGGCCGCGGCGCCCGGATACATGCTGTTGCGGATCGCCTCACCGCGCGCCGCGGACGCGCTCATGAACGCCTGGTCTTCGTAGTGCCAGGCGGCGGCAGGAATGCTCGCCCGGCCGGTGTGCATGCGCAGGTCGGCTATCGCCCGCGCGGCAATCCGCAGCCGCGTATGCTGCTGCGCGATCGACTCGAGTGGCGTGAGGAAGCCTACTTCTTCCATCAGGTCGCAGACGTAACAGGCCCAGCCTTCGGCCAGGCTGCCGCCGGTGAACATGCTGATGCGGCAGGCGGCGTCCACCGCCGCCACGCGGCCGATGCGCGAGGCGCCGCGATAGGCATGGTGGTTCTGCACGTGGTGCCCGATAGCGCCGTGATGCACGACGTGGTTGAGCGTGATGACGCTGTCGTTCCACTGCCGCAGGCGCGCCGTCGTCTCGTCGACGGTGAGGCCCTCGAGCGGTGCGACCACGTAGTCGAAGATACCGACCGGATCGAACGGCGCCGGCGAGCGGTAGTGCAGGTAGTAAAGCTTCGGCGCGGCCTCGCGCGTGTGTGCCGGAAACGGCAGGTAGCGCAGCGGAGCCTCGGGCCATGTCACGAGGTCGTGGCGCTCGGCGGTGGCCTTGCAGGCGTCCCATTTTTCCTGGAAACGCGCCAGATAGCCCTCGGCCGTCGGATGTTCGGCGGCAAGAAGGTCCTGCACGGCCGGCCAGCCGCCGTACGGCGCAGCCATCGTGTCGAGCCGTGCCCGCGCCTCGGCGAGCGCGGCTTCGGCCTCGGCCAGCAGGTCGGGAATCGGCGTGGTCACCCAGTGGCCGCGTCTGAGCAGCAGCGACAGCAGCGATTCGGGCGCCGACTCGCCGCTCGGGCCGACATCGGACAGGCCCTTGGGCGCGCCGCCACCGAACCACGAACGCTTCGCCCCGGCCGATGCGATGTCGGGCACGCGCAGCCACGTCGCAAACGTCTGGAACGCCTGCCCCGCCTGCGCCGACACGCGCGACCAGCGATCGCCGTCGACGCCAGGTGCACGGCCGTCGGCAACTTCGGTGCGCACCCAGGCCGGCAGTGTCTCGCCGAAGAGCCGCGTCGCCGCGTCGCAGTCCTGGCGGGCCTTCAGCTTCCAGTCGAGTGGCGCCGCCACCATCGTCTGCTGGGCCTGCGCGAGAAAAGCGGGAATCGCAGTCAGACGCGCTTCGGCATGGGCCAGGCGCTCTGCCAGCGGCGCGAAGTCGCGCGTCACGAGGCTTAACACGCCGAAGATGGCCTCGCCGGTCCACAGCGTGGGATTGCGGTGCACGACGTGGCCGCTCTCGTGTTCGGCCAGCGCGATCTCGGCCGTGGCGTCGGCAAGCGCAAGGTCGACCTCACCGGGAAAGGCGGTGACGGCGTCGTCGGGCACCCGGCCCGCCGCGTCGAGCGCCGTGCGGAGCGCGCGCAGTTCCTCCGCCTGCGCCGTCAGTCCCGCCGGCGACCAGTCGGGCAGCCGATCGTCGTGCGCATGCAGGCCGGTGAACGTCGCGGTGACCGGACGCTGCCGGTAGAACACCTCGAAGAACCGGTCGAGCGCCGCCTCCGCCCCGGTGGGCGGCGGCCCTACGCGAGCGGCAGCGTGACCCATCGCCGTTCCCGGAACGAGAGCTCGACCGCGTTGATCGTCTCCTGCACCCACGCGCCGTCGTCGAAGCTGCCCTCGTTGGTGTCGTCGTCGGCCAGGATCTCGCCGATGAAGCTGCTCACGAGGTTGGCGTAGAAGAGCGTGCGCCACGATTCTTCCGACGATCCGCCGGGCGGATAGAACTCGGCCGGCACCTCGGCGCGCGTGAACTCCACATGGTCTTTGCCGGCCAGCCAGATGCGCTCGCAGATGCCGTGTTCTTCGACCAGCCGGCAGATGATCGCGCCTTCGCTGCCGTAGAGCCGCGCTTCGATGCCGGGATAGTTGCCGACGGTCACGTAGCTGGTCTGGATCGAACAGAGCGCGCCGTTGGCGAACTCGCCCAGATAGATGTCGCCGTCGTCGATGTTCATGCGCTGCATTTTCCCGGTCGCCCGAACCATACGGTGGGGGATGAAGTTGCGCATCGTGCCGACGACCTGCGACAGATCGGCCCCGACCATCAGGTGCGAGATGTCGATGATCGGCCCGCCGTAGCCTTCGAGCGACGAGACGTGGAGGATGTTCGGGTCGGCGTTCGGATCGACCTGGCGCAGCGGGTTCATCGGATCGAGCCACTGCGAGTTCTGCTCGTAGCCGTTGAAGATGAAGGGCGTGCCGACGTAGCCGTCGGCCACCAGCTGGCGGAAGTAGCGCATCGCCGGCGCGTAGCGGAAGGTGAAGCCGAGCTTGGTCTTGAGGCCCCTCGAGCGCGCCAGCTCGGCGGCCCGCCGGGTGTCGCGGAAGTCGAACGCGACCGGCTTTTCGCACAACACGTGTTTGCCGGCCTCGAGCGCCGCCCACGACAGCGCGAAATGGGTGCTGCTCGGCGTGCAGACATCCACCATGTCGAGGTCGGTGCGGGCGATGAGCGCTTCGTGCGAGTCGTGGACGTGCGGGATGCCGAATTCCCGTGCGACTTCTTCGGCGAGGTCCTTCTTAGGATCGGCAACGGCCACCAGTTCGCAGCGCGGGTCGCGGGCGAACCCGGGGAGATGGGCGGCTCGGGCCCAGGTGCCGGCGCCGAGGACGCCGACACGAACGCGACGAGGAGAGGACATGTGGCCGCGATGATAACGCGAGCCGGTAAGGGCGCGGGGGCGCATCACCGCTCTCTTTTATCGTATGCGCATATGATACGCGGACGCATGCCTCGGAAAGCGGTGTCCGTCACCCTGGATGAGATCAACCTGACGTGGCTGCGGGGGCGAGCCCGCGTGAGTTCGAAGGGCAACCTCAGCGAGGCGCTCGACCGGTTGGTCACCGAAGTGCGTACTGGAGGCGGCCCGGACAGGGCCGTCCGGTCCGTGGCGGGCACGGTCCGGTTGCCCGAGAACGACCCCGACCTGAAGAAGGCCAAGGCGGCCATTCGCGCGCTCTTCGAAGAGTCACTCGCCCGTCCGCTGGTCGTCCGCGAGGACGCGGAGCCGTACGGCGCACTGCCGCGGACGGCGACACCGCGAGGCAAGCGGCGCGGACGTCGTGCCTGACGCCGCCGTCACCGACACCAACGCGCTGCTGTACTTCGCAGCGGGCCCGTCGCGACTGTTGAGCCGGTCGGCCGCGGCCCATTTTGCGGCGTGCGATGCCGGCAGCGGGGCGCTCTACGTGCCAGCGGCCGTCATGTGGGAACTGGCGATCCTGGTGCGCGTGGAGCGGGCGGATCTTGGTCGTTCCCCGCGCCAGTTCTTCGCCGACCTGTTTTCGAACCCGTCATTCCAGCCGCGGATCTCACGGCGGAACAGATCTTCGATGCCAGCGAACTCGGGTTCACGCGCGACCCGTTCGATGGGCTGATCGTAGCCGCGGCACGGTCGCTCGACCTGCCGCTCATCACGCGAGACGAGGTCATTCGGTCGTCAGGAGCGGTTCGCGTGCTGTGGTGATGCCGGCGGACGCGCCAGCGTTCAGGCGCCGTTTGGCGCCAGCACGTAGACGCCTGTCGCGGGCGACGTCGCCACCCCCTCTGCCACCAGCGCCCGGTTGCCGAGGCCGGCCTCGGCGCGCGACAGTCCGGTCACGCGCGCCAGCTCACCGGGCACGGTCATGCCGGCGGTGGTCAGGAAGGCGCGGGCGATTTCACGACGCGCCACTTCCGGCCGCACACGCATCGTGAGCTGGCCGGAAAAGCGTCCGACGGCCAGCGTCCAGATGTAGGTGAACCACGGCGCGTAGAGCACCTCGCTCGGCACGACCAGCATCGCCACCTGCAGCTCGTCCATCGCCTTCGTGAAGGTCGCGCGATCGGTGACCCCCGATTCCTGGCGCAGATCGCCGGTGGCCATCTCCCATTCCCGGCGCAGCACCTTCAGGATGGCGCGCGCGTCGGCGCTGAGGCGCGTCGCCTCGGCCGCCTTGCGCACGCCGAACACGGCATGAAAGTGCGGCACCAGCCGCGGCGCCAGGAACATCGCCTTGCCGCGCGCAAGCTTGGCGTAATAGACCTTGCCGCGTCGGATGACGTCGTCTTTCAACAGCCACGTGTGCGACGCCTCGGGGTCTTTCTGCACGTTGCGCGGCATGACGGCATCGCGGCGGCCGCACACGGCGACGTAGAGGGACGGCCCGGGCTTGCGCGAGTCGGTCAGGCAGGCCGCGAAGCCGACCTGCTCGACGAACTGCTCGGCGTCGTGGGCGGATTCGACCTGACGCACGCCCTCGCGGCGCCAGGTGCGGTCGCGGAAGTCTTCGATGTCGTCGGGGATGAGGTGGCGAGGCATCGACGGCCTTCATGCTAGCCGTTCGCGACCGTGCCGACCAACGCGCTATCCTCGCGGGGCGCCGACCCATGTCGCTCTCCATCCGCCCACATCGCCGCCTCGACGGTGCGTCCCTCTGTCAGTGAGCGCAGCGCCACGGCCCTCGCCATGGGCCCTCGCCGTCTGTCTGCTGCTGGCTGCGTCCACGGTCGTGCGGGCGCAATCGGCCACGCCTGGCGCGACCGGCACCGGCGCTATCCACGGACGCGTCGTGGACGCCGAGACCGGCGCGGCGATCGCCGCCGTGCTCGTCATCGCGGAGGACGCGGACCGGCGCGCGACGACCGATGCCGACGGCCGCTTCGTGCTCGAGCCGGTGCCGGCGGGTCCGCGCACGCTCGTCCTGTCGATCGTGGGCTACGCGCTGGCCCGCCGCGACGTCGTGGTGGTGGCCGGCGTCGCCGTGGAAGTGACGCTGCCGCTGGCATCCGGCGCCGGCGCCTACACCGAGCGGGTCACGGTACGCGGCGGCGACGAACGTCAACGAGCCAGCGCGCCGGTCGAGTTCCGGATGCGCTCGGCCGAGCTGCAGGAGCTGCGCGGCGTGCTCGCCGACGATCCGTTCCGCGCCATCCAGGCGATGCCGGGCGTGGCGACCGGCGACGACTTCCGGGCCGAGTTCTCGGTGCGCGGCAGCGAGTTCCGTCAGATGGGGTTTGCGGTGGACGGGGTGCCGGCGCCGTGGCTCGTGCATGGCCCGCGCGCGGTGAACGACACCGGCACCGTGGCGATGGTGAACGCGGACGTGCTCAGCGAGATCGGCCTGACGTCTGGCGCCTCGCCCCAGCCCTACGGCAATCGCACCGGGGCGTGGGTGCAAAGCGCGCTGCGCGAGGGGTCGCGCGACGCCTTCCGGCTGAACGGATCGCTCTCGGGCACCGGCGCCTCGGCGGTGGTCGAAGGGCCGATTGGCCGGTCGCGCCGCGGCGCCTGGCTGGCCAGCGTCCGCAAGAGCTACATCGACTGGCTGATTGCGCAGCTCGACTTCGAGGACAGCTCGCGGTTCGGCTTCACCGACGCGCAGTCGAAGCTGGTGTTCGACCTGTCGCCGCGCCAGCAGCTGCAACTGGCCGCCGTGATCGGACGCTCGCGCTATCGCGAGACCGACCCGTCGCCGAGCGCCAACGGCATCGCGGTGGCCGATGCGTCCACCGGGCTCGTCATCGCCACCTGGCGCGCCACGCTCGGTCAGACGCTGGTGGTTTCGCAGCGCCTGTCAGCGGCCGGCCTGCGCTATCAGAACCGTGGCGCGGCCGGCCAGGTGCTCGCGCGCGGCACGGAGCGCACCGTCGGCTACCGCGCCGACGCCACCGTGGCCGCGCGAACGTGGCTCACGGTCGATCTCGGCATCGCGGCCGACCGCGACACCGCCGCCTTCACCTACTGGCAGTACAACGCCACCGGTTTAGCCGGGCCTTCATTGCGATCGGTCGCCCGCTGGTCGCCTGAACGTCGGCGCTTCGGCGGTTTCGCGCGCGCCAGGCTCACGCCGACGCCCACACTCACCGTGGACACCGGCACGCGGCTCGACCACGAGTCGCTGCACGGCGCCGCCAGTGCCTCGCCGTGGCTGTTGGCCCGCTGGTCACCGGTGCCGCGTTGGTCGTTCGCCGCGGGGACGGGGCTGACGTGGCAGCTCGCGGATCTGTCGATGCTGCCGCCGCCCGGCACCTTCGCCGCGCCGGGGCTCGAGCGCGCCAGGTCCGCGGACGTCTCCGCCGAATACCGGCTGTCGTCCGCGCTGGGCCTGCAGGCGTCCCTCTACGACCGGCAGGAAACCGGCACCCTGCGGCTCGACGCGTCGCTGCCGCGCCTGGTCAACGGCGTCGTGCGCACACCGGCCGCCGCGAACCTGTGGCTGAACGCAACCGACGTCGCCGCCCGCGGCGTCGAGCTCACCGTGCGCCGCACGGCCGCGACGGGACTGGTGGGCTGGATTGGCTATGGCTACGGCACGACGCGCGCGACCGATCGCGCCACCGGCGAGCGCTACCACGCCGACTTCGATCAGCGGCACCAGGTCAACATCTACCTGTCGCAGCGCATCGGCACCCGCACCAGCGTCGGCGCCAAGCTCCGCTACGGCAGCAACATGCCGATCCCGGCGTATCTCGCCGGCACCGTGACCGCGCTGACGGCGTCGGCGCGGCGAAACGAAGTGCGGCTGCCGGGGTACGGGCGGCTCGATCTGCGGGCGAGCCGGATGTTCCATTGGTCGACGCGGCGACTGACGTTGTTTGCCGAGGTGCTGAACGCGCTGGGCCGCGACAACCTCGGCCGCACGAGCGGCACCATTCGCCCCAACGGACTCGTCACCGGCTTCACCGACGCGCTCTTTCCGCGTCTGCCATCGGCCGGGCTGCGCGTTGAGTTCTGAGCCGCGCGGACGCTAGACTGAGCGCCGGTCTCCTTCCCCAGTGAGCAGCGGTCCAGACGACGTCACACGCCTCAGCCCGGCCGATTCGGTTGACGGCCCTGATGCCCGCATCGGCGCCTACCGGCTCGTGCGCGAGCTCGGTCAAGGCGGCATGGGCGCCGTTTACCTGGCAATGCGCGACGACGACGTGTTCCACAAACGCGTCGCCCTCAAGATCCTCAAGCGCGGGATGGATACGGAGTCGATCGTGCGGCGCTTCCGCACCGAGCGGCAGATTCTCGCCGGACTCGATCACCCGAACATTGCGCGGCTCCTGGACGGCGGCACCACCACCGATGGCCTGCCGTATCTGGTCATGGAGTTCGTCGAGGGCATGCCGCTTGGCGAATACGCCGAATCGCGGCAGATCGACACCAACGCCCGGCTGCAGCTGTTCCGCCTGCTGTGCGGCGCGGTGCAGTACGCCCACCAGAGCCTGGTCATCCACCGCGACATCAAGCCGGCCAACGTGCTGGTGTCGCAGGACGGGGTGCCGAAGCTGCTCGATTTCGGCATCGCGAAGCTGCTGAACGCGGAACTCTCCGGCCAGTCGCTCACGGCGGTGACGGTGCCGGGCCTGCAGCTGATGACGCCGGAATATGCCAGCCCCGAGCAGGTGCGCGGCGAGCAGGTGACGACCGCCACCGACGTCTACTCGCTCGGCATCCTGCTTTACGAGCTGCTCACGGGCCGCCGTCCCTATCGCCTGACGAGCCGCGCGGTGCCCGAGATCGTGCGCGTCGTGTGCGAGTCGGAGCCGCTGCGGCCGAGCGTCGCGGTCACGCGGCCGCTCGACGCCGGCGACACCGACACGCCTGCGACCACCGGCACGGTCGAACTGCGGCTTCGGCACAGCCCCGACACGCAGCGTCTGCGCCGACGCCTGGAGGGCGACCTCGACAACATCGTGATGAAGGCCATCAGCAAGGAGCCGTCACGACGCTACGTGTCGGTCGAGCAGCTGGCCGAAGACGTGCGGCGCCATCTGGCGGGCCTGCCGGTGCTGGCGCGCCACGACACGATCGGCTATCGCACCGCCAAGTTCGTGCGCCGGCATCGCGGCGCGGTCACGGCGGCGGCGACCGTCTTCATGGCGCTCATCGCCAGCGTCATCGGCATCGGCTGGCAAGCGCGGGTGGCGCGGGCCGAACGCGCGCGGGCCGAACAGCGCTTCAACGACGTGCGATCCCTGGCCAGCGCGTTTCTCTTCGACGTGCACGACGCGGTGAAAGACCTGGCGGGCTCGACGCCGGCGCGGCGCTTGATCGTGCAGAAGGGCATCGAGTACCTCGACAAGCTGGCGGCCGATGCCGGCGACCGGGCCGACCTGCGGCGTGAACTCGGCGCCGGCTACGTGCGCGTCGGCGACGTGCAGGGGCGGCCGCTCAATCCGAACCTCGGCGACTCGACAGGCGCACTCGCCAGCTATCAAAAGGCTGTGGCGCTCTACGCGTCGCTCGGCGTCACCAGCGCGAGCCCCGTGGACCTGCGGCGCGAGGCGTCGGTGGCGTATCTGCGCCTCAGCGAGTTGCTGGCCGCCACCGGCGACACCAAGGCGGCGATGGAGGCCGTGCGCACCGGCCTCGACCTCGTGCGCGACACCGCCAGCGATCTGGCGGCCTCGCCGGCGGCGCGCCGCGATCTGGTCGTGGGCTACAGCCGCTACGGCGACATGCTGGCGGCCACCGGAAACACCACCGACGCGCTCGAGTATCACCGGCTGGCGCTCGGCATGATGCAGGCGCTCGCCGCCACCGCGCCCGACGACCTGGCCAACCTGCGCCAGCTCGGCGTCGCTCACCACAAGGTGGGCAACATCCTCGGCAACCCGAACTATCCGAACATCGGCGACCACGCCGGCGCGCTGGCCGAGATGCGCCAGTCAGTGGCGGTGTTCGACCGGGCTTCGGCGCGCTATCCCGACAACGCGATGTTCAAGCGCAATCTCGCGGTGGCGCGCAGCAACGCGGCCGACATCCTCACCGCGCTCGGCCGGCGCGATGAAGCGCTGGCCGAAGAGCGCCAGGCGCTGCTGACCTACGAGGCGCAGGAGCGCGAAGACCCGACCAACGCGGCGGCGCGCAACGACCTCGCGATGGCGTTCTACAAGCAGGCCGAGATGCTCGACGCCGACGGCCGCACGAGCGACGCCCTGGCGCCGCTGGAGCGGGCGGCGATGCTGCAGGATCAACTCGCCGCCGCCGATCCCGGCAACGCGCGGGCGCGGGCCGAGACGGCCACCAACGACGCCATGCGGGGACGTCTGCTGGCGAAGCTGGGCCGCCGGGCCGAGGCGTCCAGGCGCTTCGAGCGCGCGGTCACGACCTATCGCGGGCTCAGCCAGGGCAATCCCGACAACGTCGAGCTGCGCGTCGCGGTCGCGCTGGCGCTCATCGAGCGCGCGGATGCGTCGGTGGTGCTGAGCCGGCAGGCGGGTCGGCAGGCCGGCGACCGTGCCGACGCCGAGCGCGACTACACCGAGGCCGTCGCCATCCTCACCGCGCTCAAGGACAAAGGCGAGATCGAGGGCACCGACGTCGGCACGCTCGACGCGACGCGCAAGAAGCTGGACGAGGTGCGCACCGCCCGCTGATTTGTAACGGGGTCTGTCACGGTCACGAAATGTAACGGGGTCTGTCACCGAAGACATCCGGTGACCGTGACAGACCCCGTTACAAATCAGGCAAGAAGTGCGCGGATCTCGGTGAGCGTGCCGGCCGGGTCGTCTTCCTGGATGTTGTGGCCGGCATTCATCGGCTTGCCGGTCACGCTGACGCCGCGCTCCTTCCAGATCGCCAGCACGTCGTAGAGGCGTCCCATCGGGCCCTTGGTGCTCCAGAGCGTCACCAGTGGGCACTGGATCTTCTTCGCCAGGTCCGCGGCGTCGTGCTGCAGATCGATCGACGCGCTGGCGCGGTAGTCCTCGCACATGCCATGGATGTTGGCCGGGTCGCTCTGCGCGCGCAGGTATTCGAGCCGCACGTCGTCGCCCGCCGCCTTGGCGCGGGCCGCCTCGTATTGCGCCTTCAGGTCGTTCTCGGGACCGGGCGACGCGCGCACGTGGTTGAACCAGTGGAAATAGGCCTGGATGAACTCGAGCGTGACGTGCGTGTAGAGGTAATAGGTCGGCACGATGTCGAGGACAGCGAGCCGCGTGACCTTGTCCGCATGATCGAGCGCCAGCCGATGGCCGACGCGGCCGCCGCGGTCGTGGCCAATCACCGGAAAGCGGTCGTAGCCGTAGTGGCGCATGACCTCCACCTGGTCGAGCGCCATCGCCCGCTTCGAGTAGTTGACGTGGCTTGCACCGTCGGGCGGCTTGCTGCTGTCGCCGTAGCCGCGAAGATCCGGCACGATGACGGTGTGCGTCTTGGCGAGCTCGGGCGCCACCTTGCGCCACGAGATGTGCGTCTGCGGCGCGCCGTGCAGCAGCAGCACGGGCGGGCCCGATCCGCCCTTGAGCACGTAGATGTCCGCACCGGACGTCTTCACCGTCTCGGCCGTGAAGCCGGGGAAGAAGCGGAGCGTCGTGCCGAGCGCGGGCGTCACCGCGGGGGGCGCCGCTGAAGCCGCCTGGGAGGCGCGGGCCACGCGCGCGGTGGCCGTGAAGCCGGCCAGAGCCAGCGACTGCGCCAGCACGTCTCGTCGGGCGATGCGTGTCATGCGAGGCATCCTTAGAAGCGCGAAGCGCGCACCCACGTATCCGAGCGCGCCCACGCCTTCTCGAGCTCGGCGGCGACATCGGCAGTGGGCTTGCCCTGCGCCTCGAGCGCCTGCTTCAGGCCGAGCAGCGACCAGCCGTTGTGTGGATGTTCCTCGAGCTCCTTGCGATAGGTGGCTTCCGCCGCCGCGGCCATGTCCGCTTCGAGCTGCATCGCCCCCAGCCAGTGGCGGGCGTCGAACGGCAGCGGCTCGGGCTCGTCGTATTCGATGGCGTCGTCGTGTTTCACGGCCTCTTCGAATTTTGCCAGCGCACCCTTCTTGTCGCCGATGTAGCGCAGGATCTCGCCGTCGAGGATGTTGCCGACCACGCCCAGCAGCTTCGAGGCCTCGTGGCCGCGGAAGTTCTGCTTCGAGGCGGCGGCCGCCTTCTGCACCTTCGTCAGATACAGGCGCGCGAAGTCCACGTCACCGGCGCGCAGCTTGGCGTAGCCCTGCGCGAAGTCCCACATGCCAGCCGGCACGTCGCGCTCGGGACGCTTCTCCACTGCCGGGATCTCGTCGAAGCGGCCGAAGCGCACGAGCGTCAGCACCTGGTACATCGTGTCGCCGGTGCTCTTCGCGTGGTCTTTGCCGGCTTGCGTCGCCACGGCGCCCTGGGTGTCGTTGGCAGCCGCGAAGAGCAGCATGTGCAGGTTGTGATCCGGGTAGATGGCGAAACCCTCGCCGATCGCCGCCTTGAGATCCGAATGCCACGCCTGGATGTTGGCGCGCACGCCGTCGTTCCAGCGGCCGATCTCGTTCCAGGTGTGCGACGGCATGTGGTTCATGTGGCTGGCGCCGGGCACGACGCTGCCGAGGAACTCGGCGCAGGCGGCGGCCTTGCCGGGATCCACGGTGGACTCGGTGGCGTGCACGTAGAGGTGGCAGGCGCCGGGGTGCTTGATGTCTTTCGCCAGCACGCTTTCGAGCACGCCGTGCAGCCGCCTGATGTCTGGCGAGTTGATGTCGCGGGTGCCGCGGCGCCGTTCCAGCAGGAAGAGCGCGTCGCCGTAGAGCGTCATCGCGTCGAGGTCGTCTGGCAACGCCTCGGAGACCTTCTTCATCACGTCCGCGTAGGCGCGCTCCTGATCCATTCGCTTGGCGGCATCGAACTTCTCGACGTAGCGCACCTGGACGGCGTCGATGAACTGCTGTTCCCACGGCAGCTTCGCGTGCATCCTGACGGCGAGCGCCCTCTTCGCGGCGGCGTAGGCAAACGGCGAGTGCTCGGCGAGGATCGGCCCGTTCAGATACGAGCCCCATGCCCACGCCTCGCCCCAGTAGCAGATGGCGCAGTTGGGGTCGCGCTGCCAGGCGGCGCGGAACGAGCGCACGGCGTCGAGCTTGGCGAACGAGTACATCATCTGCATGCCCTGCGTGAAGAGCGCCTGGGCTTCAGGGTTCGCGGTGGTGATGGTCTTGCTGAAGGGCCCGAGGCCTACGGTGTAGATCGGAATCGGTTCGGCGACGTATTTCGGCAGCTCCGGCGCCGCCCCCGGCTTCGTCGCTGCCGACGAGGCCCCCATGGGCATGTCGTGCTGGGCCACGGCCGGCGCCACCGACGTCATTCCGGCCACGCTCGCCACGAGCACGGCCACACGAACGCGACTTCTACACCCCATTTGAATCCTCCCGGTCCGGATGCGCGCGGACCGCCGCGATCATAGCGGAAACGCATCATGTGTAGCGGGGTCTGTCACCGTCATCGAACGTCTTCGGGGTCAGACCCCGGAGACAATCCGTGACCGTGACAGACCCCGTTACAAACGCAGCCGCATGACACGCCGGGAATGGCTGGCGGCGCTCGGCGGGGTCTCGTCGCTGCTGGCCGCGGACGCGGTGGCGCGGGCGGCCCAGAACGCGCCCTCGGCCGCCGGCGACCCGACCGCCCTCGGACTCACCGACCTGCAGGCCGCCTACGCCTCTGGCCGCCTGACGCCGCTCGAGGTTGCCGCGGCGTATCTCGCCCGCATCGACCGCGAGGACCCGGCCCTTGGCGCTTACGTGACCGTGTCGCGCGACCGCGCGGTAGACGAGACGAGGCGCCTGCTCGCGGGCGCACGCGGCACCTGGGCGCGTAGTCCGCTGATGGGTGTGCCGGTCGCGCACAAGGACCTCTTCAAGACGCGCGGCGTGCGCACCGCCGCCGGCTCGAGGCTCTACGAACACGAGGTGCCAGCGGAAGACGCGGACGTGGTCGCGCGCATGACGATGGCCGGCGCGGTGATGCTCGGCAAGACCAACACCCACGAACTGGGCGGCGGCGTCACGACCATCAACCCGTTCTTCG
>JANNIB010000384.1:0-2401 GCA_031404695.1 Acidobacteriota bacterium
GCCGGCGTGGCAGGGCTGGCCGCCATTGGCGCGGCTCGCGGGCTGGGCGCCATCGTGCGCGCGTTCGACACGCGCGCGACGGGGAAGGACCAGGTCAAGAGCATGGGCGCCGAGTTCATCGAACTCAACGTCGTGGAAGACGGCGAGGGCGGCGGCGGCTACGCCAAGGAAATGAGCCCCGCCTTCATCAAGGCCGAGATGGAGATGTTCGCGGCGCAGGCGCGCGAGGTCGACATCATCATCACGACCGCCCTCATCCCGAACAAGCCGGCGCCCACGCTCATCACCGAAGCGATGGTGAAGGGCATGAAGCGCGGCTCGGTCGTGGTGGATCTGGCGGCCGAGAACGGCGGCAACTGCGAGTGCACGGTGCCGGGCCAGGCGGTGGAAGCGCACGGCGTCCACATCGTCGGCTATACGGACCTACCGAGCCGCCTTGCCCCCACGGCGAGTTTCCTCTACGGCAACAACCTCGTGCACCTGCTCACCGACATGGGCGGGGCGAAGAACTACAAGATCGACGAGAACGACGAAGTGGTACGCGGCGCGCTCATTCTGCGCGACGGCGAACTGAAGTGGCCGCCGCCGAAGAAGGAGGCGCCACCTGCGCCGCCAAAGGCCGCAGTTGCCGCTGCTGCGCCGAAGGCAGCAAAAGCGAGCGGCCACGGCAAAGGGCACGGCCATGGTGGCGGCGCCGAAGCGTCGGGCGGCGGCGCGGGATCGGCGGTCGCCGCCCTGGTCGCGGCGGTGCTGCTCACCGGGCTCGGTCTGGTGGCGCCGGGCGAGTTCCTGTCGCACTTCACGGTCTTCGCGCTGGCGGTGGTCATCGGCTGGCAGGTGATCTGGAACGTCACGCCGGCCCTGCACACGCCGCTCATGAGCGTGACCAACGCCATCAGCGGCATCATCCTCGTGGGCGGCATGCTGCAGCTCAACGGGCCGCCGGGGTCGCTGATGGTGATCCTCGGCGCGGCCGCCATCCTCCTCGCCACGATCAACATCGTCGGCGGTTTCATGGTCACGCAGCGGATGCTGCGGATGTTCCGCCGCTAGCGAGGACACGCCCGTCGTGCCTGAATCACTCGTCACTGTCGCTTACATCGTCGCCGGGCTCCTGTTCATCATGAGCCTGAGCGGATTGTCCGCGCAGGCCACTGCCAGCCGCGGCAATATCTTCGGCATCGTCGGCATGATCATCGCCGCCGTCGCCACCGCGCTCAGCCCGCGCGCCGGCGGCTACCCCGTGATGGCCGGCGCGATGGCGGTCGGCTCGGCCATCGGCGCCGTGCTGGCGGCCCGCGTCGAGATGACGTCGATGCCGCAGCTGGTCGCCATCCTCCACAGCTTCGTGGGCGCGGCGGCGGTGCTGGTCGGTCTCGGCGGCACCCTCGACCCGACCGTGTCACACACGGGCGTTGAGGCCACCATCCACCAGATCGAGACGTTCGTCGGCGTGTTCGTGGGCGCCATCACGTTCACCGGCTCGATCGTGGCCTTCGGCAAGCTGCAGGGCCTCATCGGCAGCAAGCCGCTGCTGCTGCCGGCGCGCCACCTCCTGAACATCGGCATGGTGAGCGCCTGCCTGTTCTTCGCCTCGCAGTTCCTCGGCCATCCGACGCTCGGACCGCTGCTCTGGACCACCGTGATCGCCGGCGTGCTCGGCATGCACCTGGTCATGGCCATCGGCGGCGCCGACATGCCGGTGGTGGTGTCGATGCTCAACAGCTACTCGGGCTGGGCCGCCGCGGCCGCCGGGTTCATGCTGAACAACGACCTGCTCATCATCACCGGCGCGCTGGTCGGCTCGAGCGGCGCCATCCTCAGCTACATCATGTGCAAGGCGATGAACCGCTCGATCCTGAGCGTCATCTTCGGTGGCTTCGGCGCGGAGGAAGGCAAGGCGCCGGTCAGGGCCGACGGCGAACCGCAGGGCGAGGTGACCAGCGTCACCGCGAAGGAAACCGCCGACATCCTGCAGGAAGCCAGGAGCATCGTCATCGTGCCGGGCTACGGCATGGCGGTCGCGCAGGCGCAGTACCCGCTCTTCGAAGTCACGAAACTGCTGCGCGACAAGGGCGCCAACGTGCGCTTCGCCATCCACCCGGTGGCCGGCCGCCTGCCGGGACACATGAACGTGCTGCTGGCCGAAGCCAAGGTGCCCTACGACATCGTGCTCGAGATGGACGAGATCAACGACGACCTTCCAGAGACCGATGCGGTGCTGGTCATCGGCGCCAACGACATCGTGAACCCGGGCGCGCTCGACGATCCGTCGAGCCCGATCTACGGCATGCCGGTGCTGGAAGTGTGGAAGGCCAAGTCGTAACTACCCCACTCCTGAAATATCTATGAGTACCAAGCTCCCAAAGAGGCAGAAAGAAATTCTACGCCAAGCTGTAAT
>JANNIB010000385.1:0-2282 GCA_031404695.1 Acidobacteriota bacterium
GCGTAGATGATGATCTGCACGACCGCCACGAACGGCGCTTCGAGCAGCACGTAGAGACCCGAGAGCCCGCAGAAGGAGCCCACGATCGACATCACGCTGTAGACGGGGTTGCGCTGCCCGACGACGAGCAGGGCCCCGACCACCGTGATGGCGGCGAAAGCGTAGAAGGCGATGAGATCAAAGGCCAAAGGCGATCACCCCCGCGGCCACGGCCAGCAGATTGATTGTGGCCACCGGCAGCAGCACTTTCCAGCCGAGCGTCATCAGCTGGTCGTAGCGCACGCGCGGCAGCGTCCAGCGCAGCCACAGATAGATGAAGAGCAGCACGGCGAGCTTGATGAGGAACCAGATCCAGCCGTATTCGGGGCCGATGAACGGCCCGTGCCAGCCGCCGAGGAACAGGTTCACCGCCACCGCCGAGACCGTGACCATGTTGATGTACTCGGCCATGAAGAACATGGCAAAGCGCATCGAGCTGTATTCGGTGTGGTAGCCGGCCACCAGTTCCTGTTCGGCTTCCGGGAAGTCGAACGGCGCGCGGTTGGTTTCCGCCACGCCGGCCGTGAAGAACAGCAGGAAAGCGATGAGGCCGCCCGGGAACATCGCAAACACGTTCCACCGCGGGATGAGGTCGGGGATGCTGATCGACGGCAGCACGAGGTAGGCGAAGTAGCCGGCCTGCGTGTCGACGATCTCGCGGAACGACATCGAGCCGGCCAGCACGATGACCGTCGCCAGCGCCATGCCCATCGCCAGCTCGTAGCTGATCATCTGGGCGGAGCTGCGCAGCCCGCCAAGCAGGGAGTACTTCGAGTTGCTGGCCCAGCCGGCGAGCACGATGCCGTAGACGCCCACCGAGGTCACCGCAAATACCACCAGCACCCCGACGTTCAGGTCGGCGATCTGGAGCGCAACGGGCTCCTCGAGCCAGCCGAACAGCGTCGTGGTGGCGCCAAACGGCACCGGCGCGAAGGCAATGAGACAGGTGGCCACCGAGATGATCGGGGCCAGCGAGAACAGGATGGCGTCGGCCGACTTGGGCCGCAGCTCCTCCTTGAAGATGAGCTTGACGACGTCGGCGATCGGCTGCAGCGTGCCGCTCGGCCCGACCAGCGTCGGGCCGTAGCGCTGCTGCATCCAGGCGGCGACCTTGCGCTCGAAGTAGACCATCACGGCGGCGCTGATCTGGAGCGCGAAGAAGGCGACGCCGACGATGGTGGCGTAGGCCACCCACCAGTTGTTGGGCGGCCGGAACAGGGACGAAAGGAAGTCGAGCATGTCGGTAAGTGCCTCGGCTCCAGCGCTAGTGGTGCGCGCCGGCCGGCTGGCTGGCGCGGTAGTCGGCCGAGGCGGGCTTCTCGCCGCGCGCGTAGACCTCGTACTCGTTCTTGAACAGTTTAAGGGTCGTCAGCACCGGCGTCGCCGCCGCATCGCCGAACGCGCACAGCGTCTTGCCGTTGATCTGGTTGGCGACGCTCTGCAGCAGCGTGATGTCCTTGGCCGAGCCTTCGCCGTGCAGCATCCGGTGCAGCAGGCGATACAGCCAGTCGGTGCCCTCGCGGCACGGCGTGCACTTGCCGCACGACTCGTGGCGGTAGAAGTGCAGCAGGTTTTCGGCCAGCCACACCATATCCACCGTCTCGTCGAGCACCATGATCGCGGCCGAGCCGAGCAGCGAGCCGGCCCGCTGCACGTCGTCGAAGCTGGCCGGGATGTCGATCTGGTCGGGCAGCAGGATCGGCACCGACGAGCCGCCGGGAATCACGGCCTTCATCGTGTGGCCGTCGCGCATGCCGCCGGCGTAGTCGTTGATGAGTTCCCGGAGCGACACCTTCATCGGCGCTTCGAACACGCCCGGCCGCTTCACCTGACCGCTGACGCAGAACAGCTTCGGGCCGCCGTTCTTCTCCGGCCCGAGGGCCGAGAACCACTCGGCGCCCCGGGTCAGGATGAGCGGCGCATTGCAGAGCGTCTCGACGTTGTTCACGGCCGTAGGGCAGCCCCACAGGCCGGCCACCGCCGGGAAGGGCGGCTTGAAGCGCGGCTGGGCGCGCTTGCCTTCGAGCGAATCGAGCAGCGCGGTTTCTTCACCGGCTTCGTAGGCGCCGGCGCCGCGGTGCAGGTAGACCTCGCAGTCCCACCCGCTGCCGAGGATGTTCTTCCCCACATAGCCGGCCGCGCGGGCGTCGTCGATGGCCTTCTGCAGCGCCGGGAACAGATGGTAGAACTCGCCGCGGATGTAGATGTAGGCGGCGTGCGAACCGATGGCGTGGCAGCCGATG
>JANNIB010000386.1:0-2646 GCA_031404695.1 Acidobacteriota bacterium
GTACGACAGGACGATGCCGCCGTTGCGGTCGAGCGTGACGCGATTGCCTGGTGCGGGCAGGTCTTCGGACGTGAGCCAGAAGTCCAGCGAGTGGCTGGCCATCAAGTCGAGCGAGAAGCCGGGCGCCAGCTTGGGCGCACCCGCCGACAGCGCCACGCCGTCGAGCTTGCCCACAAACGAAATGTGTCCCATGGGGAAGGGGAACTCAGCGTCGCCGAAGTAGTAGTCGTTGACCGCCAGCGTCTTCTGGAACACCGTGGGATTCGGACAGCGCGACAGCGCCATGAGCACCGAGTTGACGTGGCCCATGTAGTGCCGCCCGACAACGCCGGAGCGATTGGCAAGGCCGGTGGGATGCGCGCTGCTTGCCGAGCGCAGGAGCAGCGCAGCCGAGTTGATGGCGCCGCAGCTGACCACGACCAGATCGGCGGTGAATCGCTCGCTGACGTCGCCCTGGCGCACATGCACCGCCGTAACTGCTCGTCCAGAGGGGCTGGTTTCCAGGCGCTCGGCGTAGGCGTGGGTCAGCAGTGTCACGTTGGCGTTGGTGAGGGCCGGAGCCACCGCCACGACGTGCGAGTCGCTCTTGGCGTGTACCAGGCAGGGGAAGCCGTCGCAGGTGCCACAGCGGATGCAGCGGCTCGTCTCGGCCGCCCGCTCGTCGAGCATCACCCCGAGCGGCACGTGGAACGGCCGCGCGCCCAGGGCGGCGAAGTCCTCGTGCAGCGCCGCGATGCGCGGCTCGTGCGACACGGCTGGGTGCGGGTACGGCCCCGACGCCCAGGGCTCGGTCGGGTCGACGCCGCGTTCGCCGTGCACTTGGTAGAGGCGCTCGGCTTGCGCGTAGTACGGTTCCAGGTCTGCGTAAGAAATCGGCCAGGCGGGCGAGATACCCTCGTAGTGGCGAAGCTCGCTGAAGTCCGGCTCGCGCAGGCGGAAGAGCGCCGCACCGTAGAACTTCGTGTTGCCGCCCACGCAGTAGCTGGTGTGCGGGTGCAGCGGCCGGCCGTCGCCGTCGTGCCATACCTCGGTGGTGTGGTACTTCCCGTCGACGTTGACGGCGCGCGAGCTCCAGTTGTCTTTCTCGCGGGCCACGTATCCCCCGCGCTCGAGCAGCAGAACGCTCTTGCCCGACCCAGCGAGCCGGTGAGCCAAGGTGCCGCCGCCCGCGCCTGTGCCGATGATGACGACGTCATAGTGCATAAGGAACCCCAGGAGCGAGAGCCAGTCAGGCCTCGCAGAAGATGCAGCGCACACGCGCCGAGTGGTTGAGTTTGGCGCACCCTGGCGTGGCGAGCACACGATGCAGCTCGGCGGCGAGCAGCATCCCGACAGGCGGTACGAGCAGGTAGATCCACAGAGACGAGGAGTCGCCGGCAATCAGCGCGGGCCCGAGGCTGCGGGCCGGATTCATGCTCATGCCCGAGAGCGGCGCCTCAAAGGCGATGTTCAGTAGGATGATGCCCCCAGCCACGAGCCCGGTCGCGCGCATCGTGGCCGGCTGCGCCGATACCGCCAGCAGGATTGAGAGGGTGAGAAACGAAATGACCAGTTCACCGACAATGGCCGGGCCTATTCCGGCCGGCCCCGGCAATGTGCGCACGAAGTTGACGGTGGGGTCCGAGAACAGCGTGCCCAGCAGAAGGGCCGCGATCCAGGTGCCGAGCCACGCCCCACAACATTGCGCGCCAATGTATGCCACGGCGTCGCCGGAGCGGATCCGCCCGAGACGTAGAAACGCCAGCGTCACCGAGGGGTTCATGTGCGCGCCCGAGCGGGCGCCGAGAGGCGAGTAGATGATCGCGGCCGCCGTCAGACCCATCGCGAGCCCCATCAGCAGGCGCCGCGCGAAGGGGCCAGGCAACGCCATCCGCGCCGCCGAGGCGGGGTGTTCGAGCAGCACTGTGAAGGTGGCGGCCGACACCATGAACAGGCCGATGGCCACGGCTTCGCAGAGGTACTCCCGCCAATGGTCGCGTATCATGCCTCGCTCGGACGGCGGTAGCGGCCGCCCTCGCTCACGCTCAGCAAGTGGGCGTCAGCGAGCCGGCGGAGCAGCATTTCGGCATCGCCGGCGGGCATGTGCCAGAGTCGTGCGGCTTGCGCCGGCGTGAGCGACAACCCCGGCATCTCGACGAACCCGCTTTGAATACGCCGCAGTAGCACGTCGATCGATTCGGACATCGTGAGCGCTCCTTGTGGCACCTTGGATGCGCGATGTGCCGCGGGGTGTCCTCGAGCGTTCCGTCGTCAAACAGACACACGAAACCCATGACACCGCGGGCCTCCCCCCTGGACAGTCGCGAGCGGTTTCCCCCGGCAAGCGCGACACTTCCTGGGCACGACAGCGACCACGTCGATGAGGCGCGCGGTCAGTGCGGGCCCGGTGACGTCGGCGGCGGGGCGTCCCTCTCGTCATCGACAAGCGGTGTCGCGGGGCGCGTCCGCTGCGACGGCGTGAGCGTCGACACCGGAACCGACGTGCCAGACGTTCTCCCGCGCGCGGACACGCGGCGGGTGCCCTGGCATCGAAGGCACCAGGAGACGCGATGGGTCACGAGACACTAGGCCAGCGGGAGTGGCTGGAGGCCGATGGCCGTGGCGGATTCGCCAGCGGCACGGTCGGCGGCATCCGCACGCGGCGCT
>JANNIB010000387.1:0-2558 GCA_031404695.1 Acidobacteriota bacterium
GGCATCCGGGGCCTGCTGGTGACCACGGCCGTCGTCGGCGCGGCGAAGGCCGCCCGGGCGGCGGCACTCGCGCAACTGGCGCCCGACACGATCGTTGTGGCCGATGACATCGCGCAGGTCGCCGTGCTCGACCGCGCCGCCACTGATGCGGCCGTCGCGCTGCGAGTGGCGGTGGACCTTTACTTCGGGCGCACCGGTGTCGAGCCGGGCGCGCCGGCGCTCGCGGTGGCGCGGGCGATCGACGCCTCGCCGCATCTCGCCTTCGCCGGCCTGCAGGCCTACGACGCGACCGCCTCCCACACCCTCGGTGTGGAAGCGCGCCGGGCCCGAACCACTCACACCATGGCGCAGGCCGTGGCAACGCGGCGCCTCCTCGAGGCGCACGGGATCGCCTGTCCGATGGTGTCGGCGGGCTCGACCGGCAGCTACCGCTACGACGTCGCCATCGACGGGCTGACCGAACTGCAGCCGGGCAGCTTCATCTTCATGGACACCGACTACCTGCAGATCGGCGGCGACGCCGGCGAGGCCTACGACGACTTCCGCCCCGCCCTCTCGGTGGTGACCACCGTGGTCAGCGTGCACGGCGACGAGGCGATCGTCGACGGCGGCTACAAGGCATTTGCGACCGATCGTCCGTTTGCCCCGCGGGCCGTGGATCGTCCGGATCTCACCTACACGTGGGCCGGCGATGAACACGGCCGACTCGACATGCGCGGCGCCACCCGCCGCCTCGCCGTGGGCGACCGGCTCGAGTTCCGCGCCCCGCACTGCGATCCGACCGTGAATCTCCACGACGAGATCCATGCGCTGCGCGGCGACGACGTCGAGGCCGTGTGGGCGATTGCCGCGCGCGGCAAGAGTCAGTAGGCCGGCGGCATGACTCCGGCGCTCGAACAGGATCTGCGGACTGCCCTTGCCGGGGAGGTGCGCTTCGACCGCGCCACCCGCGCCCTCTACTCCACCGACGCCAGCGTCTATCAGATCGAGCCGCTCGGGGTGGTGCTGCCCCGCTCGCGTGACGACGTCGAAGCCGCCGTGACCATCGCCGGTCGCTACGGCGTGCCGATCACGCCCCGCGGCGGCGGCACCTCGCAGGCCGGCCAGTCGATCGGCGCCGGGCTCGTGCTCGACACCTCGAAGTACCTGAACCGGGTGCTCGACGTGAATCCCGACGCGAGAACCGCTCGCGTCGAACCGGGTCTGGTCCTCGACGACCTCAACGCCGCCGTGAAGTCCCACGGGCTGCGCTTCGCCCCGGACGTGAGTTCGTCGAGCCGCGCCACGGTGGGCGGCATGATGGCCAACAACTCCAGCGGCGCCCGCTCGGTGTTGTACGGCAAGACCGGCGATCACGTCCGCACGCAGCAGGTGGTGCTGGCCGACGGCACCACCGCCGAACTGGGCCCCCTCAGCGGCGCCGCGCTCGACGCGGCCCGCGCCGGCGACTCGCTGCTGGCGCGCGCCTACCGTGACGTCCCGGCCCTCGCGGTGACCCATGCGGCCGACATCGACGCCCGCTTCCCCAAGGTAATGCGCCGCGTCGGCGGCTATGCGCTCGATGCCTTCGTCGATGCGAGCGCGCCGGTGGATCTCACGCGCGTCATGGTCGGTTCGGAAGGCACGCTCGGGTTCGTCAGCGCGGCGACCGTGGGCCTGGTGCCGCTGCCGGCCGCCAAGGCCCTGGTGACGCTCGAGTTCGACAACCTGCTCGACGCGCTCGGAGCCACGCCGATGGTGCTGGCGCACGGGCCGTCGGCCGTCGAGGTGATGGACGACTTCATCCTCGGTCACGCCGTGGGCCATCCGACGCTCGACGGCGCGCTGCGCCAGATCGTCTCCGGCCCGCGGCCGACGCTGCTCTGCATCGAATTCTACGGTGCGCATCTCGACGAGATCGTGCCGCGCATGCAGGCGCTCGAGCGGGATGTGGTGCGCGCCGGCCTGCGCTGCACCGCCCGCCAGCTCACCGACGCCGCCGCCCAGGCGCGCGTCTGGCACGTGCGGGAATCGTCGCTCGGGCTGTCGATGGGCATGAAGGGCGACGCCAAGGCCATCTCGTTCGTCGAAGACACGGCGGTGGCGCCCGAACGGCTGCGCGACTACATCGCGCGCTTCCAGCAGGTGGTGGCGAGGCGCGGCACCCATGCCGGCGTCTACGCGCACGCCTCGGTGGGGTGCCTGCACGTGCGGCCCGTCATCAACCTCAAGACCGCCGAGGGCCTGTCGCAGTTCGAGGCCATCGCGCGCGATGTCGCCGACCTGGTGCTGGAGTTCGGGGGCGCGTTGTCGGGTGAACATGGCGACGGCCTGGTGCGCGGCGCCTTCAACGAGCAGATGTTCGGCTCGACGCTGTACCAGGCCTTTCGTCAGGTGAAGAAGACCTTCGACCATGTCGCGAAACGGGACTTTCGCGACTGCCGCGTCGAGCTGAGCCGAAAGCGCGGCAGAAGGTCCGCGCACGGCCACGTTGATCAACACATCGGTAATCGGGTCGGCCCTCGTGAACGCTGGCAACGAAGCCGGTATGCCGCTACGAATTGCGTCCCACTCCCTCG
>JANNIB010000388.1:0-3507 GCA_031404695.1 Acidobacteriota bacterium
CAATCCCGACATCGACGCCGAGAGCCATCCGCACATCTCGACGGGGCTGCGCGACACCAAGTTCGGCGTGCCGATCGCGCTCGCGTCCGCTCTGTTCGTCGACATGTCGCGGCGCCCGGGCCTGACGCCGGTGGGCGTGCACATCCACATCGGCTCGCAGATCACGACCCTGGCGCCGCTCGCCCGGGCCGCCGCCGCGGCCAGCGACCTGGCGCGCGCGCTGCTGACGCTGGGCGTGCCGCTCGAGCAGGTCGACTTCGGCGGCGGGCTCGGCATCTCGTACGACGGCACCCCGGTGCCCGACCGCGCCGCCTATGTGCGGGCGCTGGTCGAGGCCGCCGGCGACCTCCCGCTCACCCTCGCCATCGAGCCCGGACGGTCGATCGTCGGGCCCGCCGGCGCGCTCGTCTCCACGGTCGTCGATATCAAGCACGTGGCGGGCGGCCGGCGCTTCGTGGTACTCGACGCCGGCATGACCGAGCTGATGCGGCCGGCGCTCTACGGCGCCTTTCACCGCATCGAGCCGGTGCACGTGCGGCCCGGCGCCACCGAAGCGGCCGACGTCGTCGGGCCGATCTGCGAATCCACCGATCGGTTCGCGCGCGACCTCGCGCTGGCGCCGCTCGAGGTCGGGGATCTCGTGGCGATTCGTGACGTCGGCGCCTATGGCGCGGCGCTCGGGTCCACCTATCTGCGGCGGCCGCTGCCGCCCGAGGCGCTCGTGGACGCCGACACCTGGACGCTCATCCGTCGCCGGCAGACGCTCGACGAGCTGCTGCAGCTCGAGGCGTAGGAGCCGGTCATGACGCGCGGACGTCTCATCGCCTTCGAAGGCCTCGATCAGAGCGGCAAGCAGACGCAGGCCGAGTGGCTCGTGGCGGCGCTGTCCGCCGCCGGGCACACTGTGCGTACCGTGTCGTTCCCCGATTACACGACGGCGATCGGCGCCGAGATCGGACAGGCGCTGCAGGGCCAGCGCCCCTACGGGCCGGACGTGTTGCAGCTGCTCTACATCGCCAACCGCTACGAACACGCGCCGGCCATCCGCGCCTGGCTCGACGACGGCGCGATGGTGGTGGCCGATCGCTACGCGGCGTCGAGCCTGGCCTACGGCGACGCGCAGGGCCTCGACCTGCCGTGGCTCACCGACGTGCAGCGCCTGCTGCCACCGGCCGATCTGACGTTCCTGCTCGACATCGCGCCCGAGACCTCGCTGGCCCGCAAGCGCGCCGCCCGCGACAAGTTCGAGCGCGACCTGCCGCTGCTCTCGCGCGTGCGCGACAGTTACACCCGGCAGGCGCAGGCCGCCGGCTGGCAGTTCGTGGATGGCACGCGGGCGCCAGAGGCCGTGCGCGAGGACATCCTCAGCGCCGTGCGAGCTCGGCTCGGGCTGCTGTAAGCGCCACGATCCGCGCCGGCCCGGCCGGCACCAGCGCCTCGGCGGCCGCCGAGAGCGTCGCGCCGGTGGTGAGCACGTCATCTACCAGCGCCACGACCCGGCCGCGCACGGCCGCGGCGTCACGGCCGAGCGCGAAGGCGCCGCGGACGTTGGCGTGCCGCGCCAGGCCCGACGCTGCCACCTGCGGCGGTGTATGCACGCGCCGCGTGAGCGCCTCGCACACCGGCGGACCGAGCGCTGCCGCGAGCAGCGCCGCCTGGTTGAACCCGCGTTCGCGTTCGCGGCGGGGATGGAGCGGCACCGGCACCACGACGTCGATCGGTTCCGGCCAGGTGGCGGCGAGCGCGCGCATCATCCGCCCGAGGCCGGTGGCAATCGACGGCCGCCGTGCGTATTTGCAGGCGTGGATGACCTCGGCCAGCACGCCCTCGAAGGGGCCGACGGCGCGGGCGGCGGCAATGGCTCCCAGATCCACCGAACACACGGCGCAGCGGGCCGAGGCACCCGGCGCGTCGCGGCCCTGCGGCAGCGGATCGCCGCACCGCAAGCACAGCGGGGGAGAGAACCGGGCGACGCGGGCCCAGCAGGCAGGGCAGACGGCGCCGTCGAGGGGACGTTCGAGCAGGGTTGCGCACACGGCGCAGCACGGCGCGACCAGCGCGGCGAGCGCGCCTTCGACCAGGGCGCGGATCATCGGGCGGCGCTTTCGCCGGCCCGACGGCCGCGGCTAGACGGCGGCGGCTGGCGATTCCTTCGGCAGGCTGAGCGCTTCGGCGTTGCCCCAGAGCCGCTCGAGGCCGTAGAAGGCGCGCGCGGTGGGCGAGAACACGTGCACGACGAAGTCGAAGTAGTCGAGCAGGATCCAGTCGCCCTTGTCGTAGCCCTCGACGTGCGTGGGCCGCACCTTCTTCGCTTTGAGGGCCATCTCGACGCCATCAGCGATGGCCTGGACCTGACGGCGATTGTGGCCGGTGCAGAGGATGAAGAAATCCGTGAAGGCGTCGGCGGAGCGCAGGTCGAGCGCGACCACTTCGTCGGCCTTCTTGTCGCGCACCGCGTCGATGACCGCCATGATGGCGGCCGGCACGCGGGTCTTCTTCGCTCGTCCACTACTCGTTTTCGCCATGCAAGGTGCCTACCACTCAGACGTGCCCGCCGAAGGCCGGGCCCGGAAATGCAGCGTACAGACCGTGACGACGAATGTACTGCTCGACGGGCTCCGTCACCAAGCCCGCGAGCGGTTCGCCGCGCGCGGCGCGGGCGCGGATGTCGGTCGATGACACGTCGGGCGTCGCAGCGGCCAGCAGCACGACGGCCGTGGTGGCGCGGGCCCCGACATGCTCAGGCGCCGTGACGCGCTCGGCCAGCGCCGGCACCCGGGACCGCACGTCGTCGAGTGTGGTGCCTGGCCGCGTCACGACCACGAAATGAGCCAGATCCAGCACTGCCGGATAGCGCGACCAGGTGGCAATTTCTGCAAAGGCATCGGCGCCGATCAGGAAGAAAATCTGCGTCGGCGTCCAGCCGCCGGCACCGAGTGCCGTCAGCGTGTCGAAGCTGAACGACGGCCCCTCGCGCGTGAGCTCGACGTCCGACACCGTCCAGCCCGGCTCGCCGAGCGCGGCCAGCGCCGCCATCGCGAAACGGTGATGGCCCGAGGCGCGCGGCCCGACGGCGCGATGCGGCGGCAGGCGCGACGGCACCAGCCGCACTTCGTCGAGGGCGAGCGCGGCGGCCGCGGCGCGGCCGGCGGCCAGATGCCCGAGGTGCACCGGGTCGAAGGTGCCGCCGAGGACGCCGAGTCGCGCCATCAGTGCGGGTGGTCCCCGGCGCTCGCGTCGTCGCCGGTGTCGTCGCCGGTGTCGTCGCCGGCGGCCTCGGCGATGAGCCTGGCCACTTCGGCCGCGCGGGCCGCGGCCACATGCGGCCAGGCGGCTTCGAGCAGTGCCGGCACACCCGTGCCGGCGGCCGCCGAAATGGCGAGAAACGGCAGGTGCAGCGCCTCGGCGCGGGCCCGCAGCGCTTCGAGCCGCTCGGGCTCGTCGAGCGCGTCGATCTTGTTGGCAGCCACCAGTTGCGGCTTGTCGAGCATGGCCGCGTCGAACAGC
>JANNIB010000389.1:0-4019 GCA_031404695.1 Acidobacteriota bacterium
CGACCTCGAGTCCGAAGCCGGCGAGCGAGTTCTGCAGGTACTTCACGACCTGCTGCGTGCCAGCGGATCCGGCGGGATGCGGGCGCTCGGTGAGCGGCTTGTGCAGGGCCGACATCGAGTCGGCGGAGACCAGCTTGCGGAACAGGAACTCGAGGTCGTGCTGCGCGGCCGCTGTGGCCGGCGTGTAGCCGAGCATCGGGCGGGTGGCCGTCGCCGAACGCGACCGCGGCTCTCCGCCACGGCAGGCGCCGAGACCAATGGCGAGCAGCACGACAATCAGGGCGATGCGCAGCATGCCGCGCATTGTAGCGGGACGCCATACACTTGGCGATGCTGCGGTGCGCGCAGCATGATTGTGCCTGCCAGAAAACCCGCCCGCGACGTGGTGCTCACCGGTCCGTCCCTCGTCAAAGAGGTGTGCCGGCGCACGCGCCTTGCGCGCAGTTACTGGGATCAGCACAAGAACGGCGCCTGTCGCGGTGAGCGCGACAAAGCCCTGGCGCTCTACGAGCGGTTGAGCGCGGCCGAACGCGAGCAGATCCCGCAGGAACTGCGCGTGTGGCTACGCTATCGCAGCGAGAAGTACTTCGGCGCCGACCGCACGCCGCCGGGCGGTCGATCGCGGTAGGTTCGCGCGCGGGTCGATTGCGGCGGGTCGGCGGTCAGCGCGGGATGACCGGCAGCACGAGATGCGAGGCGGCATCTCGTTCGTGGAACACGGTCTGCCGCGCCGTCACAGTGGTGGCATCGCTGGCAAATGGCGCGCCGGTGTTGGGGTTGCGGTCGTAACGCGGGAAGTTGCTGCTCGAGACTTCGAGGCGGATGCGGTGGCCGGGCAGGAAGACGTTGCCGGTGGCGCCGACCTCGATCCGCACCTCGTAGCGCGTGCCGGGCACGAGCAGTTCCGGGGTGGTCTTGCTCTTGCGGTAACGCGCGCGAGTGATGCCGTCGGTGAGCGCGCGGGCCGTGCCATCCGGCTGCACGTCGCTGAGGGCAGCCGTGAAGTCGGTGTCTTTGGCCGTGGTCGAGATGTAGAGCACCGCCGTGACCGGACCGGTGACCTCGAGCGGCTCGGTGAGCCGCGCCGACGTGTAGACGAGCACGTCGCCGCGCTGCTGGATCTCGCGACGGTCGACTGGCATGCGCGAGTAGGCGCCGAAGAGCCCCGTCGGCACTGGCTTCTCCGGATCGTAGGTGAACGTGTCGGGCGCTTCGGGCTCGCTGCCGGGCGGCGTGCGATCGAGACCGCCGTCGCCCGCGAGGCTCTGCGCCCCGCGGTTGCTGTGCAGGAAGAACTGCGTCGGCTGCGCCCGGCGCAGCGGCCACTCCTGCTCGTCGCGCCAGCGGTTCTCGCCCATCAGGAACAGGCGCACGGGCGCCCCCGGCCAATCGGGGACTGTCCCTATTCTGGCCCTAGGCAGATTTTCATCCGATTCTGGCTTGAATAGGGACAGTCCCTGAGATGGCATCCAGTGCTGGAACCAACGGACGATGAGGCCCTCGGAATCGAAGCCGGCCTCGGGGCCGAACTCCACGTTCGCGATCTTCGTGGTCGTCTTCGTGGGTCGCGCATGCGTCCACGGACCGACGATGAGCCGCTGATTCGCCCGCGCCCGCGGCGTGCCGGCATTCGCGCGCAGCCCGCTGAAGTTGGCGAGCGTGCCGTTCAGCAGGCTGTCGTACCAGCCGGTGAGGTGATAGGCGGGCACCGAAAACTGCGGATGCTTCGCGGCGACGTCGAAGGTGGTCCAGAAGGCGTCGTACGACGGATGCTGCAGCAGGTCGAAGTAGCCGGGCGAGTAGCGGCGGATCTGCAGCGCCTCGATTGAGCTGAGCGGCAGGTGGCGGTACCACTCGCTCTGGAGCTGCTTGCGCTCCTCCGGTGAGAGACCGAGCTCGCCGTCGCGATCCGCTGTCGGATCGAGCATCCGCCGACGGACATCTTTCGCCTGGCCGAGGCTCCACGATAGCCCGTCGCCGAGGTAGAACGCGCCGCCCTGGAACACCATGTCGTAGCGGCTGGCATACGACGCCGACGGAAAGAGCGCCACGAGGTGCGGCGGCCGGAGCGGCGCGGCCAGCAATTGCACGGTGGCGCTGTAGCTGCCGCCGAACATGCCCACACGGCCATCCACATACGGCAACTGCGCCGCCCACTCGACGGTGTCGTAGCCGTCGGCGCCCTCGTCGTGCGGCACGGCGACGCCGTCCGACATGTAGCGCCCGCGGGTGTCCTGCACGACCACCACGAACCCGGCGCGCGCCAGGCGGTGGAACTGGCTGTCGGCCGCCTCGGGATTCTTCGAATAGGGCGTGCGCTGCAGCAACGCCGGGCGGCGGCCGGACGCCGCTGGACGGTAGACGTCGGCGCGCAGCACCACGCCGTCGCGCATCCGCGCTTCGACGTTCTTCTCGACCGCGATGACGCTCGCCGGTGGCGCCTGCCGCGCGGACGGCGTCGCCAGCGCACACAGGGCCAGGAGCAGTGCAAGACGCCGCATGCCGCAGATTGTAGCGGGGTCAGACCCGTTACGCGTTTCGTAAGGGGTCTGACCCCAGGTCGGTCCGCCGAGCAGTTGCTGCGACTAGTCTGGCAATCCCGCGACAGAGGCCGGGCCCGGGCCAGGCCCCTCGCGGGTCACGGCGGTCAGGTTCATCGTCACCAGCACGCCGGGCTTCGGCAACTCGGCCACGCCAATGGCGGTACGCGCCGGCCGGTGGTCGCCCATCACGTCGACGTAGGCGCGGTTCATCGCGTCGAAGTCGCGCATGTGCAGCAGGAAGACGTGGATGTGCACGACGTGGGCGAGGTCCGAGTCGACCGACTCGAGCATCACGCGGAACGACTCGAGGATGCGGCGGGTCTGCGCTGCCACGTCCGGTCCCACCAGGGCACCGGTGACCGGGTCGAACCCCGCCGTGCCGCCGATCGTGATCGCGGTGCCGACGCGGGCGATGTGGCTGTACGGGCCGATGGGCGCGGGCGTGCCGGGCGGCGTGGAGGTCTCGACAGTCGGCATGGAGAGGAGTCTAGCGCCGCCGGGGCCCGCTCGAGCGGGCGTCTGCTGCGGTCGCCGGTGTATAGTCCGGCGCATGCGCACTGCGTGTTTTGCCGCCATCATCCTGAGCGCTTTGGTCACCACGCCAGGGCTCGTGTCCACTCCTGCCGCGCAGGAGGACGAACAGAACCGCCAGGCGCCGCCACGCGAGCGCCTCGACGACGAGATCATCTGGAAGATCCGCCGCGAGGCCACCGACCGCTCGCAGATCATGCGGACGCTGCACGTGCTCACCGACGTCTACGGGCCGCGTCTCACCGGGTCGCCCAACCTGCGCAAGGCGCAGGACTGGCTGGTGCAGCAGGCAACGGCCGCGGGCCTCAAGAACGCACACCTCGAGGAGTGGGACTTCGGCCAGCCTGGCTGGCTGAATGACAAGACGGCGGTACACCTGGTGTCGCCGGTGAAAGACAGCCTGGTCGTCGAGGCGCTCGCGTGGACGCCCGGCACGAATGGCACCATCACGGCATCGACCGTGATCGTCACGCCCCCGGAGCGTCCGACGCAGGCCGACGCCGATCGGTTCTTCAACCATCTGCGCGGCAACCTCAAGGGCCGCGCCGTGCTCGTGGGGCAGCCGGCGAGTGTGGCCGTGTCGATCGATCCGCCGGCCAAGCGGCGCGACGACAACGAGGCGCGAACCCAGTTTTCGGCCAACGCGCCGCCGTCGCCGTTCGCTGCGCCGGCCGCAGCGCCGGCCGCACCGGCCGATCCAAAGCTGGCGCCGCTCACCACCGACCAGTTCCAGGATCAGCTCAACCAGTTCCTGAAGGATCAGGGCGTGGCGCTGCGCATCAACGATGCCGGCCGCGAGCACGGCCAGATCCGCGCCTTCAACAACCGCAACTTCGACGTGACCAAGGCGGTGCCGACGGTCGTGATGCGCAACGAAGACTACGGCCGCATCAGTCGGCTGATGGCCGGCGGACGCGCCGTGGAGATTGAAGCGACGATCGTCAA
>JANNIB010000390.1:0-8469 GCA_031404695.1 Acidobacteriota bacterium
GATCCGGCCGCCGTCAACAAGTGGCTCTTCAACGAAGACACCGTAGACAAGGTGCTTGCGCACTTCATGGCGCGTGGGCTGAAGGTCATGGCGGGGACGTGCTCGGCAAGACCGTCGTGTTCGCCAAGAACCAGGAACACGCGCAGTTCATCGCCGAGCGCTTCAACGTGAACTACCCGCGCTACCGCGGCGAGTTCGCGCGCGTCATCACGTTCAAGACCGAATACGCCCAGAGCCTCATCGACGGCTTCGCGCAGAAGGACAAGGCGCCGCACATCGCCATCTCGGTGGACATGCTCGACACCGGTATCGACGTCCCCGAGGTGGTCAACCTCGTCTTCTTCAAGCTGGTCCGCTCGAAGACCAAGTTCTGGCAGATGGTGGCCGCGGCACGCGCTTGTGCCGCGACCTGTTCGGCCCTGCTCGGAGAAGCCGGTGCCGGCGGCAGCGCGGAAGACTTGGCGCGCGCGGCGGCCGAGTCAGCGGGGCTCGGCATCGTCGTCCGATCACTCGTGGGCCTCGACCGCGAGCGGCCAAGCTCGCGCTGGCCGGCTTCATGTCGGGCCAGACGCTCTCGGCCAACCAGATCGAGTTCGTGGACCTCGTGGTCAACCACCTGACGGAGCACGGGGTGATGGACGTCTCGCGGTTGTACGGCTCGCCATTCACAGGCATCACCCCGCAAGGCCCGGAAGCGCTCTTCAGCGAAACAGACATCGACCAGCTCGTGGCAACGCTCGAACAGATCGCGGCGACCGCGCGCGCCGCCTGAACGTCCCCTCGCTACCGCCGCGCCCGTCCCAACAGCACCGTCGCCTCCAGGTTCCTGCCGGCACCGCGCTTCAGCGTGAACTCCACCGGCGCGTAGCCACCTCCGGCGTCGGAGTCGAGTTTCTCGAGAAACAACGCCTTGCGGCGCTCGGTGATCGGAAACGGCCGCAGCGGCGCATCGGCGATCTGCCCGGTGGTGACGGTGTATTCGGTTCGTGGCGCCTTGAGATCGTAGACCCCCAGAAAGCGGTCACGATGGCGCAACACACCCCCGGTGAGCGCACCAAAGACCCGACTGAAGAACAACGTCGCCGGGTCGTCGACGTCGTATTCGCGAGGGTCGAGCCAGGCGCCCTCGAGCGGCTTGGCCAGCAGCGCGACGACGCGCACGCCTGCCGTCCACAGACCCTGCAGACGGTAACCTTCACCGGCGTAGCGATCGAGCGATGCCTCGAGGCCGGTCGCCGTCTCGTCGAAGGTCAGGTGGTAGCGCACGGCCGGCGTCACCCTCGTCTTCTCGGCCACGTAGACCGGCACGCTGTCGGTGGTGGTCGCGTCGAGCGGGTATGAGAACAGGTGCGTCACGACGAATCCAGCCGCACCGGCGGCATTGAGCGCCGCGCGCTGGTCGCGGTCGTAGCGGGTGCGGATCACGCGGTACTCGGGCGGCGCGTCGCCTGCGGGCACACGCTGCATGATCGCGATCGGCGTGTAGGTATTGGCCGAGCCCCACACCGGCGCGGTGTAGGTGAGGCCCACCATGCGGAAACCAGTGGCGGCCACCTCATTCACGGCGTCCTGGAAGTCGTCGATCGGACCGGGCCGGGCCACGACCACCTCCACGTCCGGCGCGGCGCCGCTGACGCCCTCGGGCCTGACCATCAGCATCGCCACCGTGGTCGGCAACAGCCGCCCCTCCGGCCGCGCCACGGCGGCAAACGCGTAGCCGTCCTTGAGCCCGCGCCGAAGGTTGGTCTCGTAACCGAGCGGCGCGTCGGTGATGAGGTAGTAGCCGCCACCGAAGCGCTGGGCCCCGGCCGGCATCACGACGGCGACGACCACGGCGACCGTCAGGAAGGCGTGGGCGAGGCGGAGGTGTGCCATAGGTGCCGCGTATCTTACGCCTCCGTCGGGCCTGACAACGGCCGCGCTGGAGTATCGTGTCGCATGCCCATCCGCGTTCCCGCCCGTCCGCTCGGCCGCTCGGGCCTGACCGTCTCTGCCCTCGGCCTCGGCTGCATGGGCATGTCCGACTTCTACGGCGCCACCGACGACGCGCGATCGATGGCCGCCATCCATCACGCGCTGGACCTGGGTATCACGCTGCTCGACACCTCCGACATCTACGGGCCATTCACCAACGAGACGCTCATCGGCAAGGCGGTCGCCGATCGGCGCGACCAGGCGGTCATCGCCACCAAGTTCGGCATCATGCGCGCGCCCGACGGACGCGCGCTCGGCATCAATGGACGTCCCGACTACGTGCGGCAGGCATGCGATGCCTCGCTCACGCGGCTCGGCGTCGATGCGATCGACCTTTACTACCAGCACCGCGTCGATCCGGCGGTGCCGATCGAGGAGACCGTCGGCGCGATGGCCGAGCTCGTGCACGCCGGCAAGGTGCGCCATCTCGGGTTGTCGGAAGCGGCGCCGGCGACCCTGCGGCGGGCCGTGGCCGTGCATCCGATTGCCGCGCTGCAGACGGAGTACTCGCTGTGGAGCCGCGATCCGGAGGGCGACCTGCTGGCCACCTGCCGCGAGCTCGGGATCGGCTTCGTGGCTTACAGCCCGCTCGGCCGCGGCTTCCTGACGGGACGCTACCGCGCGATCGAGGATCTCGATCCGGGCGACTGGCGCCGCACCAACCCGCGCTTCCAGGGCGAGAACTTCCAGAAGAATTTGGATGTCGTGGCCGAAGTGCAGAAGATCGCGACCGCGAAGGGATGCACGCCGGCCCAACTCGCGCTCGCCTGGCTGCTGGCGCAGGGCGACGACATCGTGCCGATTCCCGGTTCGACCCGGGCCGCGCGGGTCGAGGAGAACGCCGCCGCCGCCGCCCTAGCCGTGAGCGGCGACGAACTGGCGGCGCTCGAAGCCCTGGCGCCGCGCGTCACCGGCGAGCGCTACATGGAAGGCGGGATGAAGCTCGTGAACGGCTGAGGGCCGCCGGCACCGGTGGGGGATGCCTGCCCGCCAGCGAGGGTAAGATCACCGGCGTGGAGGCCCCCGCGTCATGGCTGCAGGTCAAGGCGGTCCTTGCCGACGCGCTCGAGCGGCCGGCGGAGGCGCGCGCGGCGTTCGTCGCCGCGGCCTGTGGCGGTGATGACGCGCTTTGCGCCGAAGTGATGTCGCTCGTCGGGGCCGCGGCCGAGGCCGGCGACTTCATCGAGACGCCGGTCGGCCCGGTGCCGGCGCCCGAGGAGGCCGCCGACCCCTTCGAGGGGCGCGCGCTCGGCGTCTACGTGATCGAGCGTCGCATCGGCCACGGCGGCATGGGCACGGTGTATCTCGCGCACCGCGCCGACCACCACTTCGAGCAGCGCGTCGCCATCAAGATGCTGCGGCGGGGCATGGATTCCGAGCTGCTGGTGCAGCGCTTCCGCCACGAGCGGCAGATTCTCGCCTCGCTCGACCACCCGCACATCGCCCGCCTCTTCGATGGCGGCTCGACCGAAGAGGGGTTGCCGTATTTCGTGATGGAGCTGGTGGACGGCGTGCCGATCGACCGCTACGCCGACGAGCACCGCCTGTCGACCCCCGACCGGCTGCGGCTCTGCCTCAAGATCGTCGACGCCGTGCAGCACGCGCACGAGCGGCAGATCGTGCACCGCGATCTCAAGCCGAACAACGTGCTGGTGACCAACGACGGCCACCCGAAGCTGCTCGACTTCGGCATCGCGAAGATCCTCGACGACGGCCCCGGCGGGCCCTCGACGCTGACCACGCTGGCCCGGCCGATGACGCCCGACTACGCCAGCCCCGAGCAGGTCCGCGGCCTGGCGGTGACGCCGGCCACCGACGTCTATGCCCTGGGCCTGCTGCTCTACGAGCTGCTCACCGGGCATCGCGCCTATCGTCTCACCACCCACACGCCCGACGAGGTCGCGCGCGTCGTCTGCGACGAGGAACCCGAGAAGCCGAGCGCGGCCGTGGCCCGCGCCGCCCGTCTCACTCGCGCCGACGGCACCACGGTGAACCTCACGCCGGCCTCGGTCAGCGATACCCGTGACGCCTCGCCCGAGGAGCTGCGCCGCCAGATCTCTCGCGGCCTCGACGACATCGTGCTGCGGGCGCTGCGCAAGGAGCCGCGCTTCCGGTATCCCTCGGCGCGCGCGCTCGGCGAAGACATCCGTCGCTATCTCGACGAGCAGCCGGTGACGGCGTCGGAAGGCGCCTGGCGCTATGCCGGCGGACGCTTCGTGGCGCGCCACCGCGTGGCGCTGGCAGCGCTGGCGCTGGTCGCAGCGACCGCGGGCGTGACGATCTCGCTGTTGCCGGGCCGCACCGCCGCGCCGGCGGCCGAAGCTGCGGCGACCCCGGTCTCGGCGCCGCGCCGCTCGGTGGCGGTCGTCGCGTTCCGCAACCTGTCGGCGCAGCCCGCCGACGCCTGGCTCTCGACGGCGCTCGCCGAGATGCTCGCCACCGAGCTGCACGGCGGCGGGCAGCTGCGCGTCGTGCCGTCGAGCGTGGTGGCGCGCGCGCTTTTCGACACCGAGAAGGCGGCGCACGGTGATCCGCAGGCGGCGGTCGATCTCGTGCGCCGGGCGGTCGGGGCCGATGTGGTCGTCGCGGGATCGTTCGCGGTGAGTTCCAGCGATACACGTACCGTGCGCCTCGATGTGCAGCTGGTGGGCGATGGCCAGGGCCAGACCGCGATTGCGCAGGCCGGCACCGAGGCGGATCTCTTCGCCCTCGTCTCGGCCACCGGACGAGCCCTGCGTGAGCGACTCGGCGTGGCCGACCACTCGGAGGTCACCGTGCGCGGCGTGCGCGCGGCTCTGCCGGCCAGTCTCGAAGCGACGCGTCTCTATGCCGAAGGGCTCGAGCACCTGCGGGCGCTCGATGGCAATGCCGCGCGGGCGCGCCTCGACGCCGCGGCCGCGCTCGAACCGCGCAACCCGCTCATCCAGCTGGCGCTGGCCGCCACCTGGACGACGCTCGGCTACGACGCCGTCGCCACCGCGGCCGCGACGCGCGCCTTCGACGCCTCGTCGGATCTGACGCGCGAAGATCGCCTGACCGTCGAGGGCGTGCTGCAGGAGACACGCAAGCAGTGGCCGGCGGCCGTCGAGGTCTACCGCACGCTGTGGGGCTTCTTCTCCGATAACGTCGAATACGGTCTGAAGCTGGCGGCGGCGCAGGTGGCTGCGGGCCAGGGCAAAGACGCGCTGGCGACGGTGGACGCCTTACGATCGCTCCCGGCGCCGCAGCGCGCCGATCCCCGCATCGATCTCGTCGAGGCGCAGGCCGCCGGCTCGCTCGCTGACTTCCCCCGGGAACTGGCGGCGGCCGAGCGTGGCGCCAGCCGTGCCGCCGAGGGCGGACTCACGCAGGTGCTGGCGCGCGCCCGGCTGGCGCAGGGTCGCAGCCACTACAGCCAGGGGCGCCTGAAAGAAGCCCTGGCGCCCCTCGAGGCCGCGCGCTCGGCGTTTGTCGCGGCCGGCGATCGCGCCGGGCTGGCCTCGGCCATCAGCGCGCTCGGCACCGTGCACGCCGACCTGGGCGACACCGCCCTGGGCGAGCGGCTCTACCTGGAATCGCTCGCGCTCAGCGAGGCCATCGGCGATCGGCGTGGCATGTCGGCGGTGCTCAACAACTACGGCATCGTGCAGAAGAACCAGGGACGCCTCGAGGAGGCCCGCACCTCGCATGAGCGGGCGCTGGCGCTGCGGCGCGAGATCGGCGACCGCAACTGGACGGCCATCTCGCTCAACAACATCGGCGTCGTGCTCTTCGAACAGGACCGCCTGCGCGAGGCCGCCCGCTACTACACCGAAGCCGTCGATCTCTCCCGCGAGATCGGCGACAAGCGCAACGTCGTGCGGGCGTTGCACAACCTCGCCATCGTGCAGCGTGAAGCCGGCGACCTGGCAGCCGCGCGGGCCGGCTTCGAGGAGGCCATCCCTGTGCGCGAGGAGATCCGCGATCGACGCGGGGCGGCCATCGCGCGGGTAGAGCTCGGTACCGTGCTGCACCAGCAAGGTGAACTCGACCGCGCGGCGCGCGTGCTCGAGGAGGGGCTGGTCGGCGCGCGCGAGATCGCGTTCAGCGAGGCGGAGGGCTACCTGCTTTTCCAGCTCGGCGAGCTGGCTCTGACGCGCGGTGATCTGACCGCAGCCAGGAAACACCACGAGGCGGCGCTGGCCGTGCGCCAGCGGCGCGAAGAGCCGCGCACGATCGGCGAAAGCCAGCTCGCGCTAGGGGTGGTCGCCCTCGAAGACGGCCGGATGGCCGAGGCCGAGCCTCTGGCGCAGGCGGCCGAACGGGCCGCGAAGGAACAGCCGGCCGCGCGGGCGCAGGCGCTGCTCGTGCGGGCGCGGGTGCGGCTGGCCGCTGGCGATGTCGCTGGCGCGACCCGGCTGACCCGCGAGGCGCGGACGCTCGTGACGTCGAGCGACCGCCTCTGGGCGCAGTGGGCGCTGACCGTCGGCGAGGTCCGCGTGCGGCTGGCGGCCGGCGACGTGGCCGGCGCGCGGCAGCAACTGACCTCGATAGCGGCGCGGCTGCGCGCCAGCGGGATGACGCTCGTCCAGCTCGACCTGCAGCTGATGGAGGCGGAAGCGGCGCTCGCCGCCGGCGACGCCACGGCGCGCCGCGCGTTGGAAGAGGTGGCGGCGAAGGCCGGCACGCTCGGCGCCGGACTGCTGCGCGGTCGCGCGCTGGCCACCGGCCGGAGGACGTCGTGACCGGCGACGATCCGAAGCTCACGGCGCTGCTGCAGGCGTGGCAGCGCGGCGACGACGGCGCCGCCGAGGCGGTCGTGCCGCTGGTCTACGCCGCCCTTCACAAGATCGCGGTCAATCGGCTGCGCACCGAGCGCGGCGGCCACACGCTGCAGCCGACGGCGCTCGTGCACGAAGCGTGGATGCGGCTCAGCGCCGAACGCGCGTCGGGCTGGCAGAACCGCGAGCAGTTCTTCGCGGTGGCGGCCAAGACCATGCGGCATTTGCTGGTGGACCACGCGCGACGCCGCCTCGCGGCCAAGCGCGGCGACGGCGCGCCGGTGGCGCCGCTCGACGAACTGGCGGACGTCATCGCCAGCCCGCTGCCCGACGAGCGCCTGCTCGATTTGAACGAGGCCCTCGACCGGCTGTCGCTGCTCGATGAGCGGCAGGGCCGCATCGTCGAGTTGCGCTTCTTCGCCGGCCTTTCGATCGAGGAGACCGCCGCCGTGCTCGCGCTCTCGCCGTCCACCGTCAAACGTGAGTGGGCGACGGCGCGAGCGTGGCTCTACCGCGAGGTGCAGCACGACCTGGGCCCGTCGCGGCCCCCCGGGTAGACTCGCGCCGTGTCTGCGTCCCTGACGGCAACGGACCTGCGCGTGCGCCGCGCCGTCCTCGAGACCTTCGTCGCCGGCGGTGTGCCGACGCGGATCGGGGTCATGCAGGCGCTGGGGCTCGACGACGCGGACCTGAGCCGGAGCTACGCGGCGCTGGCCGCCAGCCACGTCATCGTGCCGGATCCCGACAGCGGCGAGGTATTGATGGCGATGCCGTTTTCGGCCGTGCCCACCACCTTCCGCGTGGTCGTCCACGGACGATCGGTGTGGGCCAACTGCGTGTGGGACGCCTTCGGCATCGCCGCTGCCCTCGACGCCGACGTCTCGTTCGTCTCGTCGTGCCCGGTCTCCGGCGTGCCCATCTCGGCCGGCGTCCGTCTCGGCGTGCCGTTTGCGCCCGCGCGCGCGGTGGCGCACATCGCCGTGCCGGCCCCCCGCTGGTGGGATGACATCGGCTACACCTGATCGACCATCAGGCTCTTCCGGTCGGAAGAGGAGGTCGTCACCTGGACCAGCGAGCGTGGCCTCGGCACCGAGGGGCTCGTGCCCGTGACGCAGCTCGCAGCATTGGCGCGGCGCTGGTATCGCGACCGCCTGTCACCGGTGTGGGCGCCGAGGTCGCGTGAGGCATCGCAGGCGATGCTGACGTCGGTCGGTCTCACCGGGCCGTTCTGGACGCTGCCGGGCGGCTAGCGCTCGCGCGGCGAGATCCACTGCGGCACCGCCGGCATGGTGGTCGCGAGCAGCCGCTGCAGCAGTTCGGCCGGGTCGGTGCCAGCCGAGACGATCGCCCGCGTCTCGGGCTTGATGAAGCCTTCCGCCCAGGCGTGGTCGAGGAACTGCAGCAGGCCGTCGTAGAAGCCGTCCACGTTCAGCAGGCCGCAGGGTTTGCGGTGCAGCCCCAGCTGCGTCCACGTGATCGCCTCGAACAGTTCCTCGAAGGTGCCGACGCCGCCGGGCAGCGCCACGAAGGCGTCCGACAGGTCCGCCATCAGCGCCTTGCGTTCGTGCATCGAGTCGACGACGTGCAGCCGGGTCACCCTGGTGTGCCCGATCTCACGCTCCATCAGCGTGTGGGGAATGACGCCCACGGCCTCGCCGCCGGCCGCCAGCACCGCATCCGCGACGACGCCCATGAGGCCGACGTTGCCGCCGCCGTAGACCAGCGTGTGGCCGCCGTCGACGAGCGCGCGGGCGAG
>JANNIB010000391.1:0-6617 GCA_031404695.1 Acidobacteriota bacterium
GCGCCTGAGCGACGGGCTCGAAGAGAGCCCCGAGAACCTGCGCCACACGCTCGAGGTCATCATGCGCGGCGAAGCGCAGGCCGAGCAGGCGAAGAAGGAGCTGGTCGAAGCCAACCTCCGCCTGGTGGTCTCGATCGCCAAGAAGTACACCAACCGCGGGCTCCAGTTCCTCGACCTCATCCAGGAGGGGAACATCGGCCTGATGAAGGCGGTCGACAAGTTCGAGTACCGCCGCGGCTACAAGTTCTCGACCTACGCCACGTGGTGGATCCGGCAGGCGATTACCCGCGCGATTGCCGATCAGGCGCGCACGATCCGCATCCCGGTCCACATGATCGAGACCATCAACAAGCTCATTCGCACCTCGCGCGCGCTGGTGCAGGAGCTGGGCCGCGAACCGACCTCGGAAGAGATCGCGCGGCGGATGGACATCCCGGTCTCGAAGGTCCGCACGGTCCTCAAGATCGCGCAGGAGCCGATCTCGCTCGAGACGCCGATCGGCGAAGAGGAAGATTCGCATCTCGGCGACTTCATCGAAGACCGCTCGGCGGTCTCGCCGTCGGATGCGGTCATCAACCTGAACCTGCGCGAGCAGACCGAATCGGTGCTGAAGACGCTGACCCCGCGCGAGGAGCGCGTGATCAAGCTGCGCTTCGGCGTCGGCGAGGGTTCGGAGCACACGCTCGAGGAAGTCGGCCAGAACTTCGCCGTCACCCGCGAGCGCATCCGCCAGATCGAGGCCAAGGCGCTGCGCAAGCTGCGCCACCCCTCGCGCAGCCGCAAGCTGCGGGCGTTCCTCGAGGGAAGAACCTAAGCTAGCGGCTAGGGGCTAGCGGCTAGGGGCTGGGGCTTGTTTGAGGGCCGGAACGCTGACGCGCTCCGGCCCTTCCGCTGTTTGGGCTACAATTTCAGCCCATGGAAGATCTGACGCTGCTCTGGATTCCCGTCGGCCTCGCCTTCATTCTCGGGGCCGTGATCCTGATGTTCCTGCTGACGTAGTCGCGGCAATCACGGGCGCGCCACCGGCAGCACCAGGCGCGAGGCGTTCTGCCCGCCGGCGTGAATCGTCACCGTGGCGCGGGCGGTGGCCGCCGAGTCGAACTCGAGCCGGCCGGTGTGCAGGTTCCACGACATCGTCGGCGCAAACGACGCCATCAGCAGGACCCGCACGCGGTGGCCCTTCAGGAAACGGTTTCCGGTCAGCAACGTCGCGAAGTCGAGGCGATAGACCGTGCCCGGTTGCAGCAGTTCCCGTTCGGCCTTCCGGTTGCGGTAACTGGCGCGCACCACATCGCTGCCGGCGCTCATCACATTCCAGGCCGTGCCGTCGGGAAGCACGTCGAGCACCTTCAGCCACAGGTCGGTGTCCGGCACGTCCACTGAGATGTACACGGTCGCCTCGATCGGCCCGAGCACCTCGAGGTCGCCGGTGAGCGGTGCTGTCTCGAACGCCACGACACCGCGACCTTGCGCCAGCGCGCGATAGTCGAGCCCGCCGAAGGCGCCGTCGTGCGGATCACGTACCGGCTGCGCCGCATCAGACTCGAACATGGAGACCGACGCCGGCGCCGGCGCCGTCCACGAGAGCGAGCCCGGGGCGCCCCCCGCAATCGCCGCGCCGCTCAGATACAGCGGGCGCCGCTCGGCGGCCGGGGGCCACGTGTCTCCCGTGCGCCACTCGCCGGCGCCCATGACGTAGGTCCGCACCGGCGGCTCGCGGTCGACGCCGTTGGCGGCGTCTTTCATCCAGCGGTCCATCCACCGCAGCACCAGCTCGTCGTAGCCGATGACCGACGCCTGGCCCATGTCGCGAGCGCCGACCTTCGGGTCACCCCAGTCGGAGCCGTGCGTCCACGGCCCGATGACCACCTGCGTGCGCGCCGCGCGCGAGGTGCCACCGCGTGAGCGCACGAGTTCCGAGAAGTTCGTGACCGCGCCGATCGGTCCGTACATCTCGTCATGCCAGCCGCTGATGTTCAGCACCGCGGCCGAGACGCGCCCGTATTTGCCCGCCAGGTCCGCCCACTCCCACCACGGGTCGTAGGGGCCGTGGCGCATCCACTCGTAGTACCAGTCGGCCACGCCTTTGAACGCTGGCAATTCGAGGCGCGGCAGGAAGGCCTGCGCCGCGACGCCGTCGGTAGGCCACGCAGCCGCCGCCTCACGGCCACTTGCGTGTCCAGCCGCCCCGGTGCGGCGCCGCAGGTCGGGAGCGATGTTCTGCCACGTCCAGTAGAGCCACGAGCCGTCCCAGACGCCGCCGCTGTACCAGAAGTGCGACGGTGAGGCGTAGGTCATCGCCGGCACTATCGCCACCAGATGCGGCGGCGACTGGATGGCCGCGAGCCACTGCACGGCGCCCGGATACGACAGCCCGAAGGTGCCGACCTTGCCGTTCGACCAGGACTGTGCCGCCGCCCATTCGATGGTGTCGTAGCCGTCGGCGCCTTCGTGGTGATAGGCGACATACTGCCCGTCGGACGCGTAGCGCCCGCGCACGTCCTGGATGACGACGGCATAGCCGCGCGCCACCGCCTTCTTCACGAGCGCGCCGTCGGAGGTGGCGGTCTTGCCGTAGGGCGTGCGGTAGACGAGCGTCGGGAAGCGGCCCTGCGCCGCCGGCCGCCACACGTCGGCGCGAAGCACCACGCCGTCGCGCATCGGCACCGACGTGTTGCGGTCGACGAGACCGCCCTGCCGCGCCGTCGCAGGCGCGGCAAGCGTCCAGAAGGCCACGGCCATGAGGCCCACCGCCAGTACGACGCCCCGCATCCCTCTGTCGCCGCCAGTCATGTGATGGCGACGATACGGCGTCCGCATGCGTTACGCAACCGGCGGAACCGAGCCACGGGATAGGATGTGTGGGACTTCCGCCACGGCCCCATGCCCACATCCCGCTCATCGTCTGTTCGCCCCCGCGCCGGTGCCGCCAAACGCGCCGCCGCAGCCGCCGCTCCGCACGTCTGGAAGTTCGGCGGCGCCTCGCTGGCCGACGCCGCCAACGTCCGCGCCGCTGCCGAGCGCATCGCCGCGCACAACGGCCCCCTCGTGGTGGTGGCCTCGGCCCTTGCCGGCGTGACCGACCTGCTTCTGCAGGGGGCGGAGCACGCCGTGCACGGCCGGCCGCGCGAATCGGCGGCCACGGCCGTCACGCTGTGGCAGCGCCACGAGCGGGTCGCCGAAGCGCTGCTGCCGCGCGGCCCCGCCAGGCGGGCGGCCCTGGCCGAGATCGAAGCCTCGATCGGCGAATACGCCGACATCTGCACCGCCGTCGGCATCCTCGGCCACCTGTCGGCGCGCACCCGCGACCTGCTGGTGGCGCGGGGCGAACGGCTGTCGGCGATGCTGCTGGCGGCGGCCATCGCCCGGTCCGGACGGCGGTCGCAGTACGTGGACGCCGTGAACCTGGTGATGACCGACGGCCACTACGGCGGCGCGAGCCCGCTCATTCCCGAGTCGGTCGCCCTGGCGCGCAAGGCGCTGCTGCCGCTGCTCAAGGCGCGCACGGTGCCGGTGGTACCAGGCTTCATCGGCCGCGCCGCCGAAGGCGGCGTCGCCACGCTCGGCCGCGGCGGCTCGGATCTCACCGCCACCCTGCTTGGCCGCGCCTTCAACGCGCCGATGGTCACGCTGTGGAAGGACGTCCCCGGCATCCTCACCTCGCACCCGGAGCTGGTGCCGGAAGCGCGCCTCATCCCGCAGCTCCATCACCAGGAAGCGGCGGAGGTCGCGCACTACGGCGCCAAGGTGCTGCATCCGCGCGCGCTCATCCCGATCTCGGGCACCAAAGTGGTGCTGGAAGTGCGCTCGTTCCTCGAACCGACGCGTCCGGGCACCATCGTCGCCGGGCGCCACGTGTCCACGTCGTATCCGGTGAAGGCCGTGGCGGTGCTGCCGAAGCAGGCGGTGGTCACCGTGGCCGGCAAGGGCATGGTGGGTGTGCACGGCATCGCCGCGCGCACCTTCGCCGCGGTGGACGCCGAGCGGCTGTCGGTCTCCACCATCTTCCAGGGCTCGTCGGAGAGTTCGATCGGCTTCACGCTGCCGGAAGCGGAAGCCGAGCGCACCGTGGCCAGCCTGCGGCGCGCGTTCCGGGACGAGATCGCCGGCGGCCTCATCGACGGGGTCACCTCGCGGCCCGACATGTCGGTCATCGCCGTGGTCGGCGACGGCATGGCCGGCACGCCCGGCATCGCCGCCCGCGTCTTCACCGCGCTCGAGACCAGCGCCATCAACGTTGTGGCGATCGCCCAGGGCTCATCGGAACGCAACATCTCGTTTGTCGTGTCGGGCGCGGATGCCGCCACAGCGGCGCGCAAGGTGCACGCCGCCTTCCAGCTCTCGAAGATCGGCGGAGGCCGGCCGCCGCTGCGGCCGTCGACCGACGTGGTGCTGCTGGGCTTCGGCCGCGTCGGCCGCGCCCTGGCCACGCTCATCGCGACCTCGCCGGTGAAACACCGGGTGCGCATCGTCGGCCTGCTCGATCGCTCGGGCTACGTCTTCGACGCGCGCGGACTGGCGGAGAAGCGGCTGCGCTCACTGGCCGAACAGAAGGACGCCGGCGCCTTGCTGACCGCCATTGGCGGCAAGCCGGCCGCCGCGCTCGAGGCGCTCGGCTTCATGTCGAGCCACGCCGTGTCGCGGCCGGTGCTGGTGGACGTCACGAGCGACGAGACCGGTCCGATCCTGCACGCCGCCATCGAGCGCGGCTTCGACGTCGTGCTGGCCAACAAGCGTCCGCTCGCCGGCTCGTGGGAGTCGTACACGCGCCTGCTCGACGCCGCCGCCGCGGCCGGACGCACGATCCGCTTCGAGGCCACGGTGGGCGCGGGACTGCCGGTCATCGACACGCACAAGAAGCTGGCCGAGACCGGCGACCAGGTGATGCGCGTGGATGGCTGTGTGAGCGGCACGCTGATGTTCGTGCTCTCGCAGGTGTGCGGCGGGCGCCCGTTCTCCGAGGCGGTGAAGGACGCGGTGGAACGCGGCTACGCCGAGCCCGATCCGCGTGACGATCTGTCGGGACAGGATGCCGCACGCAAGGGCCTCATCCTGGCGCGCCTGCTCGGCTACCGTGGGGCTTCACCGGTGCCCGAGAATCTCGTGCCTGCGGCCTATCAGAAGCTGGCGCTGCCCGCCTTCATGGCGCGCCTGCCCGAGCTCGACGCCGACTGGACGCGGCGGGTGGCGCGCGCGGCCGCCCGTGGCCAGGTGCTCCGCTACGTCGTCAGCGCCACGCGCACACGCGCGTTCGCGCGTCTGGTGTCGGTGGATGCGACCAGCCCGCTCGGCTCGGCCGGCGGCGCCCGCAATCTCATCACCTTCACCTCGGCCCGCTACCACGACGAGCCGCTGGTGGTGAGCGGTCCGGGCGCCGGCCCGGCGGTGACCGCGGCCGGCATCCTGAACGACATCATCGCGCTCGGAGCGCCGTCGGCGGCCGGGGCGTGGAGCGAGTAGCGGGCGGATGGTCGTCAACTGCGTCGTCTACGAGCAGGGCACACGCCTCGCCGACATTCCCGTCTCCGAGGTGTCGGCGCATCTCGGCCGTCCGGGCTGCTTCGTCTGGATCGCGCTGAAAGATCCGGAACCCGGCGAGCTCGACGCGCTGCAGGAACAGTTCGGGCTCCACGAGCTGGCGATCGAAGACGCCCAGCACGGCCATCAGCGTCCCAAGCTCGAAGAGTACGGCGCCTCGCTCTTCGTGGTGCTGCGGATGGTGGAGTGGCCGGGCGAAGAGCTGCAGACCGGCGAGGTCGCCGTCTTCGTCGGCCCCCAGTACATCATCTCGGTGCGGCGCGAGGCGCAGCACGGCTTCACCGAAGTGCGCCGCCGCTGCGAGCAGGAACCCGAGCTGTTGCGGCACGGGCCGGCCTACGTGCTCTACGCGCTCATGGACACGGTGGTCGATCGCTACTTCCCGGTGCTTGATCGCGTGACCGAAGAAATCGAGGAGATCGAGGAGCGCATCTTCGCCGGCGACACCTCGCGCGCGCAGATCGAGGCGCTCTACACCCTCAAGCGCAAGCTGCTGGTGCTCGACCACGCCACCGGACCGCTGCTCGAAGTGGCCGGCAAGCTGCACGGCGGCCGCGTGCCACCGATCTGCGCCGGCCTGCACGACTACTTCCGCGACGTCTACGACCATCTGCTGCGTCTCAAGCAGTCGATCGACAACCTGCGCGACATGGTCACGACGGCGGCGGCGATGAACCTGTCGCTCATCACGATCTCCGAGAGCGAGGTCACCAAGCGCTTGGCGGCCTACGCCGCGCTGGTCGCCGTGCCGACGATGATCGCCGGCATCTACGGCATGAACTTCAGGCAGATGCCGGAACTCGACTGGGTCTGGGGCTATCCGGCGGCGCTGGCCTCGATGGTCGCCATCGACGTGTACCTCGTCTACCGCTTCCGCCAGGCCCGGTGGATGTAGCGGGGCGCGGCGGCGCGTGGTCGCCTAGAATGAAGGCGCGCGCAGTGCGGCCGAGCCCCGAGACCCGGGATCCGAGCCCCGCCAATGCGGGCCCATAGCTCAGCGGTTAGAGCAGCCGGCTCATAACCGGTCGGTCCCTGGTTCAAATCCAGGTGGGCCCACCAAACCTTCATTCCCAGTCTCG
>JANNIB010000392.1:0-5912 GCA_031404695.1 Acidobacteriota bacterium
TCGTGGTCGACGGCGAGGATGTCGGCATCGAAGATCTCGAGAGCAAGAACGGGACTCGCGTCGGCGGCGTTCCGGTGTCGCAACCGGTGCGGCTGGCGAACGGCGACGTGGTAGTGTTCGGGCGCATCGAGACGCGGTTCGAAGTCCAGCCCTTCGACGACACGGCCACGAGTCCCCTCTAGGACCGCAGCAAGCCGTCATGAGCACGCCCCCCACTCCCGATTCCGCGCCCGACACCGAGACCATCACGTCGGTCAGCGGCAGTGCGGCGCCGTCGTCCCAGGTGGGGCCGTATCGCCTGCTGCGCCGCGTCGGCCAGGGCGGCATGGGCGAGGTGTGGCTGGCCGAGCAGCTGCAGCCGGTGCGCCGCCAGGTGGCGGTCAAGGTGATCAAGGCCGGGATGGACACCCGGGAGGTCATCGCGCGCTTCGAGGCCGAGCGCCAGGCGCTGGCGCTGATGAACCACCCGAACATCGCCAGCGTGTTCGATGCCGGCGCCACGCCGGAGGGGCGCCCCTACTTCGCGATGGAGTACGTGCACGGGATCCCGATCACCGAATACTGCGACAAGCAGCGGCTCGGCATCCGGGAGCGGCTGGCGCTGTTTGTCGACGTCTGCGCCGGCGTGCAGCATGCCCACCAGAAGGGCATCATCCATCGCGACATCAAGCCGACGAACGTGCTGGTGACGACGCAGGACGAGAAACACACGCCGAAGATCATCGACTTCGGTGTCGCCAAGGCCACCTCGCAGCGGCTCACCGAACGCACCGTCTTCACCGAGCTCGGACAGCTCATCGGCACTCCGGAATACATGAGCCCCGAGCAGGCGGAGATGACGAACCTCGACATCGACACCCGCACCGACGTCTATTCGCTCGGCGTCCTGCTCTACGAGCTCCTCGCCGGCGAACGGCCCTTCGACTCGAAGGCGCTGCGCTCGGCCGGCCTGGCCGAGATCCAACGCACCCTTCGCGAAGACGAGCCGCCGCGCCCGAGCAGCCGTATCACCCGCCTCGGGACCGGATCCACGGTGTCGGCCGCCAACCGACGCGTTGACCTGCGGGGGCTGGCGAAGGCACTCGCGGGCGACCTCGACTGGATCACGATGAAGGCGCTCGAGAAGGATCGCGTGCGGCGCTACGAAACCGCGCACGCGCTGGCGCTCGACATCGAACGTCATCTGCGCGACGAGCCGGTGCTGGCGGGGCCGCCGAGCGGCCTCTATCGCGTGAGGAAGCTGCTGCACCGCCATCGCGGTCCCTTCCTGGCGGCGGCGGCCATCATCCTGGCCCTGGTGGCTGGCGTGATCGGCACGTCGTGGGCGCTGTTGCAGGCGAGACGTGCCGAACGGGAGGCCGCGGCCAGCGCCGTCGAAGCGCGCCGCCAGACGGCCATCGCCCAGTCGGTCAACGCGTTTCTCAACGAGGACCTGCTGGCGGTGGCGCGCCCGTCGGCCGCGCGCGGACAAGGCCGGGACGTGACGATGCGGGAGGTGCTCGACGTCGCGGCCGAACGCATCGAGGCGGCCTCGAAGACCGGCGGACGATTTGCCAGCGACCCGCTGGTCGAAGCGCAGATCCGCAGCACCCTCGGCGACACCTACATGGAACTCGGCGAGTACGCCGCCGCCGAGCCGCAGGTGAAACGCGCGCTCGAGCTCCGCCGCGGGGCGCTCGGCAACGAGCACGACGCCACCGTGCGGATGATCAGCATGCTCGGCCTCATCCACTGGCGCCAGAGCCGCCTCGACGAGGCGGCGTCGCTCTTCCAGGACGCCGTTGACATCAGCCGCCGCGTCCTGGGCGCCGACCACACGACGACCTTGATCTACGAGATGAACCTGGCCAACGTGCATCGGGCGAAGGGCCGCTACACTGCGGCCGAGCCGCTGTATGCGCACCTGGTCGCCACCCAGCCGCGAGTACGCGGCGAGGAGCATGGCGACACCCTCAACACGATGGGCAACTTCGCCAATCACCTCCAGGAGACCGGACGCTACCAACAGGCGGAGGGCCTGCGCCGTCGAGAGCTGGAGGTCCGGCGCCGCGCGCAGGGTGAGAAGGCGCCCGGCACCGTCTCGACCATCAACAACCTGGCCAACGACCTGGCGCTGCTTGGCCGCCACGGCGAGGCGGTGCCGATGATGCAGCGCGCCCTGGAGTTCAAGATCGAGTTGTACGGCCCGGCGCATCCGACCACGCTCAACAGCGTCGACAGCCTGGCGCAGTTCGCGGACGAGATGGGGCGGCACGCGGAAGCCGAGTCGCTGCAACGACAGGCCCTCGACGGGCGGCTGCGTGCCCTCGGGCCGGCGCATCGCCAGACCATCGAGTCGCAGACCCACATGGCCACGACGCTGGCGAACCTGGAACGCTTCGCCGAGGCCGAGCGCCTCGCGGCGACTGCGGCTGGCGCCGGCACGGCGAGTCTCGGCGAACGGCATCTGGTGACGATTGCCGCACACGACGCCCGCGCGGTGGCGCTCCTCGGATTGCGGCGCGCCGACGAGGCCGAGCGGCTCCTGCGCCAGCAGCTCGCCATCCTCGACGACCGCAAGTCGAAGGGCGAGGACGCCGGCGAGGGCGAACTGCTGACGGCGATGGTGCGAACCCATCTCGGAATGGCGCTGGCAGCGCTGGGCCGGCGGCCGGAAGCAGAGGCGCTGCTGCTCCAGGGGGTACCGCGGCTGCGACCTCAGGTCGCCGCGACGACGCGCGCCGTGCGGTTTCTCGTGACCTTCTACGACCAGTGGATTGGCGTGCAACCGGACGCCGCCCGCGCCACCCGCGCGGCCGAGTGGCGCCAGCGCCTCGCCGCGTCACCCGCTGCAGCGGACGCACGTTAGGGGTCCCTCTTTTCGAACCTGGCTCGCGACTTCCACAACGCAATCGTCGGAATCAGAAAGACCAGCGCCGCCACGATTCCCCCGCGCCAACCGCGTCCGCGCACGTCGAGCAGATTCCACACCAGCATGCCGACGCTGACCTGCGCGGAGTAGACCGCGGCCCACGGCCACATCCACGGCCGCATCCTCCAGAAGCCGTAGGCGCCGGCTGCGTAGATGGCCCAGTGGAGCGGTGCGGTCAGCTTCGCCGCCCAGCCACGCAGGAGAAACCCGAACCAGACTTCTTCGTCGGTGGTCACGCTCTTCCAGAACAGGTCGAACGGCACGTAGACGAACGTCATGTACAGGCAGAACGCGAACAGGGCGTTCATCCACCACGGACGTCGGCCGAGCCTCTCCCGCCAGGCAGATCCGGGCATCGATGAACTCCTTCACTGAGGCGGCGCTGTCGTCGTGTCGGCCCCTCCAAGAATAGACCCTATACTTGTCGCCGATGCGCTACGACGCGATCGTCATCGGCGGCGGCCACAACGGACTGACCTGCGCCGCCTACCTGGCGAAGGCCGGACGAAAAACGCTGGTGCTCGAGCGGCGCCACGTGCTCGGCGGCGCCGCAGTGACCGAGGAAGTCTTTCCCGGCTACAAGTTCTCGGTCTGCAGCTACGTGGTGTCGCTGCTGCGGCCCGAGATCATCCGCGACCTCGACCTGCCGGCGCACGGCCTCGAGCTGCTGCCGCTCGACGGCACCCTCACGCCGATGCAGAACGGCGACTACCTGTGGCGTGTCAACGACCACTCGAAGACACGCCGCGAGATCGCCCGCCACAGCGCCAAAGACGCCGACGCCTACGACGACTACGGCATGGCGATGGTGGAGATGGGCCGCTTTGCCAAGCCGATTCTGAGCATGACGCCGCCCGACCCGATGTCGCTCGATCCGCGCGGGCTGCTGGAACTGCTGTCGGTGGGCAAGCGTTTCCGCGGCATGCGCTATCACGACAAGGTGAACCAGGTGCAGCTGCTCACGATGAGCGCGGTGGACTTCCTGGATCAGTGGTTCGAGACCGACGCGCTCAAGGCGACGATGAGCGCTTCGGGCATCATCGGCACCTTCCTCGGCGTGCGCTCGCCCGGCACCGCCTACGTGCTGCTGCACCACTACATGGGCGAGATCGACGGCGCCTTCCGTTCGTGGGGCCTGTCGCGCGGCGGCACCGGCGCGGTGTCGAATGCGATTGCCGGCGCCGCCCGCCGCTTCGGCGCCGAGATCCGCACCGAAGCTCCGGTCGCGCACATCCTCACCAAGGCTGGCCGTGCCACTGGCGTCGCGCTCGAGAACGGCGACGAGATCCACGCCGACATCGTCGTCAGCAGCGTCGACCCGCGGCTCACCTTCGAGCGGTTCATGGACACGAAGGAGCTGCCGGATGAGTTCATGGAGGGCGTGCGCCGCTACAAGTATCGGGGCTCGTCGGGCAAGGTGAACCTGGCGCTCGACGCTTTGCCGGAGTTCACCTGCCTGCCCGGACTTGGCGAGCATCTGCGGGGCGCCATCTCGATCTCGCCCTCGGTGGACTACATGGAGCGCGCCTACGACGAGGCGAAACACGGCGCCTTCTCGAGCCGCCCCTACATCGACATGGTCATCCCGACGCTCAGCGACTCGTCGCTGGCGCCACCGGGCAAGCACGTGATGTCGTGTTTCGTGCAGTACGCGCCGTATCACCTGAAGGCCGGGGACGTCTGGGACGACGCCCGCCGCGAGGCCTTCGGCGACGCCGTCATCGACGCCATCGCCGTGCATGCGCCGAACATCCGCCACATCATCCGGCACCGGCAGGTGCTCACACCGCTCGACATCGAACGGGAGTTCGGGCTGAGCGAAGGCAACATCTTCCAAGGTGAGCTGTCGCTCGAGCAACTGTTCTTCCTGCGGCCGGTGCCGGGCTGGGCGCAATACGCGACGCCGCTGCAGAAGCTCTACATGTGCGGCTCGGCCACGCATCCCGGCGGCGGCATCATGGGCGCGCCCGGCAAGAACGCGGCCGAGAAGATCCTGAAGGACGCGAAGCGATGAGCGCCGCGTCTGCGACCCTCGTCATCGGCGGCGGCGTCAACGGCCTGGTCTGCGCGACGCTGCTGGCGCGGGCTGGCGGGAAGGTCACGCTGCTCGAACAGCGCGCCGAGGTTGGCGGCGCGGCGGTGACGCGCGAGCTGACCTCCGGCTTCCGCGTGCCGGCGGCAGCGCACGACGTGGGGCCGCTGCGTGCCGACGTCGCCCGCGACCAGAACCTCAACACCCACGGCCTCGAGTTCATCCCGCGCGAGGCGTGGATGACGGCGCTCGACGGCCACGGGCGCGCCGTCACGCTGTGGCACGACACCGCGAAGACCAGTGCCGCGCTACGCGTCTTCAGCGCCGCCGACGCCGATCGCTGGCCGGCGTTCATGGAGGCGCGCGCGAAGCTCGGGCGCGTGGTGGCGTCGATTCTGCCGCACACACCGCCCTCGATCGACCAGCCGGCCCCTCGCGAGCTATGGCGACTGCTGCAGACGGCGCGGCAGTTCCGCGCCCTCGGTCACACCGACGGCTACCGGCTGCTGCGCTGGGCACCGATGCCGGTCGCCGATCTGGTGCAGGAACACGTCGAGACGCCGATGGTCGCAGCGGCGCTGGCCGCCGATGGCGTCTTCGGCGCGATGCTCGGTCCGTGGTCGGCCGGCAGCGGCCTGTTGTTCCTGCTGCACGCGGCGAATGCGTCGGCCGGCGATCCGCGGCTGGTGTGGCCGCGGGGCGGCCCCGGCGCACTCACCGCGGCTCTGAAGCGCGCCGCCGGACAGGCCGGCGTCGTGATCATGACCGGCGCGCGCGTGATCGAGGTGCTGTCCGGCGACGGCGGCACCCGCGGCGTGCGGCTCGCCGATGGCCGCGCGATCGACGCCACCACGGTCGTGTCGGGTATCGATCCGAAGACCACCTACGGCATGTGCGATCCGATGGCGCTGCCGGCCGAGGTCCGCTGGCGGGCCAGAAACTTCCGTACCGCCGGCACGCTCGCCAAGG
>JANNIB010000393.1:0-7089 GCA_031404695.1 Acidobacteriota bacterium
CTCCGAACTGCCTGCTCGTTTTTATGTGCACGGCAGGCATGAACGCGGCAGTTACGGATGAGTGGCGATCAGCTGCGGTAATTGCGCCAGCGCGTGGATGCGATAATCCGGTTCAGGCCCGAGTTCGTCCATCTGGGTCCGGATTGCCTTGAACATCGTGAGCGGAGCAACGAGATCGGTCTTGGCGCAGGCCAGCGCCATCGCTTCAGGCGTCACCCGCTCGATCCCGTTGAAGGTGATGGTTTGAATACCATTGAAGCTCCAGGTCCCCGAAAAGCCATTGGCCGATGGATTCGCTGTGAGCTTCGCGTTGGTGGTGCCGCTACGGTTCACGGTTAGGGCGTCTCCGGCATTGCCGCCCAGTGGCCCGCCCCCGCTAATTGTAATTGCCAAGTTGGCGTCCGGAGTCACCTGGAAGCTGTCGCGGCCTGCCCCTCCGGACACGTCGAGCAACTCGAAACTGCTGAAGGAAACGGTGGCAACCAGTCGGCGGCCGGATCGCGGCGGCGTGGGCACGCCGAGTCCGACGCGTCGGGGCGGTCGTGCTACGCTCCGTCGTCACCGCGATGTGAGCGATCGGCAGTCGGGCGTGTGGAGGTGCCTGCGTGTGGATGCGTGACTTCGAGTTTGCGTTCCGGCAGTTGCGTCGCAGCCCGGGGTTCACACTGGCGGCGGTGTTGACGCTGGCGCTGGGCATCGGTGCCAACGCCGCCATATTCAGCATTGTCCGGGGCGTGCTGCTTCGGCCGCTTCCGAACGATGACGAGCAGCGACCTGTTGTATTTGCGGCAGAGTGCGGCAGGACTGGGCGTGCAGAATGCCTGGTTCTCGGTGCCCGAGATCAACGATCTGCGCGACCGCCTGCGGATGATTTCGCGCCTCGGCGAGTTCTCGACCACGCAGCCGACGCTATTCGGCCTGGGTGAGCCCCGCGAGGTGCGGTCGGGCGTGGTCGACGGTCATTTCTTCGACGTGATGGGACTGCGTCCCGCGCTCGGGCGCCTGATCGGACCCGACGACGACGGGCCGAAGGCGTCGGGTGTCGTCGTGCTGACGTGCGACGGACGTTGCTCGCCGAGAGTCTGGTCGTCTGCGGCCTGGGTGTCATCGCCGGGGTCCTGCTGGCCCGGCCGCTCGTGACGTTGCTGGCGCGGTTCGTGTCGAGCTACTCGGTGCGGGCGCTGGAGTTTCAGTTGGATTGGACGCCGGTGTGGCTCGGCGTCGCGCTGGCGCTGGTCGCCGCCGTACTGCTTGCCTTCCTCCCGAGCCTGCCGCCGGCGGGCGCCGCGAGCCAACGCTCCACGACCAGGGCCAGTCGTCGTCTGCAGGGCTTCGCGATCGCGCAGGTCGCCGCGTCGTTCGTGCTGCTAGGCGGGGCGACGACGGTCGTGCGGACGCTGATGGCGCTCGAAAGCAGCAGCCCCGGCTTCCAGACGGAGGACGTGCTCGCCATCAACCTTCCGCCGGGCGGCCTGGGCCGCACGCCGGCCCAGACGCGCACGTTCTTCCGCGACGTGCGACAGCGGCTGGCCAGTTTGCCAGGCGTTCGGCACGCCGTCGTTGGCAGCAACGTGCCGTGGCGCGACGTGGGCGGCGGGCCCACGCGGCTGAACCCTCGACCGGGCGGCATGCAGTTCGCCATCGAGGGCGCGGCGACGGCGGCATCGGCGGATCGGCCTCAGGCGCGAGGGCGGGCGGTGTCGTCCGACTTCTTCACCGCGCTCGGCATCCCCCTGCTCGCCGGACGGGAGTTCACCGACGACGACACCGCTGGTGGCGAGCGCGTCGTCATCGTGAGTGCCAGCATCGCCCGTCAGTTGTTTCCAGGTGAGAACGCGCCCAACCGCAAGTTCCGCTGGGCTGACCCGGTGGCCAAGTTCGTGAACTTCAGCGAAGAGCCGCGTCGCATCGTCGGCGTGGTCGCCGATCTCGATGACGAGCAGGTCGATCCGGGGGCCGATGACGGTCTACCATCCGATCGAGCAGGAGATGCAAGGGGGGCGCCTGTTCGTGGTGACCGCGGGCACCAACGCCTACGCCCTGGTGCCGGAGATCGAGCGTCTGGTCCGCGAGCTGTCGTCGAACCAGCCCGTCGAACAGGCCGCGACGCTCGCCGACATCCGCGCTCGCGTGCTGTCGCCGGCGCGAGTCAACACGGCGGTGCTCGGCATCTTCGCCGGCGTGGCGCTGTTGATTTCCATCATCGGGATTGGCGCCGTGCTGGCGTTCTCGGTGAGCGGACGCCAGCGGGAGTTCGGTGTCCGGCTGGCCATCGGCTCGCCGCCCGGACAACTGCTCTTCGGCGTACTGCGGCAGGGCGCGGTCATGGCGCTGGCGGGCATCGCGCTCGGCCTCTTCGTGGGCTGGGCGCTCGTGGCCTTCGCCGGCGGATACGTCACCGGCCTGGCGGTGAAGGCCCCAGGGCACTGGCCGGCGCGGCGGCGCTGGTGCTGCTTGCCACGGTGCTGGCCGCGCTCGCACCGGCGTTGCGCGCGAGCCGTACGGATCCGGTTCAGGCCCTGCGGGCCGACTGACGATGCGATGATAGCGTCACGGGACTTGCTCCTCGCGGTCCGTTACGTTCCAGAAAGGTTGGTATCGCGCGATGCTGATCGGTTCAACGCCGCTCATCCGCCTCGAGAAGTGTGTGCCCGGCAACGGAGTCGAGATCTGGGTCAAGTGGGAAGGCGCCAACCCCACCGGCAGCATGAAGGACCGCATGGCGCTGTCGATGGTGCAGGGCGCGGTGGCCGCAGGCCGGTTGCAGCCGGGTGGCCGGGTGGTGGATTTCACCGGCGGCAGCACCGGCAGCTCCCTTGCCATGGTCTGTGCCGCACTCGGCTTCCGCGCCCACTTCGTGTCGTCGGACGCCTTCGCGGAAGAGAAGCTGCAGACGATGCGCGCCTTCGGCGCGGCGCTCGAGATCGTGCCCAGCGTGAACGGCAAGGTGACGCCGGATCTGTTCCAGACCGGGCTGGCCCGCGTCCGCGAACTGGCCGCCGAACCGAACACGTTCTGGACCCAGCAGTTCGACAACGCCGACAACCGCGGCGGCTATCACGCGATGGCGGAAGAGACGCTGGCGACGCTCGGTGGCCGTGTCGACGAGTTCGTGATGATGGTCGGCACCGGCGGCTGCTTTTCCGGCAACGCCGAGGTCTTCAAGGCGAAGGTACCGGGCGTGCGCTGCATTTCCGGCGAGCCGGCCACCAGCCGCGCGCTGTCGGGGCTCGCGCCCACCGGCGGACACCGCATCGAAGGCACCGGCGCCGGCTTCGTGCCCGGCAACTACCGCGCTGATCTCGTGGACGGCGTGATGGCCGTGACCGACGACGACGCGATGGCCACGGCGCGCCGTCTGGCGCGTGAAGAAGGCATCTGGGGCGGCACCTCGTCGGGCGCCAACGTGTGGATGGCCCTGCAGAGGGCGCAGTCGCTGCCGCCGGGCTCGCGCATCGTCACGACGGTGTGTGATTCCGGCCTCAAGTACCTGGCCGGCGAGCTCTACCGCGACTGACCGTCCGTGCCCCCGACGTTCTGGCTCTCTTGTCACGCCGGCTACGCCTGCCGCCACAGCGGCGCGTGTTGCCACGCCGGCTGGCCGTTGCCGGTGGAGACGCGCGTCGTCGCGACAATCGAGGCGGCCATGGCCAGCGGACGCCTCTCCACGGTAGACCGCTCGGTGATCTGGCTGCAGCTGAGCGCCGAGGCGCCCGACGGCATGGCCGGCACGTTTCGCCTGGCCGATGACGCCTGCGTGTTCCAGGTGCCGACCCCGTCGACCGGCGCGCCCGCTGGGAGCCGGCACTGCGCCGTGCACGCGACGCTGGGCCACGACGCGCTGCCCGCCAGCTGTCAGCACTTTCCGCGCGTCTGCCTCCTCGACGCGCGTGGCGTCCGCGTGGCGCTGTCGCAGTTCTGTCCGACCGCCGCCGCCATGCTCGTGGACGACCCGCGGCCGGTCACGATCGTCCACGGACCGCCGGCGGTGCCCGGCGTGGCGGTGCCCGAGGGCCTCGACGTCCGTGACGCGCTGCCGCCGCGTCTCAACGATCGCGTGCTGATGGACCTCGAGGCGCTGACGGCGTGGGAAGCGCACATCGTCGGCGCGCTCGCCGGTGAGGGTGCGTGGCCCGGACGACCGGAAGATGTGCTCGCGCGGCTGGCGGCCGAGGCCGCACATCTCGCCGAGTGGGTGCCCGGCGACCGGGCGCTCGTGGAGGTCGTCCGCGGCCTTGACGGCGGCGCGCCTGTCACGGAGCACGGCGCGAACCCGGCGTGGACGCCTGCGCGTGCGCATGCGCTGGCGAGCGCCGCCTGCCGCGCCCCCTGGACGTGGCCGGCGCTGCCTGCCGATCTCGCCGCGCTCGATGCGGTCTGCGTCGCGCCGATGTGGCCGGCGATGACGCCGGTCGTGCGCCGGTATCTTGCCGGCAAGGCGTTCGGGGCGTGGGTGAGCTATCAGGCGGATGCCACCAGGGCGCTGGTGTCGTACCTGGCGCTGGCGCTGACGGTGCTGCGCGTGGAATGCGCGCGTGCCTGTGCCGAAGACCGGCGTTGGCTCGATCGCGAGCGCCTCGTGACCGCCCTGCGCCAGGCCGACCTGCTGCTGGTGCACTACGCCGACGGCGGGCGCGTGGCCGACGAGCTCACGCGCCGCTGACCACATGCCGCCGCACAGACGAAGGGCCCGTCTCTACTAGGAAACGGGCCCCTGCGAGCATGAGGTCGCCGCGTGGTTACTGCGTAACCGTGCAGGTGAGTTGTGAGGCGAGCACGTTGGCGCCCGTTCCCGCGGTGCGCCCATTCAGATAGACCGTGATCGGCCCCGCGGGGATACTGCCAAACCACCGGTGAACCGTGACGGACTGATCATTCCCCGCCGAAGAGGGCGCCTCGGCAGGCATCTCGTAAATCGAGCGCTGGAGGCCGCCGCACGAGGTCGTCGCCGTCTCGATGTCGTACTCGACATGGTCAAGCGTGCCGTTGGTGTGCGTGAAGTTGGTTGTCACGACGGCGGTGCAGGAGAGGGAGCCGGCCGGTGCGTTCGCGAACGTCAGGGAATCGAGATCCTCGCACGTGCCGGTGATGCCGTTCACGGCAGACAATTCGCTGCCGAGGACGACCGACGAGGCCTGGCTGCCGCACGTCACCGACCCGTCGGCATTCACGACGCGAACCGCCTGGCCGGCCGGGCAGGTGCCGGTCACGCGCAACTGGATTTGGCTGCTGTTCACGTCGACGGCGTCAATCGAGTTGTTGACGATGTTGACCGACGTGATCGAGTTGGCCGCAATGGTCGAAACCGGCGCCGGACGGGCGCCCCCAGTACCGGGCACGCCCGAGATGCCGACGATCACCGCCGTGCCGGCATTGCCGGCGCTGTCGGTCCAGGCACCGGTGTAGGGACCGATCGCCAGGTTGCGGATGCTGGTCTCGACGCCGATGCCGCTGGAGCGGATGGTGGTGAAGCCGAGGTGCAGCGTGCCGTCGCCGTTGGGGGCGATGGTGCCGAACACCGGCTGGCGCACCGTGGCCCCGCAGCCGTCGTCCCAGCCGGCGAGGCGGTAGGTGTTCCCTTCGAGCGTGACGGTCAACGAAATGACGTTGCAGAAGGGCTGCAGCGCGAAGGGGAAGGTGCCAATCGTCTGGGCCGACGCCGAGGCGGCGCTCGAGGCCAGAATGACGGCGGCCGTGGCGACCGACGCGAGCGCGTGACGAGTGAGTGAATTCATGTGCGAGGAGCCTCTCTTCAATGCGGGGGGCGCGGTGGACGAATTCCCATCCTAACAGGAACACTCCGCCGTGACAGCGCCGCTATTGACTCCGGCGCGGCCGTAGCCCACGATGCGACAGACTTTCCAGGGAGTCCACGAAGCTTCCCGCGGCAGGATCCAGCCATCCTTGCCTCGCGGACGGCGGTGGCGACCCCCACGGAGGCAGTGACATGAGACGGCGAATTCTGGCGGCACTAATGACCTTCACAGCGGGGGCGACGCTGGCCACGGCGTGCGCTCCCGGGACCAACGTCGAGGCCCAGGCGCCCGCCGCGGCGCCCGCTGCGCGGCCCAATCCGCTGCCCGGCGTGACCAAGAGCCTCGACGAGCTGAAAGCCGAGATGTTCCACGTGGGCGCCGGCCGGCGCCTCAAGCCCGCCCAGTGGCCGGGCGGCAACCGCGTGGCCGTGGCGCTGTCGTTCGACGTCGACAACGCCACGATGGCGCTCTCCCAGGGCAACCTCGACTACGAGGTGCTGTCTCGCGGCGAATACGGCGCCGTGGACGGCTTGCCGCGCATCCTGCGCCTGCTCGACAAGCAGCAGGTCCCGGCGTCGTTTTTCATCCCGGCGGTGAGTTCGCTCCTGCACCCGCAGATGATTCCCGACATCCTCGCGCGAAAGGTCCACGAGATCGGCATTCACGGCTGGATTCACGAGCGCCTGCCGCTGCTGAACGACGAGAAGGAAGAGCAGCGCCTGCTCGACCAGTCGATCGAGACGCTGACCAAGGCGATGGGGAAGCGGCCCGTCGGCTACCGCGCGCCGTCGTGGAAGTTCAGCAAGTACACCCTGGCGCAGGTCAAGGCCGCCGGGTTTCTCTACGACAGCAGCCTGATGGCGAGCGACGATGCCTACGAGATCAACCTCGACGGCAAGCCGACGGGGCTGGTGGAGCTGCCGATCGAACGCATCGTGGACGACGCGCCCTACTTCGGCGCCGCTGATGGCTCGATGCCGTCACCCGAGCACGTGCTCGAGGTGTTCCAGTCGGAGTTCGACGTGGCGTGGGACGAACGCGGGCTCTACGTGCTGACGATGCACCCGCACTACATGGGCCACCGCTCGCGCGTCGCCATTCTCGACCGGCTCATCACGCACATGAAGGGCAAGGGCGGCGTGTGGTTCGCGACGCACGAGGACATCGCGAAGCACCTCAAGGGGATGCTCGACGCCGGCACGAACTGAGTCGCAGCCGCGCCGGCGGGTGGCCGCGGCCGTGGGGGGGTGTAAGTGGGGGGATAGAGGGCCGGGTTGTTAAATTAAAAGGACCAGGCCAAAAACCACAAAACAGAAAAAGGAGAGAAGATGCG
>JANNIB010000394.1:0-7363 GCA_031404695.1 Acidobacteriota bacterium
GTCGAAATCACCGTTCCCGCGACGGTCCGCAGCACCCCGGTGACCGGACGCGTGTATTTCCTCGTGGCACGCAGCGGCGACCGCGAGCCGCGCCTGCAGATTGGCCGCACCGGGACGCCCTTCTTCGGCCGCGACGTCGAGAACCTGGCCCCCGGCCAGGCCGCCATCATCGATGCGTCGGATCTGGGCACCCCGGTCGCCAGTCTCAAAGGGCTGCCGCCGGGCGACTACGTCGTGCAGGCCTTCGTCAACCTCTACTCCGAGTTCAAGCGCGCTGACGGCCACACCGTGTGGATGCACGACGACCAGTGGGAAGGCCAGCACTGGAACGTCTCGCCCGGCAACCTCTACAGCCGCCCGCAGACGGTGCGGATCGACGCGGCCACCGAGCGCATCCGCCTCTCCACCGACCAGGTGATTGGTCCGGTGGTCGTGCCGGCGGAGACCGCGTTCGTGAAGCGTCTCAAGATCCAGAGTCCGCTGCTGACGACGTTCTGGGGCCGTCCCATCTATCTGGGGGCCACGGTGCTGCTGCCGCGCGACTACGCGACCGCCACCGTCAAGTATCCGGTGCTGTATCGCCAGGGACACTTCTCGCTGGGCGCGCCGCTCGGGTTCGAGGAGGGCGGCGACCTGCACACGGCCTGGATGCGCGACGACTTTCCCCGGATGGTCGTGGTCACGCTGCAGCATCCGGCGCCCTACTTCGACGACAGCTACGGCGTGAACTCGGTCAACGTCGGCCCCTACGGCGACGCCATCATGCAGGAGCTGATTCCCGAGGTGGAACGCCGCTTCCGCATCATCGGCGAGCCGTGGGCGCGCCTCACTGATGGCGGTTCCACCGGCGGCTGGATTTCACTGGCGCATCAGATCTTCTACCCCGACTTCTACGGCGGCGTCTGGTCGTACTGCCCAGACTCGGTCACTTTCACCGACGTCGAAGGCATCAACATCTACGCCGACGAGAATGCCTACCACCGCAAGATCGACTGGCGCACGGTGCCGATCATCAACACCCGCGAGCTGAACGGCCACGTGCGCCTGACCTCCGAGCAGCGCAATCACATGGAGCTCGTGAACGGCACCAAAGGCCGCTCCGGCGAGCAGCTCGACATCTGGTCGGCGGTCTTCGGTCCGCTCGGCAAAGATGGTTACTTCGAGCCGCTCTTCGACAAGCGCACCGGTGTCATCAACCGCACGGTTGCCGAGTACTGGCGCAACAACTACGACCTGCTCGAGTACCTCAAGCGCAACTGGTCGACGCTCGGGCCGAAGCTCGTCGACAAGGTGCATGTGTACACCGGCACGATGGACAACTTCTTCCTCAACAACTCGACGAAAGAGCTCGAGCAGTGGCTGAAGACCACTGAGAACCCGCACTACGAGGGGTTCTTCCTCTATGGTGACGGCAAAGGACACTGCTGGCAGGGCCCCGAGACGATGGCGGAGCGCCTGAAGCAGATGGCGGCGCACATCGCTCGCCATAAGCCCGAGGGCATGACGACCCCCTGGTGGCAGTACTGAACGCCGTGACAGCCTGGACCCGCAATCCACGCCCGCAGGTGCCAGGCCTCGAGTAACGACCGCGGGTCAGGCCTCGCGCATCGCGACGCGCGTCGTGAACGTCTTCGACGAGATGTCGATGTGGCCGCAGGCATCGAGCCAGACCGGCGCGTCGGGTAGCGATCGTCTTCCACCATCCAGCCCGTGGCTGCACACACCAGTGCGACCGGATGCACCACACGCTCGTGCGGCTGAACGCCTGGATGCGCACGATGCGGTGCACGCGCACGGCCGTGGCGAGGGCCGCAAGCCGCGGGTCGTCGGGGGGCGCGATCGCTGACGCGAATCGGAAGCGCCGTCCGGCCGCGCTCGCCCCCGCCCGCACGGCGTCGGCACCCCTGGCCGCCGCCCCCGGGGCCGCGCAGCCGCTCGGCACCTTCCGCTGGCAGTTGAAACCCAACTGCAGCGGTCACTGCCGGCACGGGTCTCTCGGGTGGAGGCACGACCGGCGGCCTGAGTCTGGCCGTAGACTTCGCCGCCATCCAGCAACGCGTCACGGGCACCTACGCGTGGGCCGATGACGGCCCGCTTGGAGGCGCCCTGGGTGGAAAGCCAGGGTCGGATCACGCTGGTTGTGTCGCCCCCAGAACCTGCTATTGTCTCCCAGCGTCTGATGTCGCCACTGCCGCACGCCGTCTTCGTCAGTTGCGCGGCCGCCACGACCCTCGTGTCTGCCGGGGTCTGCCTCGCCAGGAGCCCCGGCGCCATCTCCGTCCGTCTGCATGCCCTCTACGCCGCGTTAGCGTCATGGTGGCTCATCTCGATGGCGATGGTGGCTGGTGCCCTGTCGGAAGACCGGGCGCAGCTGTGGGCGCGTCTGGGCCAGTTGGGCATCGGCCTGCTGCCCGGCGCCGTGTACCACGTAAACATCGCCGTGGCGGGTCTCATCCCCGACTACCGAGGCAGAATCGGCCTGCACTACGCCATCTCGGCGGCGATCACGGTCTTCTGTCTCACCTTTCCGGACCTGCTGGCCGTCCCCCACGTGTACGCCTGGGGCTACTATCCCGCCTACTCCGCCTGGGGCCTCATTCCGGCCGCTGCCCTGTTCTTCGTGTTCGGAGAAGTCATCCTGATGTACCGGGCGGCGATTCGTCGATACGAGCCGGGCACACCGGAACACCAGCGCGCGCGCGCATACCACTACGGCAACTGCTTCGCGTTTCTGGCGGCGGTGGACTTCCTGCCCGCCTTTGGCGTCGCGGTCTACCCGTTCGGCTTCGCCACCGTCGGGCTCATGTCGGCGGCCACGATGTTCGGATCCGCCCGTTACCGGCTCATCGAGATCACTCCGCAGATCGCCGCCGAACGCATCCTGGAGACGATGCCAGACGGGTTGCTCGTGGCCGACACGCGGGGCCGCGTGCAAGTCGCCAACGGCGCCGCAGCGCGGCTGCTGGGCTGCAGTATCGCCGGTCTGCGGCATCAGCCGCTCACCTCGATCTGCTCTGAGGCTCTGCGCGGCGCGTTCACGGCGCCGGCGGGCGCGTCCGGCAGCAACGAGGTGTCCTTCGCCGGCGCCGACGGTGCGTCGTCTGTCGTGTCCGTGGCCAGCGCACCGGTCGAGGACAACGCCGGCCACGTCGTGGCCCACGTGTGGCTGTTGCACGACCTCACCGGGCAGCGGCGCGCCGAGGCCGAGCGCGCCGAGATGGAAGAGATGATTCGCCAGACGCAGAAGATGGAGTCGCTTGGCGTCATGGCCGGCGGTATCGCCCACGACTTCAACAACATCCTGATGGCGATTCTCGGCAGCGCCGAAGTCGCGAAGATGAAGCTCGAAGCCGGCGAGGCGGCGACCGACGACCTCGACACCATCTCGGCGTCGGTCGAGCAAGCAGCGGCGTTGACGAATCAACTGCTGACCTACGCCGGCCGCGAGCCCGCCTTGGAGGAGGCCGTCGATGTCAATGCGCTGTGCGTCGACATGACCGAACTGCTACGTTCGGCCATCTCACGCAAGGGCCAGCTCTCCTTGCAGCTGGTCGAGGCTGCTCCGATGATTCGCTGCGACAGCAGCCAGATGCGTCAGGTCATCCTCAACCTGGTCACGAACGCCTCCGACGCGCTCGGCGACGAGCCCGGCGCGATCACGTTGCGCACGGGGGTAGTCGAGAGCCCTGAGGCGGAAGCAGTTGCTGGTGCCGGAAACCGGCAGGGGCCAGGCCGCCGCGTCCTGATCGAGGTGACCGACACCGGTGCCGGCATGGACGAGGCCACACGGACCCGCGTGTTCGAGCCGTTCTTCACCACCAAGTTCACCGGCCGCGGCCTCGGCTTGGCGATCGTGTTCCGGATCGTGCAAGGACTCGGCGGCACGCTCGACGTGGCGAGCACACCTGGCGCGGGCAGCTCCTTCCGGCTGTTGTTGCCGGCCCTGGAAGAGGGGGCGTCTGTGCCAACCGCCGTCGCTGCCCGGAAGCAAGGGTTCGCTGGTCACGGCCTGGCGCTGCTGGCCGACGACGAGAAAGCCGTGCGCGGCGCCGTGCGCGAGATGCTACGCCTTCTCGGATACCAAGTCGTCGAGGCGGGCGACGGTGCGGCGGCCGTCGAGCTCTGTCGCGCCCGGCCGGACGACTTCACCCTTGCCGTGCTCGACATGACCATGCCCGGCCTGAACGGACAAGAGGCGGCCGTCGAGATCCGGCGACTGGCACCCGCCGTGCCGGTGGTGTTCATCAGCGGTTACGCCGACGCCACCGAAGCGCGCAGCGAGCACCGGCTCCTCGGCGCGGTCTTCGTGCGCAAGCCGTTCAAGCGGGCGGCGCTGGAATCGAAAATTCGCGAGGCAACGACTGCCCTGGCCTGCCGGGCGTCCGCAACCTCGTAAGCGGGCCGGCCGCATCAGGTGGCGCTGTGCGAAGGCGCACACCCTTCAGCGCGCGCCGGCGTCGCTGTCGCGGGGAGCAGGCGGGGGGAAGGCTGGCCCTCTCGCGCCGACCGGCGCGGTTGTGGCACCTCTCACGTCGGCACGCCCAGGCGCGGCCACTGTCCACTCGAACGTCACGCTGCCGCCCTCCACGGGTGTGACCTTGCGGCCGGCCTGCAGGCCGCCCCCCTGCGACGGTGGCGCCACGTTCGGGAACGCCATCACGAGTTCCTTGCTGTTCGAGGATCTCGCGCCGTAGCCGGTAGCGCGAAGGTGCCGTCCACGCGGGTGTCGGCCGTCGGGCCGTCGATGCCCCAGGCCTGCGGTGGGCCGGCCTGCACCACACACTGGCCCGTGAGCACGTGCATGATGGGCGTGGTCGCCGCCGGGCTATTGACACGTCGGCACGTGTGGCCCAGCATGCAGGTTCCTTTTCACGGAGCACACCATGCGACGCCGCACGATGCTACAAACCGCGTTGGCCGTCGCGTCATGGCGTCCGTTCGCGCGCGCCACCGCCGCCCAGATCCCGTTTGGCGACGCGTTCCTGCCGCGTCTTGTCGCCCTGGCCGGCGCGGTGCTGCCGCAGGAGATCGGCGTCGCCGGTCAACGCGCGGCCGTGGATCAGTTCCTGCGCTGGGTGCGCGATTACCGCGCAGGCGCCGAGCGCGACCACGGCTACGGCATCACCGCACTGCGGGTGGCGCCGCCGTCTCCGGCCGCGAAGTATGCCGCCGAGCTGGATGATCTCGACCGCCGCGCGGGTGGCGCCTTCGCGACGCTCGCTCTCGCCGACCGGCAGCGCGTCGTCAGCGCAGCGATTGCCGCCGCCGGCGTGAAGGACCTGCCGGGACGTCCTGACGGCGGTCACGTCGCCACCGACGTGATGAGCCACTACTTCAACAGTCCTGCCGCCAACGACCTGGCCTACCGCCGCGCCATCGGCCGCGATGCGTGTCGTGAGTTGTCCGGCTCCGACGGACGTCCAGCAGTGCTCTCCGGCACCACGGGAGGGGCGTGATGGCACGCTTCGAATCGGACGTCTGCATCATCGGCGGCGGTATTTCGGCGGCGCTGCTGGCCTGGAAGGTGTCGGAACTGCGGCCGGGTACCTCGATCGTCATCGTGGAAGCCGGCGACCGCGCTTTCGACGCCGAGAAGCGCTGGGCCGATCGCAAGCGCATGCTCGACTACGGCGAGAATCCGTGGCCGGGCGACCACCTTGCCGATCAGGCCGGCGAGGGCGTGATCTCGCGCACCATGGTCGTGGGCGGATCGGCGATGCACTGGGGCGGCGTCACGAATCGCTTCTCCGAAGAAGACACGCGCCTGAAGTCGATGTTCGGTCTGGCGGTTGACTGGCCGGTCACCTGGGCCGAGCTCGAGCGCTACTACTGCGAGGCCGAGCGGCGGCTCGGCGTCTCGGGCGATCCGAGCCCAATCGCCGCCGACGTACGCTCCGAGCCCTACCCCATGAAGGGCATGCCCCTGTCGTGGAACCTGAAGCAGCTGCAGGCGTGGGGCGAGAAGAGCGGCATTCCCTTCGGCGGCACTCCGCAGGCCAAGAACACCGAGCCCTACGACGGCCGCGGCGCCTGCAAGCGCTGCAACACCTGCGAGGTGTGTCCGACGCAGGCGCGCTACGCGCCCGACGTCACGTTCAAGCGCCTGCTCGCGGGCAAGGCGATCACGCTGCACGACCGCACGCTCGTGCGGAAGCTGGTCACCGCGAGCGGCGGCGCGGCGAAGGTGGACGTCGCGCACGGCGTGCACCGCGACCGCCCCAACGACCCCATCGAATATCGCGCCAAGACGTTCGTCGTCGCCTCGGGCTACGCCTGGAGCGCGCATCTGCTGCTGCTTTCGGCCTCGTCCCGCTTCCCGAACGGCCTGGCCAATTCGTCCGGCCTGGTCGGTAAATATATGAACGGCCATGCCTTCGTGCAGACGCAGATCGAGCTCGACGCCGAGATCTATCCGGGAATGAACGAGCAGCACAGCCTGATCTCGCGTCAGTTCTTCCGCGCCGACCCGGCCAAGCCGTTCGTGCGTCACGATCTGCGCGTGTGGGAAAGCGGCGTGAACCGCGGTCCGCGCCTGCGTGACGGCGCCGGCACGCTGCTGCTCGGCGATGCCGTGATGGCCGACTGGCGCACGCGCACGAGGCGGGCAACGGCGCGGGTGCGCGCCTACTACGACGTGCATCCGGACCAGTCGAGCGAGCTCACCCTCGACGCCACGAAGAAGAACGGCTACGGCGACGCGCTGCCCAGGATCGTGCACCGCCCCGACGCGGCCTCGCGGACGCGCCGCGAAGCCACCGTCGAACACATCCGAGGCGTGTTCGAGCGCATGGCCAACCACGACAACGGCCACCTGCGGCCGCTCGACCTCGGCACCTATTGGGATCACCCCGCCGGCGGCTGCCGGATGGGCACCGATCCCGGCGCCAGCGTGACCGACAGCTACGGCCGCACCCACGACGTCGAGAACCTGTTCGTGGTGGGATCGCCGACGCTGCCCACTGCCGGCTGCACCAACGGCACGCTCACGTTCTCGGCGCTCACGTTGCGCAGCGCGGATCACATCGCCGACACCCTCGGGCGCGGTTGACGCGGATGTTGTGGGGTCTGCCGTGAGCGGTAGGCGCGGTACGGCTATGGACTGGACGGAGTGCATAACCAGGCAATGGGGTAGAAGCATGGTGACCGAGCAAAAGGAAGTCCGGTTGGCGGGGACGGCCCTCGGAAAACCCCGGCGCGTTTGTGCCTTCTTCAACAGCCAAGACGAGGAGTATTGGGTACTCCTACCCTTCATCACGGAGGGCATGCAGCACTCGACGGTCACGTGCTTCGTTGTCGTCGCCCGAGGACGCCACCGTCAAGAAGATAAGTTCTTTCGCGCCGGCGGTTCGGACAAGCACCTGCG
>JANNIB010000395.1:0-6202 GCA_031404695.1 Acidobacteriota bacterium
CCCCCCGGGCCGCGGTCCCGCGGGTCTTTGTCGGGGCTGTCATGGGGCAGGCGGCCACCCTCGTGCCCACGCTGCAACTGTGGGTTAACCGGGCCCGGGGGGCAGGGGTGGGCGTAAAGCCGCGGGTGCCCGGCGCCATCGAACGGGTGCTGGTCGAGATCGGCGCGGCGGTGCGCGAGGGCCAGACCGTGGCCACGCTCGACCGCCGCGAGATCGACGCCCAGGCCGATGCCGCCATCGCCACCGTGGCCGTCGCCGCGGCCGGCGTGGACGCGGCCGAAGCGGGGCTGTCAAACGCCACGACCGAGCTGGAACGGGCCCGCAACCTCTTCGAAAAGGGCGCCCTGCCCCGCCAGCGTCTCGATGCCGCCGATACCGCCAACAAGGCAGCGGTGGCGCAGCGCGAGCTGGCGCGGGCCAGCCTGGCGCAGGCGCAGGCGGCCCAGCGCCGGGCGCGCGAACAGCAGCGCGACACGACGCTGAGCTCGCCGGTGGCCGGCCACGTCGTCGAGCGCAACTACGATCCGGGCGCCATGCCGGGCGACCTGCCGGTCGTGGTCATCGCCGACCTGCGCGTGCTGAAGCTGGAAGCGGGCGTGTCGGAACTCGAAGCCGGCCGTCTCAAGGTGGGGATGCCCGCCGAAGTCGTGGTCCAGGCGCGCTCGGGTGAGAAGTACAAGGGCGAGCTGGCCGCCATCGCGCCGGAAGTGAACGAACGCAACCGCCACTTCCGTGTCGAGATCCGCGTGCCGAACCCCGGAGCCGTGTTGCTCTCGGGCATGTATGCGACCGCCCGCATCGTCACCGAGCGCGCCACCGGCGGCGTCATCGTGCCGCGCGAAGCGGTCACCACCCGTGCCGGTAAGCGCATCGCGCTGGTGGTGACCGGCGACACCGTCAAGTCGGTGGAGGTCACCGAAGGGCTCGCCGATGGCCAGCGCATCCAGATCCTGACCGGCCTCAACCCCGGTGACACGGTCGTCGCCGACGCCCGCCGGCAGCTCGCCGACGGCACCCGCGTCCGCACCTCACTCAACTAGTCGTCTCTTCCAGGTTCCGAGCACACCGTCATGTGGATCTCCGATACATCCATCAAGCGCCCGGTCTTCGCGACCATGACCATCATGAGCTTCGTCGTGCTCGGACTGGTCTCGATGGGACGCCTGGGCATCGACCTCTTTCCCGAAGTCAACTTCCCGTTCATCAACGTCGGGGTCGTCTTCCCCGGCGCCGCGCCCGAAGAAGTCGAGTCGCTGGTGACCCAGCGCATCGAAGACGCCGTCTCGGGCATCAACGGCGTCAAGCGCGTGATCTCGACCTCCACCGAGGGCTTCTCGCGCGTCGGCGTCGAGCTGCGCCTCGAAGTGGACGCCCAGGCCGCCGCCGCCGAAGTGCGCGAGAAGGTGGCCGCCATCCGCGGCATCCTGCCGCCCGACATCGAAGACCCGACCATCCAGCGCTTCGACGTCGCGGCGTTGCCGGTGGCGGTCTACGCGGTGGGCTCGACACAACCCTCCGACCGCGTCCGCCGGCAGGTCGACGAAGAACTCAAGCCGCTCATCGAGCAGATCGACGGCGTCGCCGCCGTCGAGATCAACGGCGGCCAGGTCCGCGAGATCCAGGTCAACCTCGATCCCCGCCGCCTCGAAGCGCTCGGCATGCCGATCACCGAGGTGGCCGCCAAGCTGGCCGCCGAGAACCTCGACCTCCCGGGCGGCAACGTCGAACGCGACGGCCGCAGCGTGACCCTGCGCACCAAAGGCGAGTTCCAGGACGCCGACGAGATCGCCGACGTGATCCTGCGTTCCGACGGCGGCTCCACCGTGCGGGTGAAAGACGTCGGCACGGTCGTGGACGGCTTCGAAGAGCGCAAGTCCACCACCCGCCTCGATGGCGCCGACGCCGTGTCGTTCTCGGTGCGCAAGCAGTCGGGCGCCAACACGGTCGAGATCACCGACCGTGTCACCGCCACTCTGGCCCGCGTCGCCGCGTCGTTCCCCGACCTGCAGATCCGCCCGGTCCACAACGACGCCGACTTCATCAAGGAGAACGTCCGCGACGTCCGCGGTCACATCCTCTTCGGCGGCTTCATGGCCGTGGTCGTCATCTTCCTGTTCATGCGCGACTGGCGCTCGACACTCATCACCGCACTGGCCCTGCCGACCTCGGTCATCGCCACCTTCTTCTTCATGTACGTGGCGGGCTTCACCTTCAACATGATGTCGCTGATGGCGCTGTCGCTCGTCATCGGCATCCTCATCGACGACGCCGTGGTGGTGCGCGAGAACATCTTCAGGCACATGGAGATGGGCAAAGACCCGGTGACCGCGGCGCGTGAGGGGACGGCCGAGATCGGCCTCGCCGTGATGGCCACGACCTTCACGATTCTGGCGGTGTTCCTGCCGGTCGGCTTCATGACCGGCATCGTCGGCCAGTTCTTCAAGCAGTTCGCGCTCACGATCGCGTTTGCGGTCGCGATGTCGTTGCTGGTGGCCTTCACGCTCGACCCGATGCTGTCGTCGCGCTTCGTGCGCTTCATCCCGCCCGCAGAACGCCGGGCGACCAAGGTCGGCCGCTTCCTCGAGCGCTGGGGTGAGTTCTACGACAAGATCGACCGCCAGTACCACCGCCTGCTCGGCTGGGCGCTGGAGCATCCGTGGAAGGTCGTGGCCGCGGCGGCGCTGGTCTTCTTCGGCAGCCTGTCCACCCTGACCGTCATCGGCACCGAGTTCGTCCCGTTCGAGGATCGCGGCCAGTTAGAGGTGCTGGTCGAGCTGCCGCCCGGCACCTCGTTCGAGCAGAGCGAGGCCGCGGTGGCCAGCGTCGAGTCGATCGTGCGCGGCATCCCCGAGGTGCGCCAGATCTTTTCGACCGTGGGCGTCAATGGCGACGCGCTGCGCGCGCGCCTCCAGGTGAAGACGACCTCCAAGCAGGAACGCGAGCGCGGTCTGCTGGCCATCAAGGCCGAGGCCCGTGCCCGCCTGGCCGATGTGCCGCTGGTTCGGGCCACCGTCACCGATCCGGAGTTCATGCAGGGGGCGCCGAGCGAGGCGCCGGTGAACATCTTCGTGCGCGGCGACGACATGATCGCCCTGCAGCGCCTGAGCGACGAGATCGTCACCAAGGTGCGGCAAGTGCCCGGCGCCGTCGACGTCGACAGCACGCTCGAAGGCGGCCAGCCGGAAATGGTGGCGCAGGTCAACCGTTCGCTCGCCGCCGACATGGGGTTCGAGGTGGCGACCGTGGCCTCGCAGCTGCGCGGCATGATCGAGGGAGTGGTGCCGACCAAGCTGCGCGACGGCGAAGAGGAATACGACATCCGCGTGCGCCTGGCGCCGGAGTTCCGCAGCGACTTCACCGTCATCGGCCGCACGCCGCTCTACTCGTCACGCGGCGCCGTCGTGCGCACCGCCGACATCGTCACGATGGAGCCGGGCGTGGGCCCGACCAACATCGAACGGGAGCAGCGGCGTCGCCAGGCCAAAATCGCCATCGAACTCGACGGCCGCGCTCTCGGCGACGTGACGCGGGACCTCGACACGGTCATGGCCGGCGTCCAGATGCCGGCCAACTTCGAGTGGGGCTACGCCGGCGACGTCGAGATGATGCAGGAGTCGGCGGCGTCGATGGGCCTGGCGCTGCTGCTGGCCATCGCCTTCATCTACATCGTGCTGGCCTCGCAGTTCGAGTCGTTCACCGAGCCGTTCCTCATCATGCTGTCGCTGCCGCTGGCGATCGTCGGCGCGCTGCTCGGCATGCTGGTCACGGGGAACAACATCGGCATGCCGGCGATGATCGGCGTGGTCATGCTCATGGGCCTGGTCACCAAGAACGCCATTCTGCTGGTCGACCTCACGAATCACTACCACCGCGAGGAAGGCCTGTCGGTGAAAGACGCCATCCTCAAGGCCGGACCGGTGCGGCTGCGCCCGATTCTCATGACCACGCTGGCCATGATCTTCGGCATGTGGCCCTCGGCGGCGGCCACCGGCGACGGCGCGGAATTCCGGGCCCCGATCTCGATTGCCACCATCGGCGGCCTCATCACCTCGACGGCGCTGACGCTGCTGGTGGTGCCGGTCGCCTATCTCATCCTCTCGCGCGTCATGGCGCGCCTGGCCGCGTGGCGCGCCGGCGCGGCTCCGGCGACACTCGGCCAGGCGACACGCGTCGCCGGACTCGTCGTCCTCCTCGCGCTGGCCGGCTGGTTCTGGAGCGCCTCGACGGCCTACGGCCAGACGCCGGCCGCTGCGCCGACCTCGCCGCTGACCCTCACCTTCGATCAGGCCTTCGAGCGGGCGATGACCGCCAACCAGCAGCTGCGCGTGGTCGCCGAACACGTCAGCATCGGCGAGTCGCGGGTGGCCGAGGCGCGCGCCGCCTTCCTGCCGGGTGCGAACCTGAGCTACCAGTTCCAGCCGATTCAGAAGTTCCCGGAGATCGTGATCCCGGCCGGGGTGTTCGGCCCCGACGAGCAACGCTTCGAGGCCAACTTCGTGCGCAAGAACGTGATTCAGCTCGACCTGTCGCAGTCGGTCTATGCCGGCGGGCGCCTGTCGCGCGCCCGCGATCTGCAGGAAGAGGCCCTCCAGGGCTCCACGCGGGTTCTCGAGCGCGCCCGCCAGGACCTGCACCTGCGCGTCGTGCAGGCCTTCTATGCAGCCCTCATGAACGAGCAGAGCGTGAAGGTCGCCGACGAAGGCGTCGCCCTGGCGACGCGCCAGCTCGAACTCGCCCGCGTGCGTTTCGAAGCCGGCTCGGTGGCCCGCCTCGATGTGCTGCGCGCCGAAGTCGACCTCGCCAATGCGCGGGCGCGGCGCATTCAATATCAGGCGGCGGTGGACCAGTCCTACCAGGCGCTGCGGACGGTGCTGTCGCTGCCGCGCACGCAGCCGCTGGTATTGCAGGGGACGCTCGACGACCTCACGGTGCCGCAGGATCGCGAGACCCTGGCGGCGGCGCTGCCGACGCGCCCGGACCTGCTGGCGCTCGAGTCGCAGCGCCGGGTGGCCGATTACGCCGTGGCCCTCGCCTCCGCCGACTGGAAGCCTACGGTGTCGCTCATCGGCAACGTCGCGTATCAGAACAACGACGCCGCCCGCGTGCTGCGCCAGTCGAACCAGAACTACACGTTCGGCGTGGCGGTCCGCATGCCGCTCACGGCGGCGCCGGGGGCGGCGGCACGGCGTGGGGTGGCGGAAGCGCAGCGACGGCAGGCCGAACACGGCCTGCGAGCAGCGCTCGACGACGGGCACCTCGAACTCGAGACTGCCTGGACCGACCTCCAGGCCGCGGCCGAGGTGGTCGCCACCCAGCAGAAGGCCCTCGAACTCGCGCGCGAGAGCGTCGACATCGCGCAGGTGTCATACGAGAACGGCGTCATCACGTCGGCGGAGCTCACCGACGCGCAGGTGGCGCTGCTGCAGACCGACTACCAGCTGCAGCAGGCCAAGTACGCGCGCATCGTCGCCGCGGCCCGCGCCCGTTTCGCGGCCGGGGTGTCTTAAGGGGCGGGGTCGGGGCTCGGGGCCCGGGGCTCGGCTGCCCGCCGTCGCTCGCCTTCGGCGAGCTATGGCGAGGCGGCGCGCTCAGTTATCCGAGCGCGCCGAAGTGTGCCTCGTAGCGCTGGACGAACTCCGGCCACGTGTAGGCGTGGCTGGTGCCGCCGAGGTGCTCGAGCGCCCAGGTGGCCGCGACGCTGCCCATCCGCGCCGACACTTCGAGCGAGCGCCCGCCCGCCAGGCCCTTCATCAGTCCGCCGCGGAACGCATCGCCGACGCCGGTCGGGTCGACGATGCGGTCGGGCGTCACGGCCGGCACGTCGATACGGCTGTCGCGGGTGATGACGGTGCTGCCGTGTTCGCCGCGGGTGATGATGAGCACCGCGGCCGCCGCCAGCACGTCGGCTTCCTGCATCCCCGTCTTCTGGCGGATCAGCTCGAACTCGTAGTCGTTGCAGATCACCATTGACGCGCCCACGATGCCCTCGCGGAGTTCGTCGCCGGACATGCGTGCGCACTGCTGACCGGGATCAAACATGTAGCGGATGCCGAGCGCACGGCACTCGTCGGCGTACTGCACCATCGCCGCCGGGTCATTCGGCGAGATGATGACGAGGTCAGGCCGGTCCACCGTACGAAACGACAGTTCCGACGCATGGGCCATGGCGCCCGTGTAGAAGGACGCGATCTGGTTATTGGCC
>JANNIB010000396.1:0-3351 GCA_031404695.1 Acidobacteriota bacterium
CGAGCGGTTCTCGGTGCGCTTCCCGAGCCGGATGGTGCCCATCTGCGTGAGCGAGCCGATCGGCTGCGCCAGGCCCTTGCGGATCGCGAAGACGCCGGCGATGGTGGTGGTGGCGACGGCGCCCAGGCCGACCAGCAGCACGCCGAGCTTGCCGGTGGCGGGCGCGATCGCCACCGGCGGAGTCTGGCGTCCGCTCACGATTCGGCTCCCTTGGCCGGCGCGGCGGTCTTCTTCGCCGAGGCGCGCTTGCGCGACGCCGACTTGGTCTTCACCGGCGCTGGGGTGCTGCTGGGCTGCAGCGACACGCGCGAAGTCACGAACTTGCGGGTGCTGCCGTCATCGAACGAAATCGTGACGTAGGCGGCCGACATGTCGATGATCTCGCCAACGCCGTACGTTTCCTGAAGGACACGATCGCCGGTTCTGAGCGCCATGGACTCTCCCTGTCGTTAACGACTCTCCGCCGGTGAGCTGTCCCGGCCGAGGCCTGTGAATCGAGACACCATCAGAGCGACCTGCCCGGAAGGTCGTGGGCGGTCTCGTCACCCACACCCGGGAACTGCGCGCAGTGGTCCGCGCGCCGGTCAGTGCATGCTGTCAGGCCGGTCATGCCGGCCCGTCGTCGTCGGCGCTCATCTGGCCGAGCATCGCCACGGTCTGGCTCAGGTGCGCGTTGAAGAACTGCTTCAGCAGGTCCAGGATCTGGATGAGCACCGGATCGCGCAACGCGTAGTACACCTGATTGCCGGCCTTGCGGCCGACCACGATCTGCTTGGCCCGCAGCACCGACAGGTGCTGCGACAGATTCGCTTGCTCGACGTGCAGGTGCGCGAGCAGGGCCCCCGCACTCATCTCGCCGTCACGCAGCGCCTCGACGATCGCGATCCGCGTGGGATGCGCCAGCGCCTGGAACACCTGCGCCTTGAATGTCTTGAGGGCCGAGCTCAAGCCCTATGTATATTCGATAATTCGAATCGTCGCAAGCATCCAGTACGCCCTGCTGGCCGTAGACCCGGGCAGACGAGAGGGCCGACTGGTGCGCTATCGTCCGTCATCCACGGCCATGCGACGCCCTGACCTCACGCTCGAACGGATTCGGCCCCTCGCGGGCCCGGTGCTGCTCGGCGTGTTCCTGCTGGCGGCGCAGTGCTCGCCGCTGGTGCACCTGGCGACGCATCGCAGCGACCACACGCACGGTCCGGACACCGCGCCCGATCTCGACGACGACGGTCACGACGACGACCACGATCACGCCGAGCCGGCGGACCTCGATCATCACGACGATGACAAGACGCCGGCCGCCCCGCAGTCGCCAACCGACCACGGACGCGCCAGCAGCGCACACTTCGGGCTCGCGCTTCTGGAAGGCCCGCCGACGCCGTTCCTGCCGCCGCCGGCCGACACCCTCGCCCCGCCGCCCGACATCGCCCTGCGCCGGCACCACGCGCCGTCGCAGCCGCTTCCCCCCGCGCGTGGTCCGCCTCGCCTGAGCTGAATCCCCGTTACTGCCAGTTGGTCGGGAATTGCGGTGGCGCCCCGTGTACGCGCGCCACATCAGCAGAGGTGTGCCATGACAACACGTCGCATGAGGGGAAGTGTGTCCCTTGGACGTTGTTTGGGACTTGTGTGCGCGGCGATCGCCGTGTTGACGGCGTCGCCGCCGGGCGCCTTCGCCCAGCCTGCGGCCAGCGGCCGCCTGCAGGGACTGGTGCTCGATACCACCGGCCAGCCGCTGCCCGGCGTGCTGGTCGAGGTCGAATCGGACGTTGCGGCGATGGTGGCTCGCACGACCGACGACGGACGCTACGTCGTGGATACGGCGCCGGCCGGGACCTGCAGCGTGCGCTTCTCGCTGGCGAACTTCGTCACGCTGCTGCGCAAGAACGTGACGATTGCCGCCAGCGGCGCCACCACGGCGGATGCGACGCTCTTTGTCGCCGCCACTGCCTCGGTGGTCGTGAGCGGACGCAACACGTTCCGCAATCTGTCCACCGTCTTCGACCAGGACGAACTGGTCGGCGTGGCCGATGCCGCCAGCACCGGCGTCGTGACGCCGCTCGAGCTGAGCGAACGCGCCCGCCGCCGCCCCGCCGAAGCGCTCGAGAGCGTGCCGGGCATGGTCGTCAGCCAGCACAGCGGCGAGGGCACGGCCAACCAGTCCTACCTGCGGGGCTTCAACATCGACCACGGCACCGACCTGGCATTGTCGGTCGCCGGCATGCCCGTGAACCTGCCCACGCACGGTCACGGGCAGGGCTATGCGGACATGAACTTCCTGATTCCCGAGCTCGTGAGCGGCATCCAGTACCGCAAGGGCACCTACGCCGCCGAGTCCGGTGACTTCTCCGCCGCCGGCGCCATCAAAGTGGGCTATCTCAACGTGCTCGGGGCGCCGATTGCGCGCGTCGAGGGCGGCACCTACGGCTACCGGCGGGTGCTCGCGGCGGCATCGCCGAAGGTGGGCCGCGGCCATCTGCTGGTGGCCGCCGAGGCCATGGGCAACGACGGCCCGTGGGACCGGCCCGACGTGATGCGCCGCTGGAACGGCCTGGCGCGCTACAGCCAGGGCACGGCCACGAGCGGCTTCTCGATCACCGCGCTCGCGTATGACGCCACCTGGAACTCCTCCGACCAGATCCCGCGGCGGGCGGTTGACGACGGCGCGCTGTCGCGCTTCGGCTTCCTCGATCGCAGCAATGGCGGCACGACGCACCGCGTGGGCGGGATGGCGGAGTGGCAGCGCACGAACACCAGCGGCACGACCCGGGTCGAGGCCTACGGCTTCGACTACGGGCTCGACCTGTTCTCGAACTTCACCTACTTTCTCGACGATCCAGACAACGGCGATCAGTTCGAACAACGCGACGAGCGCTTCGTGATGGGCGGACGCGCCAGCCACACGCGCCCGCTGGCGCTCTTCGGCCGGCGCTCGATGATCACCGTCGGCACCGACGTGCGACGCGACGACATCGACGCCGTCGGGCTCTATCGCACGACCGCGCGGGTGCGGCGCGCCACCGTGCGCGAAGACCGCGTGGGCCAGATGAGCGGGGCCCTCTACGGTGAAGTGCAGACGCAGTGGTCGAACCTGCTGCGCACGACCGTCGGCGTGCGCGGCGATGCCTATCGCTGGGTGGTGGATGCCGGCGATCCGGTCAACGGCGGCACCGCCTCGGCCACCATCGTGAACCCCAAGCTCAGCGTCGCCGTGGGCCCGTGGCAGCGCACCGAGTTCTATGTCAGTGCCGGCGGCGGCTTTCACAGCAACGACGGCCGCGGCGCTACCATCCGGCGCGATGCGGTGAGCGGCGACGGCGTCGAGGCCGTGGATCCGCTGGTGCGCGCCCGCGG
>JANNIB010000397.1:0-6541 GCA_031404695.1 Acidobacteriota bacterium
GCATCGGCCAGCGGCGCTGCATGTCGGCCACGATCTCACGCACGGCGTCGCGCTGGCCGCGGGTGAGCTTGAACGGCAGCACCTGGCGCACGCGGTCGCGCAGCGCGTCGTCGATGGCGATGAGGTGCGGCTTCTGCACCAGCGCGTTCTGACGGCGGCGCAGCGCCAGGCCGACCTGATAGACGAAGAAGTCCTCGAAGATGATCCGCTGCTGGGCCGGGGTGGCGCAGGTGTTGAGCGCCTCAATCGAGGTGCCGGCATCCGGGAAGTGCGCCTGCCGGAAGGCGGTGCGGCGATCGGGCCAGCCGTGACGGGCGGCCATGGCGCCCGGGATGATGTCGGGCAGCGGCGCCTGCAGGGCCTCGAGCGCGCGGAAGACCAGCGTGCGATGCATGTTGGGCGTCACCGATCCAGTGCGCTCGTGAATCGGCACGATGCGGCCGGTGTGCAGCGGCTCGCTCTCGCCGTCGTCCTGCAGCACCTCGAACTCCGGCGCGGTGAGCTGCAGGCCGCGGCTGCCCCAATATTCGGTGCGCCCGAAGAGCACGACCCTCTGCTTCGGCTTGAGCACGTCCTTGAGGTACTTCTGATTCGGCCAGACCGCCTTCACCTGGCCGCTGTCGTCCTGCACGAGGGCGGTGAAGAGCGAGAAGCCCTGGCGGCGCGTCGGCGCCACGCCGCAGGACAGGATCTCGCCGAGGATGGCGGCGGTGCCGCCGGCACGCAGCGACGCGATCGGCTGGAAGCGGCTGCGGTCTTCGAAGCGGCGCGGGAAGCGCACCAGCAGGTCTTCGATCGTACGCAGCCCCGCCTTCTCCAGGTCCGCGGCTTTGCGCGGCCCCACACCCTTCAGGAACTGCAGCGGCGTCTGCAGGGGATCCTCGGCCATCCCCGCGATCTTACCGAATGCGGCGGACGCCTACTGGATGACGGTGGCCTGGCCGGTGGTGACGTCGATGCGTTCGATCTCCGACGGCAGCTCGAACGGCTCTTCGAGTCGCATGCCCGACGGGTTGTCGGCCGACCGCGTGTAGTAGGCCAGCAACTCGTCGATGAACAGGCGCGGCACCGGAATGCCGTCGACGGTGGCGCGTTCGAGCGCGAAGCGGCCGCGGCCGGAGGCGGTGGACAGCGTGCCGGTCACGTAGACGGGCAGCCGGCCGCTCAGGTACGCGGTCGGATCGAACCAGCCGCCGGAGCTCTTCTTCCGCACGCCGTCGAGATCGGCGGTGACCAGCGTGGCGATCTTGTTGCCGCCGATGAAGGTGACACTTGGTTCGGTCAGGCCGGTCGGCAGCCACGTGTTGGCGCGGTAGCGCAGGTAGGCGTTCATTTCCGTCTGGCTGAAGACGGTGCGGCGCGCGGCGGCTGCGGCCGGTGGCGCGCCGGTGACGGCACGCATGACGGCCTGGAGCTTGGCGTAGGCCACATCGGCCTGCGCTTGGATCGACGACTGCGCCGCGACAGAGGTCGCCGCGGCCACGCAGAAGAGAGCCAGCACGAGTCGGGTGCGCATCGGGTTCGCCCTCGATCCCGGGCAGGCAATGCCGGGACCCACTGCCATTGTAGCGCGGCGGCCCCACGGCGCGGTCACTGTTGCCGGCGTTGCTGCAGGCGCTGCTGCCGGGCGTTCTGGCGCGCCCGCAGCATCAGCTCGAGCTTGCGGCGCTCGAGCTGATCCTCGAAGACGCGGAAGCGCGCCTGCTGGCGCGCGTCGAGCAGCGTGTCGAGGTCTCCGTAGGCGCGCCGCGTCTCGGCGGCGCTGCGCGCCTCGAGCTCCTGCAGTGCGGTGAGCTGCTCCCTGATCGCGGTGTCGTCCACCGGACGCACCGCGCGTGGCGCCGTCAGGCGCCCCAGGTCGAGCAGCAACGCCGCACGCGACGCCAGATACCGCCGCCGCGTCTCCTGCAGCGCGCGCAGCTTCGTGAGAAACGGCGCGTACTGCGCGTCGCTGAGGCCGAGCGCCTGTTGCGCTTCCATCACGAAGTAGGCATCGAAGAGCCGCTGGATCTCGGCTGGACGCAGATCGCCAGGCTCGGGCGGCTGAGGCCCGGCGGGCTGGGCCGACGCCCGGCCCGACAGCATGAGCGCGGCGACCAATGAGGCGGTGGTGAGCAGCAGGCGACGACGGGGGGAAGTCATGACGCAGACCTGTCCATGGCCGAGGTGAGAAGGGCGGCGAGCGCCCGCTGTTCGTCGGCCGACAGCGCCGCCGCGGCCTCGCCCAGATCGGGCAGCGCCGTCACGCCGAGCGCGTCGAAGCCCCCTTCCGGCAGGCTGCCGGCCAGCTCGATCATCATCGCCAGCGCGTCGTCGTCATCGACGTCGCGAAGCGTGGCGTCGTCGTTGGCAGCGTCGGACGCGACGCCGGGCCCGGCGACCGGACCGAGTGGCGCGCGGCGATCGACGGCCGAAGCCAGGGCCACGACGATGGCGGCAAGACCTGCCATCGGCACCAGCACGTCCCAGCGCAGCCACGCGCGCCAGCCCGTGACCGCCGTGTCGGAAATCTCGGCCCGGACGCGGGCATTCAGGCCCGGCCAGAAGTGCGCCGGCGGCTCCGGCACCTCGGCGCTGGCGGCCAGCGCCAGGACGGCGCGAATCTCACCGGCCAGGGCCTCGCACGCCGCGCAGATCGTCAGGTGCGCGCGCCGCTCTGCGGGCAGCGTGCCGTCCACCAGATCCACGAATTCGTCGGGCGACAGGCACGGCGTCATACGAGCGGCTCCAGGCGCTTCTTCAGATTCGCGAGCGCGTGGAAGACGTTGGCCTTCACGGCGCCCACGCTGGTGCCGACGATGTCGGCGACCTCCTGGTGCGACAGTTCGTGATACGTGCGCAGGATGAGCGCCGTGCGCTGGCGCGGCGGCAGCGACTGCACCGCCTTGCGGACCATCGCCTGCCGCTCCTGCGCGTCGATGGCGGCGCCGGGCGCCGGCTGGCGGACGTCGGCCACCAGGTCGAAGTCCACGACGTCTGTTTTCGGGGTCTTCAGGCTGACGCGGTTCAGGCTGACGTTGACGGCGATGCGATAGATCCAGGTGCTGAAGCGGGCCTGTCCACGGAAGGTGCCGAGCGCCTTCCAGGCGCGCACGAAGGTGTCCTGCGTGAGGTCGGCGGCGTCTTCGTGATGGTTCACCAAGCGGTAGCACACCTGATACACGGTGCGACGATGCCGCGTGACCAGTGTGTCGAAGGCGGTGGTGTCGCCGGCGAGCGCCGCCTCCACGAGCGCGGTGTCGTCGACTGGCGCGGCCGCCGCATCGGCGCTCATCGTGGTGACGCCCAGGGGCCAGGGGGAAGCGGTGACATTGGAACGCATGACACGTGGTCTCGAAGCGTTGGACAGGGCGACTCCCCGGAAGGTTACACGTGCCGGTCGAGAAACGAGCGCAGTTCCGTGACGGTCGGGATGGTGGTCCTCGCCCCCAGGCCCCGGCACTTGAGGGCGGCGACGGCGTTGGCCCAGCGCAGCGCGTCCTCCACCGCGGTGGCGTCCCCGCCGTGCAGCCAGGCGGCGATGAAGCCGGCCCGGAAGACGTCGCCCGCGCCGGTGGAATCGACCACCGGCACGCGGAACGCCGGGGTGCGGATCTCGCGGCCGCCGACGCGCGCCAGACTCCCCTTCTCGCCGAGCGTCACGCAGACCACCGGGGCGCCGGTCTCTTCCTGCATCCGCGCCAGGGCGAGACCCAGCGAAGAGGCGCCGGTGAGGTCGGCCGGGAACGCTTCGGCGGCGATGATGACGTCGATGCTGCGCAGCAGCCGTTCGGTGCCGGGCTGCGTTCTCTCGATGTCGATGACCGTGCGTGTCCCGCACCGCCGGGCGTCTTCGACGGCCGCCGTCGCCGCCGCCACTTCCGAGCCGTCCACGTAGAGTACCCGCACCGCGCCCACCGCGCGGGCCGGGATATCCGCGGGCGCCATCAGCAGGCCCGGATCGCGATGCCAGAGCACCGTGCGTGTACCCGAACGCCGATCGACGAGGATGACCGCGAAGCGGCTGGTGACGCCCGCCACGGTCACGACGTCGCGCACGTCGATGCCCTCGGTGACCAGGCTGTCGAGGCCGCGGCGGCCGTAGTCGTCGTCGCCCATACGGCCGATGTAGCGGGTGCGGAGGCCGAGCCGGGCCATCGCCACGGCCGCGGTGGCCGACTGCCCGCCGGGGCGTTCAGTGAAACCCGCCAGCGCCATCTTGGCGTCGGGGGCGGGATGACCGTCGAGTTCGACCAGCAGATCGATGCTGTTCTCGCCGACGGCCAGGACGTCGCACGACCGGCCAGCCGGCAGCGTCAGAGGGATACGCACGCGGACGGCATTTTAGCGGCTCGGCGGCACGGCCGTTGATTTTCGCTTTTTGTTTGGGGTATCCTGCCCACGCGACCCGAATCTTTCGGTTCTTTCTTCGCCATCTGGAGGCCGCCGTGCAACCGCTCACCAAGCGCCAGCGAGAGATCCTGGACTACCTGAACGAGTTCATCCAGCAGCACGGCTACGCGCCGAGCCTGGAAGAGATCGGCACGCGCTTCGGTCTCTCGTCGCTGGCCACCGTGCACAAGCACATGACGAACCTCGAGACCAAGGGCTTCATCAAGCGCTCCTGGAACCGCAGCCGTTCGGTGGAACTGCTGGCCGGCCCCAGTGGATCACGCGCCGTCGATGTGCCGCTGCTCGGCTACGTCGCCGCCGGCCAGCCGATCGAGGCCATCGCCACGACCGAGACGATTTCGGTGCCCGAAGCCCTGCTCGGGAACCGCCGCGACACCTACGTGCTGCGCGTGCGCGGCAACTCGATGATCGACGAGCAGATCCGCGACGGCGACTGGGTGGTGGTCGAAGATCGCAAGACCGCCAACAACGGCGAGATGGTCGTCGCCCTGCTCAAGGATGCCGACGTCACGCTCAAGACCTTCTATCGCGACAACGGCCGCATCCGCCTGCAGCCGGCCAACGTCACGATGGAGCCGATCTACGCCGACCCGGCCGACGTCCAGATCCAGGGCGTCGTGGTCGGGGTGATGCGCCGCTACTGAGCGCGCGCCGGTCGGGCCCCGCTGCTAAGCTAACGGGATGGCCGACCAGCAGCAGAAACAGATCAACTTCTCCATCGTGCCCGACGAAAGTACCGGGCCCGGGCGGCAGTACGCCAACTTCTGCGCCGTGCAGCACACGCCGTTCGACTTCACGTTGACCTTCTGCGACATGGCGCCGCTCTCGGAACGCACGATGCGCGAGGCCGAAGAGGACCACGTCGTGCGGGCGCCGGTGAGTGCCCGCATCGTGCTTCCCGTGCAGTTCATCGGGCCGCTCATCGCGGCGCTGCAGGAGAACCTGCGCGTCTACACCGAGTCGACGCAGAATCAGGGGCCGAAAGGCCCGGTGCACTGACATGCCGGCTGCATTGCCGGCGGCGGCGGCGATCTTCGACGCGCTCGCCACGCATCATCCCGGCGCCGACACCGAACTGGTCTTTCGCAGCGCCTTCGAACTGCTGGTGGCCACGGTGCTCTCGGCCCAGTCGACCGATCGCCGCGTGAACGAGGTGACCCCGGCGCTCTTCGCGCGCTATCCGGATGCCCGGGCGCTGGCGGGGGCGAGCCCGCTCGGGGTCGAAGCCCTGATTCACTCGACGGGGTTCTTCCGCCAGAAGGCGAAAGCCGTCATCGGCCTGTCGAACGCGCTCGTCGACGAGCACCGCGGGGCGGTGCCGGCGGACATGGAGGCCCTGGTCAAGTTGCCCGGCGTGGGCCGCAAGACCGCCAACGTGGTGCTCGGTCACGCGCTCGGCGTGCCCGGCTTCCCCGTCGATCGCCACGTGCTGCGGGTAGCGGCGCGGCTGGGCCTCATTCACACCGACGATGCCGTGAAGGCGGAGACGGCCCTGACGGCGCTCTATCCCAAAGCGCTGTGGACGCGCGTCTCCGACACGCTCATCCTGCATGGGCGCCGCATCTGCGGGCCCACGCCGTCGTGCGATATCTGCCGCGCGCAGACGCTGTGTCCGTACGCCATCACCGGCACCCGCCGGGCCCGCCCGACAGCGGGCCGCACCGCCAGGGCCGCGATGGCCGCGCCGGTCGCGACGCCCGCTACAGCCGCGAAGACCGCAAAGGCTGCGAAGGCTGCGAAGGCTGCGAAGATCGCGAAGGCCGTCAGGAAGGCGGCGCCGGCGCGCGTGGCGCGGTCGCGCCGATGACCCGCGAGGCGTTTCGCGCGCTGGTGGCCGAAGCGATCGACTCGATCCCGCCGCGCTTCGCCCGCCACGTGAAGAACGTCGCCATCGTGATCGAAGAAGCGCCGTCGGCTGACCTGCTCGACGCGATGGGCATCGACCCGCCCGACTCGCTGCTCGGCCTGTATCAAGGCACGCCGCTGCCTGAGCGCCGCTGGGATCACGGCAACGACCTGCCCGACCGGGTGCTGCTGTTCCAGCGTCCGATCGAAGACGACGCGGAAGAGGACGGCGACGTGGTCGGCGTCATCGGCGAGACGCTCATCCACGAACTGGGCCACTACTTCGGCCTGAGCGAGGACGAGA
>JANNIB010000398.1:0-7595 GCA_031404695.1 Acidobacteriota bacterium
ATGCAGCGCGATTACATGACCGAAGACCAGCGCTTCGCGGCGATGCGTCCCGATGTGCTGGTCTACCAGACGCCGCCACTCGACGAAGACCTGACGGTGCTCGGCCCGATCGGCGTGGACCTGCATGTGTCCACATCGGGCACGGACTCGGACTTCGTCGTGAAGGTGATCGACGTGTTCCCGAGCGACTACCCCACGCCCGAGTGGAAGGGGCCGCAGCCCGAACCGGCCAATCGCGTGCGCATGGGTGGCTACCAGCAGCTCGTGCGCGGCGAGCCGTTCCGCGGCAAGTTCCGCCGCAGCTTCGAGGCGCCGGTGCCGTTCACCCCGAACCAGCCCGATCGCATCCGCTTCGAGCTGCCCGACGTGGCCCACACCTTCCGGCGCGGTCATCGGCTGATGGTGCAGATCCAGAGCTCGTGGTTCCCGCTGACCGATCGGAATCCACAGGTCTTCGGCGACATCCCGAAAACCCGGCCGGAGGACTTCCGGATCGCGACCCAGCGCGTCTACCGCGGCACGGCGCACGCGTCGTCGATCACGCTGCAGGTGGAGCGGCGCTAACTCGCGAGTCGCTCCGCCCGCGACCGCATCGCTCTGGCCAGCTCGCCGCCCGGGCCGCCCTCGGCCAGCAGACGCTCGAAGCCGGCGCGCCCGGTCACGAGCATCTCCACGTCACCGGCGCCCCATGCCGACACCGTGGCGTTCCTCGGCGTCGCATGCAGCAGGCCCATCTCGCCGAAGTAGTCGCCCGGGCCCAGCCGGGCCACGACCTGGTCGCGGCCCGAGCCGTCGCGGCGGCTCACCACTACCTCCCCCGCGATCAGGATGAAGAACTCCTCGGCCGCCTCGCCCTCTGTGATCACGGGCGCGCCGGCGCGATAGGTCCGCGGCCGGAACTCCGGCAGGAGGCGCGCCCCCGCGTCCGACGTGAGCTGCGGCGCCACCTGCTGCAGGCGCGCGGCGGCCACCCGTTTGCGCAGCAGGTGTCCGATCTCCGACGCCACGAGATCAGATGCCGCCACCATCGCCAGGAACGCCTGCTGGCCGAGGACGCGGGTCACGGCGCCGCCGGGCCCGGCGGTCACCGTGGCGTTGCGGGGCGCCTGCTGCAGCAGCCCGGCTTCGCCGAACCACTCTCCATCGCCCAGGGTGGCGAGCAGCCGCGCCGCAGCGCCGGAGCCGCGGGTCACCTCGACGCTGCCCTCTTCCAGCAGATAGAACGCGTCGGCCGGATCGCCCTCGCGGACGACGACGGTGCCGGCCGCGAAGGTCTGCCGGGTGGCCCCGTCGAACGCCTCACGCACGTCGGGTTCGTCGTAGCCGGGGAAGGCGGCCAGCGCCTCTTCTTCGCGGGCTGCGGCATCGACCGGCATCGATGCCGGCGACGGCGCGGCCGCCTCGGCCACGCGCATCTGGAAGTGCCGATCCGGCGACGGCAGTGGCCGCACGGTGCGGCGCAGCTGGTAGGTGGGCGGATGCATGACCAGCGGGCGCTCATGGACCAGCGTCGCCACGAGCGTCATGGCCATCAGCTCCACCAGGCCCATCGCCGCGCACGTGCGATCGCCCACGCCGAACGGCTGGCACGCCGAGCTTCGGCGATGCTCGTTCCTGGGCTCGCGGCAACGCGCCGGATCGAAGCGATACGGATCCGGAAACGACGCTGGCGCGTAGCTCGACGGGACGGGCGACAGCACCAGGAAGGCGCCCCGGTCGACGCGGTGTCCGAGAAACCGGAACTCCGAGGCGACGTCGAACGCCATGCCGATGGCCAGCGAGTGGAAGCGCAGCGTTTCGTCGTACACCGACCGGAGGATCCGCAGGCGGCGCACGTCCGAGGCGTCGTGCAGGCCGGCCGCAAACGCGGACTGGGCCTCGGCCACGACCTGGGCGTGCAGAACGGGGTCGCGCAGGATCTCGTAGAGCATGAACGACGTGAGCCGGCCTATGTAGCCGATGCTCGCGCCGACGCCGTAGGCCGCGTAGCTGACGACCTCGTCCTCGGTCAGCGGCGTTCCTGCGGGGTCGCGCGCGCCCGCCAGCGCGTCGACAAGGGTGGGCGGAGCGTCGCCGGGCCCCTCGGCGCGTCGGCGGCGCACCAGGTCGGTCAGCGCGCCGTAGGTGCGGGTGTGTGCGCGGCGGTACCACGGCGCCTTGAACACCACCGGCGGGAAGAGCCGCGCGGCGACGTTCATCAGGTAGTCGGTCATCAGCAGGCAGTCACGGAACGTGATCCGTGGCGAGCCGAGCAGCACGCAGTACTCGGCGAAGGCGAGCGCCTTCACACGGGTCACGACCTCGAGCGGGGTGCCAGGCGGCCAGCCACGCACCTCGTCGCGCACGGCCGCGATCATCGCCGGCACGTGCGGCGAGGCCATCTGACGCGAGTACGACACCGCCAGCGGCGGCCGGAGCCGCGCGTGCTTCGGGCCGATCTCCTTGAGCACGAGGTCGGCCCGGCCGAACTCGCGGGCGATGCCGCCGAAGAGACGCTCACGCGACAGGTGCGCCTTGTCGAGGCCCTGCGCCATGAACTCGCCGGCTTCGGGCCCGGCGATCACCGTGTACTGACGCCAGGCCGCGCGGAGCCGGAAGATCGGCCCCAACCGCTGATAGCCCGTGGTGATCGTGCCCGCGGTGTCTTCAAGGAGGCCCCGGGCGTTGCCGAGCAGCAGCGTGCCTGGGCACATCGGGGGGCGGTCGGCCATGCGGGCGTCGATTATGCCGCAAGTGCGTGGTGGCGATCTCTTCGCTCCGCCACAGGCGCACTCGATGTGGGCGGTGACGCCGCGCCCGCCTACAGCCGTTCGAACGTCGCGGTCTCGCGGTTCTTCCGCACCTGGTCCCAGTGGAAGTACTGGCCGTTCATGGCCACGTAGACACCCGGCGGCAGCACCTGCGCGAAGCTGAGGGCGCTGCCCAGGTTGAAGAGCCCGTCGGAGCTGCCGAAGGCGTATGGAATCATCGCGCCGGTCAGCACCACGGTCTTGCCGGCGGGGCCTGCCGCCGCAATCGCCCGCGCCGTCTCGACCATCGTGTCGGTGCCGTGGGTGACGACGATGCGCGCCTCAGCCGATTGCCGGCACTGCTCGACGACCAGGGCGCGGTCGGCGTCGGTCATGTCGAGGCTGTCGATCATCATCAGCGTGGTCACCGACACCGGCACCTGCGAGCGGCCCTTGTCGAGCATTTCCTGCACGTGCGTGTCCTTGAAGAACAGCCGCCCGCGCACTTCGTCGTATTCCTTGTCGAAGGTGCCGCCGGTGACGAGGATTCGAATCATGGAATAATCCTGCGCATGTACGCCATCGCCATTGTCCGCTATCGTCGGCCGATCGACGAAGTCGAGGCCGCCACCCCCGTTCACCGCACGTATCTCCGCCAGCTGAAGTCCGACGGCCGCCTGGTGGCGGCCGGCCCGATGGACCCGCGCTACGGCGGCATCTTCCTGCTGAAAGTGTCGGACGACAACCCGCAGCGCGATCTGGATGCCATCCGCGACGGCGATCCCTTCTACCAGCAGCACATCGCGCAGTACGAGCTGCACTGCTGGAACGTGCTGACCGGCAAAGACGACCTCGACCGCATCTCGACGCCGCCCACGCCGTGACGGTGGCCTCGACGTCGACGCTCAGGCGGTAGCGTTGGCGCGGACGCGCGGCGCCACCGCGGGCGGCCGGCCGCCGGCGGGCTCGGCCGGCTTCGCGAAGAAGTACCCCTGCCCGAACGGGCACCCGAGCAGACGCAGGTACTCGACCTGCGTGGCGGTCTCGGTGCCCTCGGCCACGACCTCGAGCTTGAGCGTGCGGGCGAGGCCGATGATGAGCTTCACGATCTCGCCCTTGTCCTTGTCGGTGCCGATGCCAGCCACGAACGAGCGATCGATCTTGAGGACGTCGAGCGGCAGCGACTGCAGGTAGCTGAGCGAGCTGTAGCCGGTGCCGAAATCATCGAGGCTGATGCGCACGCCGAGCGCCCGCAGCTGCGCCAGCACCACCCGGGCACGCACGGCGTCTTTGATGGCGGCGCCTTCCGTGATCTCGAGGCGCAGGCCCGATGCAGGATATCCCGTGGCATGCAGCAGGTCGGCCACGCGCTGCACGAGCGTTTCCTGCGCGAACGCCTTGGCCGAGAGGTTCACGCTGATGGTGAAGGCCGGCGTCGTCACCCCGGTCGTGAGCCATTCGCGCCCCTGCCGGCAGGATTCCTGCAGCACCCACTCGTCGATCTGGGTGATGAGGCCCACTTCCTCGGCCACGTCGAAGAACTCGCCTGGAAACACCAGCCCGCGCTCGGGATGCTGCCACCGCACGAGGGCCTCGACGCCGACGACCCGCTGGTCGGCGAGCGCGACGATCGGCTGGTACCAGACGAGGAATTCCTGGCGCTCGACCGCGTGCCGCAGGTCGGTCTCGAGGCGCAGTCGCCGCACCGCTTCGTCGTGCAGGGCCGCGTCGAACACCGAATAGCCGCCGGCGCCGGCGTTCTTGGCCCGGTACATCGCCAGGTCGGCATCGCGGATGATGTCTTCGCCCGAGGTGTGCGCCTCGGTGGCCACCGCCACGCCGATGCTGGCGCTGGCAAACACGTCCTGACCGTCGAGCTGCAGCGGCTGCGCCGCCATGAGCTGCACGCGTTTGGCGACCCGCACGGCGTCGAATGGCTCGCGGATGCCGTCGAGCAACACGGCGAACTCGTCGCCGCCGAAGCGCGCCAGCGTGGGCTCGGGCCGGGTGGCCGCGCCGGGCATGCGTGAGACGACGTCTTCGGCGCGCACGGCGGCGGCCAGGCGCTCGGCGAACATCACCAGCAGGCGATCGCCGGCCGTGTGGCCGAGGCTGTCGTTGACGTGCTTGAAGCGATCGAGGTCCACGAACAGCACGGCGAACTGGTAGTCCTTGCGCCGCACGCGCCGCGCCAGCGCCCGGTCCAGGCGGTCTTTGAAGTGCGCCCGGTTCGGCAACTGGGTGAGGTGATCGTGAATGGCATCGTGCACGAGCCGCTCGTGCGCCGATTTCAGGCTGACGCTCATCGCGTTGAACGCCTGGGCCACGGTGGCGGCCTCGGCGCTGCCGCGCACCGGCAGCTGCAGCGCCAGATTACCGGCGGCAATCTGCGTCGCGGCGGTAGCGATGTCGCGCAGCGGACGGCTCAGGTGACGGCTGAGGAAGACGCCGCCGACGAGCGACAACAGGAGCGCCACCACACCGGCGATGGCAAAGCGCACCTCGAGCGTGTCTACGAAGCGTTGCGTGGCGGCCCAGTCCGACAGCACCAGCAGGCGCACGGCATCGCCGCCGGGCAGCTCCGGCTGGAGGGGGAACACGCCGGCCACGTACTGGCGGCCGCCCACATCGAGCACCTCCGATTTCACGCCCGGCGCGGCCATCGTCGCCAGCACCAGCGTCTCGGCGTTTGCGCCCAGGCGCTCGCGCAGGCTGGTGGCGACGACGCGCCCGTGCACCACCAGCGCGACTTCGCAGCGCGCCAGGTGGGCGAGGTCACGCGCGATGTCGTCAGTCAGTCAGGCGATAGCCGGCCGTGACGGTGCCGAACACGGTGTCGCGGTCGCGCACCGGCACCGAGACCACCACGTGGAGCGCCTCCCCCTCCTGGACGAGCGCGCCGGTCGCTTTCCCCCGCTGCGCCGTCGCCTGGGCGTTGCGCACGACGTCCACGCCTCCCGCGTCCTGCTTCCAGCCGGCGGCGCCGAGCCAGGTGCCGTCGCCGCGGCTGACGATCGTGAAGGCCGCCTGAAGCTGCCCGCGCTGGGTCTCGGCCAGGGCGTTCATCGACGTCGGCTCGCCCGACGGCGCGGCCTCGGCCAGGCGGGCCCGGAACGCCGGCGCCTGCACCGCCATCGACACCACGTCCACCGCCGAGGCGATGCGAAGATCGAGCAGCCGGTGGAAGGCCGTCTGCGCGACGTCGAGATCCGCCGCCACCCGGTCGCGCGACTGCGACGACACGACGCCGAGCGTCGCCACGAGCACCGCGCCGAGCGCCACGGCCACGAGCAGTCCCAGCGCCGAGGCGACGCGTGCCTCGAGGCGGCGGTGCCACGGCAGGTCCGACAGCGGGGTGTGCGACACCTTCTTCATTGGCCGTCTTCGCGGGCTCGCGAGCCGGAAAGCGGGCACACGAGCAGCCTCAGGTCAACCACGGGACCGGTTGCGAGGGGGCATACCGGGACGCGTCGAACGAAAGCTGGGAGGATAGGTGACTCTCTCCCACGCGTTATCGGTGCCGGCTGGATGCCAGACTAGCCATTGAGCCACACGGAGTTGCGCACTTTGGACCACCGCCATGTCGCCCCATGTCTCCTGCCCACGCTAGACTCCGTCTCCATGACATCCCTCCGCGCCTGTGCCTTCGCCCTGCTCGTGCTACTGCCCGCCCTCACCTCCGCGCAGGTCACCGTCTCACGCGACGCCGATCCGCGGGTCGCGCAGATGGTGGCGGCCGTCTCCGAGGCGCGCCTGCGCGCGCTGGCGACCAGGCTGGTCAGCTTCGGCACCCGCGAGAGCATGTCGTCCACCACCTCGCCAACGCGCGGCATCGGCGCAGCGCGGCAATGGATCTTCGACGAGCTGACGCGCTCGAGTGCCCGGCTGCAGGTGTCGTTCGACACCCACATCATCGCGCCGCAGGGCCGTTTCACTCGCCAGACGGAGCTACGCAACGTCATGGCGGTGCTGCCGGGACGCTCGCCGCGCCGCATCTACATCACCGGCCACTACGACTCACTGAACCTCGGCAGCGGCGGCCAACAGGCCCTCAACGCCGCCGGCGGCCAGAATCCGCAGGCGAACGCCGACTTCAACCATGATGCCGATGCCAACGGCGCCAACGACGACGGCAGCGGCACCGTGCTCACGATGGAGCTGGCGCGCGTCTTCGCCGAGAGCGGCCTGCAGTTCGATGCGACCCTGGTCTTCATCTGCTGGGCCGGCGAGGAACAGGGGCTCGTGGGGTCTTCGGCGCACGCGCAGGCGCTGGCCGCCGCGAAGGTGCCGGTCGAAGCGAATTTCAACAACGACATCGTCGGTAACATCCACGGCGGCAACGGCGTCGTCGATGCCGAGACGGTGCGCGTCTATTCGGTGGGGCCGGAAGACTCAATGTCCCGATCGCTCGCCCGCCACGTGCAACGCCTCGCCGCCCTCTACGTGCCGTCGCACCGAATCCGTCTGATGGCCCGGGAAGACCGCTTCGGGCGCGGCAGCGATCACTCGTCGTTTACGCGCCAGGGGTACCCCGCGGTGGTCTTCCGCGAGGACAACGAGAACTTCGCCAAGCAGCACACCGCGGCCGACACCCTCGAGGGCGTGAACTTCCCGTATCTGACGCAGAACGCGCGGGTGAACACGGCCGCCGCGGCGGCCCTGGCACTGGCGCCGGCGGCGCCGACGGTGGTGAACGGGCGCGGCCAGAACCTGCTCACGCGCGGACCCTCGGGCTACGACGCGCACCTGCGGTGGAACCCGTCGCCGGGCGCCGTGGGCTACCGCATCTTCTGGCGCGACACCTGGACCAACGACTGGCAGCATCGTCAGGCGGTGGGCAACGTCACCGAGTTCGTGCTGCCGAAC
>JANNIB010000399.1:0-6884 GCA_031404695.1 Acidobacteriota bacterium
CGTGACGTGACGGGCTTCTTCGCGCGTTTGGTTCGCCGCGTATTCTTGGGCGCCGGGGTCGCGCAGAATGTGGCAGAGCGAGGCCGAGAGCGACAGAGCGCCTTGCCGACCTTGAGCTTCTCGGCCGAGGCCACCAACCGGTCCACCAGCGCCTGCTTGACGTCGGGATGCGCAATCACCCGCGAGGTGGCCGTGCAGCGCTGGCCGGTCGAGCCGAACGCACCGCCGTGAATGGCCGCGGCCGCGCGGTCGAGATCGGCATCGGCCATGACGATGACGGCGTTCTTGCCGCCCATCTCACACGTCACCTTGGCGCCGCGCCTGGCGGCCTTCACGTAGAGATCGCCGCCGACACGGTTCGAGCCGGTGAACGAGATGGCGCGCAGCGCCGGCGCCTGCACCATCGCCTTGCCCACCTCGGGGCCGCTGCCGACCACCATGTTGAAGACACCTGGCGGCAGGCCGGCTTCTTCGTAGACCTCGGTCAGCAGCGCCGCGGTGGCCGGCACCAGCTCCGACGGCTTGAACACCACGCAGTTGCCGGCCACCAGCGCCGGCGCCGACTTCCACACCGGAATCGCCCACGGGAAGTTCCACGGCGCAATCAACCCCACCAGACCGAGCGGCTGGCGCAGCGTGTAGGCGAAGGTATCGCGCGCTTCCGACGGCAGCGTGCGGCCGTGCATGCGGAAGCCTTCGCCGGCGTAGTACTCGAGCAGCGAGATGCCCTTGGTGACCTCGCCCTTCGCCTCTTTGAGCACCTTGCCTTCTTCGCGGGTCAGCGTGCGCGCGATCTCATCGGCGCGGCGACGCGCGATCTCGGCCGCCCGCCACAACACGCGTCCGCGCTCGGGTCCGGGCGTCTTGCGCCAGCCGGTCCACGCGGCTTTCGCGGCGTCGATGGCGCGCTGCACATCGGCGGCGGTCGCCAGCGGGAACTCGGCGATGATGTCGGAGGTGTCGGCCGGGTTGATGTTGCGCGCGGTCTCCTTCGACGCGGGGTGGTACCAAGTGCCGTTGACGTAGGATCCGGTGTGCATATCCGTCTCACACTAGCACGACAGATATGCCGTGCCGGAAGCGGGGCGCGGACGCGGCGCGGTGACGCTCAGTGCGCGCCGGCGCAGAGCGCGATCGGCGCCGCGGCGCCTGGCACGGCGGCCTGGAAGTTGCGGCCGAGACTCGCGGCTACGGTGCCGGCGATCTGGCGCTGGTAGAACGGCCCCGGCTCACGCGACTCGCCGCGCGCGCTCACGCCGGCGCCGAAACACCCCATCCAGGTCTCTTCGGCGCCAATGACCCTGGCGCCGTGGTCGGTCCAGTCGGCGCTGCTGCGCCCGCGGCCGTGATCCACGGTCAGGAGGAGCGTCGTGGTGCCGCGGTACTCGGGATCGGCCTGCAGCCACGTCCACAACTGCTCGAGCTGCCGGTCAGTGCGATGCAGGGCGTCGAGGACGAGGTCGTACCGCTTCAGGTGCGCCCAGTCGTCGGTCTCGTCGAACGCGAGGTAGAGCACGCGCGGCCGCGCGGTCTGCAGGTGCGCAAGGCCGAACCGGAACGTGTAGACATCGTGCCGGGCGCCGTGGAAGCCGTTGGGCGTCAGGTGCTGCAGGGCGCTCAACGTGCGGACCTCGGGATCGGGATGGTCGAAGTCTTCGTACCCGGCGTTGATGGTGATGGCGCCGGCCTCGTGTTCGGCGATGTAGTTGAAGGTCTCCCACGAGCCGAAGGCCGCCACGCCTGACGCCGGCAGGCCGAAGTCCGCGCGCAGCCACTCGAGCACGGTGAGAAACGGGTAGCGCCTGTTGTCGTTGCTGTCGATGACCTCGTCGTGGGCGGCGCCGGTCAGCAGCTCGCTGTAGCCGGGATACGAAAACCTGTGCCGGTTGGCCACCTGCATCCGGCTGCCGAGGGCGCGATTGCCGAGCATCACGCCTTCCTGCGCGACCAGACGGCTCCACAGGAACGGCATCACCCGGGCGCGGCGCCTTTCCGGGGTCGCGGCCCAGAAGCGCTCGTAGGTGTCGGTCTGTTCGACCGGGGTGTCGCCGCTGGTGCTCTTCAGCACCTCGAGATCGATGCCGCCGAAGATGTCCTGCCAGCGCGCGCCGTCCACGGTCACGAGCACGACGTGACGGCCGGCTGGCGCCGCCGCCGGCGCCTGACGCGCATCGAGCGCCGCCGCCAGCGCGCACACGACCAGCGCACCGAGCATTGCCAATCGTTGGTGCCGCATGTCGCCGCCTCCAGACCGTTCCCGGCCGCTCGCCGCCAAAAGCATACAATCTCACGCCACATGCGCCCAGCCGTCCTGGCCGTCGTCGCGATGTACGGCGCGTTCCTGGTGGTGGGCTGGCTGGCCTCCAGGAAGGCGCGCGCCGGCACCGCGGCCGACCTCATCGTGGCCGGACGCGCGATGCCGCTCTGGATCGCGGCGCTGACGATGACCGCCACGTGGGTGGACGGCGGCTACCTGCTCGGCACCACCGAAGGCGTCTACAAGTCGTCCTTGCAGCTGGGCATCCAGGGCGGTCTGTGTTTCGGGCTGAGCCTCGTCCTCGGCGGCGTGTTCTTTGCGGGCATCATGCGCCGGCACGGCTTCACGACGCTCATCGATCCGCTCGAGTCGCGCTTCGGCGCCCGCTGGGCGGCGGTGCTGTTCCTGCCGGCGCTCGCCGGCGAGCTGTTCTGGAGCGCCGAGCTGCTGGTCGCCATCGGCGCCACGTTCGGCGTGCTGCTCGACATGCCGATCACGACCGCGATCGTGCTCTCGGCGGTGGTCACGACGGCTTACACGATGCTCGGCGGCATGTGGTCGGTCGCCTACACCGACATCGTGCAGCTGGGCCTGGTCGTCCTCGGGCTCACCGTGGCGCTCCCCTATGTGCTCGACGGCGCCGGCGGGCTCGCCGCGGCGTGGGACACCTATGTGACGGCCCGGCCGGACGGCGCCGGCGCATTCCCGACGCGTGCCGCCGGCACGCCGCTGTGGGGCAGCGGCGCTGCGTTCGCGTGGTGGGACACGTCGCTGATGCTGGTGCTCGGCGGCATCCCCTGGAACGCCTACTTCCAGCGCGTGCTGTCGTGCCGGACGCCGCGCGATGCGGCGCGCCAGTCGGTGGTGGCCGGCGTCCTCACCATCATGCTGACCGGACCGCCGCTGCTGATGGGCATCGGCGCCTTCGCCTATCCGTGGCCCGCGGAGCTCTCGACGCGGCTCCAGAGCTCGCCGGCCGACGCGATGCCGCTGCTGTTTGCGACCGCCGTGCCGCCACTGGTGGGCCTGCTCGGCCTTGCGGCAATCATCGGCGCGGTGACGTCGAGCTTCAGCTCGTCGATCCTCTCGGCCGGGTCGATGCTGAGCTGGAACTGCCTGAAGCGCCTGGTGTGGCCGCACCTGTCGGTGGCCGGCATGCGGCGCGCCATCCGCGCCTCGATTCTGCTCTTCGGCGCGCTGGCGGCCGTGCTTGCGCTCGAGGTGCAGAGCGTGCAGGCGCTCTGGTTCTTCACGAGCGACCTGGTGTTCGTGCTGCTCTTCCCGCAGCTCGTCTACGCGCTCTTTGACGCCTGCGCGAACCGCACGGGCTCGATCGTCGCATTCACGGTGTCGGCGGTGCTGCGCATCGGCGGCGGGGAACCGCTGCTCGGCCTCCCGGCCCTCCTCGCCTACCCTGATGGCTTCCCGTTCCGCACCGTCGCCGCCGCGGCAGGACTCGTGCTGCTGCCGCTCGTCTCACGTTTCACCGGCGTGTGGGATCCGCCGCAGCCCCTGCGCAACCCGCACGACTGAGGAAGTCCCGCCCCACCCAGAATGGGGACAGTCCCCGTGGCACCGTGGCTGTGTTCCCGTGTCAGTGCGGGATGCGGCCCCGCCACTGCTCGGCCTCAGCCGGCCGACTCAACGCAACGTAGAGGTCCACGAGGCGGCGGCGGGCGTCGGCGACAATCGGTGAGACGTCTCCCAGGGCCCCCGTCAACACGCGCTCGGCGTCGAGCAGCATCGGTTCGGCTTCAGAAAAGCGTTTCGCGAGCACGAGGTGCGCGCCCATCGTGCTGCTGCTCGAGGCGAGCAGCCAGTGTCCCTCCGGAAGCGACCGTGCCCGCACCGCGCGACTTTCGCGCAGCCACCGTTCCGCCTCCTCGAGATGCCCGAGTGGGCCAAGCGCACGACCGAGCAGAGACATCGCGAAGGGCACCATCGGGTGGCTGTCGGCCAGCGTCTTGCCGCGCAGTGCGAGCACCTGTCGAGCCAGCGGCTCAGCCTTCGCATACTGCCCGAGCCAGATAAGGGAGTCGGCGTAGTTGGCAAGCGTCCACGCGTAGTCGGGATGTTCGGGACCGTGCGTCTTGAGGCGAATTGCCAGCGCCTCCTCGTAGACGCCGAGCGCGCGCTCCCGCTCACCGGCGTACCACAGCGCGCTCGCATACGGCGAGAGCCGATCCGCGACCAGCGCGGCATCCGCCCCCATCGCGGCGCGCGTTTGCTCGACGGCTTCGGCATAGAGCGCCACCGATGCCTGGTGGCGACCAACGCTGGTCAGCGCAAAGCCAAGGTTCGCCGCAGCGGCGGCCCGGACCTCCGGCTGCAGGCCTGTGGCGCGGGCCAGCTCGCGCGCCTCTTCGTACAGGGGGATGGCGGCGTCGAATTTCCCTGTCCGTGACAGCAGCCGGCCCCGCTGGTCGAGCCGCTCGACCTGCCAGGTGGGATCGGTCTCCGGGTGGTGCTGCCACATCGTGAGCGCCTCGTCGAGCGTGCGCTGTGCCTGGTCGAGCTGACCATTTGACTCCTGCGCTTCGCTGATCCCACTGAGAAGCCGCGCTGTCGCGACGCTGCCACCGGGCGCCACCTGCCGTTCGGCGTCGAGCGCGCGGCGCAGCTGCGACTCGGCGGCCTGGTAGTCGCCGAGGGCGATGAAGGTGCGCCCGATGATGCCGCGCACCTCGGCGGCGAGGTCGGGCGTCGGATCGAGGGCGGTCGCGTTGCGGGACGCTCGATCCAGCACGGTGCCCACCGTCGCGTCCTTGCCGAGCGCGCCAGGCTCGGCCGAGCCCAGCATCGTCGTCAGGAACCGCACGACCTCAGTGGCGCGTTGGCTCTGCGCGTCGGCGCGGCGGGCCTGTGCGATGGCACCGAGCAACCCTCCGGAAAGCGCCAGCACCGCGAAGACCACGGCAGCCGCCTCCAGCTTGCGGCGCTGGATGAGCTTGCGGAGGCGGTAGCCAACGCTGTCGGGCCTCGCCACGATCGGCTCGCCCCGGTGCCAGCGCTCGAGGTCGTCGGCAAGGTGCGGCACGCTGGCGTAGCGCGCCGCCGGCTCGTGCGCCAGCGCCTTGCCGAAGATCGTGGCCAGATCTCCCGACAGCGTACGCCGCAGCTTCGCCAGCGTGGTCTGCCGCGCCTCGGCCGCGGCTTCGGTCACCACTACATGGGGCGCCGTCGTCGTGGTTGCCGCGAGCGCCCGCTCAACCGCCGCCATGAGCGAAGTCCGTTCGCCGAACGCCGGTGCGCCGGTGAGCAGTTCGAACAGCACCAGGCCGAGGCTGTACTGATCGCTGACCGTGCCAACAGCACCGCCGACGAGCTGCTCGGGGCTCGCATAGGCCGGCGTCAGCGGCGCGCGAGAGGTCGTGGCCAGGCGGTCTGGCTGCAGCAGGGTGGCGGTGCCGAAATCCACGACTTTGGCGCGGCCGTCGGCCGTGACGAGGATGTTCGAGGGCTTCAGGTCGCGATGCAGCACCAGGTTGCGATGCGCAAACGCGACGCCGTCGCACACCTCCGCGAAGAGCTGCAGCCGTGCCGGCAGGTCGAGCCGGTGGTCGTCGCAGTAGCGATCGATCGGCTGCCCCTCGACGTAATCCATCACGAGGTAGGGCTCGCCGAGCGGCGTCACGCCGCCGTCGAGCAGCCGCGTCAGCGACGGATGCTCCAGTGCCGCGAGGATCTGCCGTTCGGCCCGGAACTGCGCGACCAGCGCCGGATCCGACAGCCGCAGGTCCATGATCTTGATGGCCACGCGCTGCTGGAACTGCTGGTCGGCTCGCCGCGCCTCATACACCGCCGCCATGCCGCCACGGGCGATGAGGGCCGCCACTTCGTAGTGGCCAAGCCGGAGATCCAGATGTGGATCCGTGCCGTTCTCGGACGAGGCAAGGTCGGCATCGCCGGCCAAAAGGGCCCGCACCTCGGCCCTCAGGCCCGGGTCGGTTTAAGAATAGGAATTGTAATGATAGAGTCGCATGATCTGAGTAAGAAATACAATAATGATTTTTGGGCGGTGGATGGCGTGACGTTGAATGTCCAACCCGGGCAAATTCTGGCTTTGCTGGGGCAGAATGGCGCCGGTAAAACGACCACCGTCCGCATGTTGACCTCGTTGCTGAGTCCTACGCGCGGGTGGGCGCGGGTGGGCGGCTTTGATGTTGCAAAACATCCGCAGGAAGTGCGCGCCAATGTGGGCGTGTTGACGGAGCAGCACGGTTTGTACGTGCGGATGACCGGCGAAGAGTATCTCGATTATTTTGGCAAGGTCTATGGGCTGGATGCGAAGACCCGCAAAAATCGCAGTGACTATCTCATGGAATACTTTGGTTTGAAGGAAGCGGCGCGCAGGCGTTCGGGTGAATATTCAAAAGGGATGAAACAAAAACTGGCGCTGGCGCGGGCGTTGATCCATGACCCGGCTGTGCTGCTGTTGGATGAACCCACCTCCGCCATGGACCCTGAGTCCGCGCAGTTGGTGCGAAATGAGATTTCACGGTTGAAATCATCCAAGCGGACTATTATTATTTGTACGCATAATCTGGCAGAAGCCGAATCGCTTGCAGATCAAATCGCGATCATTTACCGTGGCAAAATACTGTTGAATGGAACATTGGAAGAGTTG
>JANNIB010000400.1:0-7600 GCA_031404695.1 Acidobacteriota bacterium
GCCGGCGCCGCGGCGGCAGCCGGAGCACCCGCGGCAGCCGGCACCGCGGGAGCGGCTGGAGCACCTGGAGCGGCCGCGGGCGCCGCGCCCGCCGGACGCTCGGGCGGCGTCGGGTCGCCGGCCGGGTTCTTCGGGTCGAAGAAGCCCCTGCGGCTTCGACATGCTCGATACGAGCGTCATGTTCTTCGCGGCGGTGCCGGCATCCTTGATCCCGGGCTTGAGCGAGGCGCGCGGATCGGTCGTGCTCGGCAGGGCCGGCTTGTCCTGGGCCCGGGCGGCGACGGCGCCGAGTCCAACCGCGACCAGCGCCACCATGGTCCACGCAGCACGACGCGGCGCGGCAGACGACCTGACTTCAACTCTCATGAGATGTCCTCGATTCGCACGGCGGCGTGCGCGACTACTTGCGGCCCAGCATGGCGCGCATGCGGTCGATCTCCATGCGCTGATCGGAATCGACGTCGGCGGCGAAGGCGTTGATGTCGCCCTCCTGGCCGGCGCCCGGGGTCTTGAAGAGCTCGTCCACCATGGTGATGGCGCCTCCATGGTGCTGAATCATGCCCTTGAGGAACAGCTCGTCGAAGGCCGGTCCCTTCGCGCCAGCCAGCTCCGCCATCTGCTCGGCGGTCAGCATCCCGGGCATGAAGCCCTCGTGCGTGTGATGCGCGTGTTCGGAGGGGATCTCCTGCCCGCGGGCGCGCAGCCACGTCCGCATCATGTCCATCTCGTCGGCCTGCGAGACCGCGATGCGCTGGCCGAGCATCTTCATGTCTTCGCGCTCGGTGCGATCGGCGATGAGTGCGGTCATCTCGATCGCCTGCGCGTGGTGGCCGATCATGCCCTGCATGAACTTGATGTCGGCTGGCGTTGCCTGGACCTGCGACAGATCGGTCGCCGCCTCACGCGACAACGTGCGGTTGGCCTCGCCGGGGGCGCCGGGCTGGATGATGGCGGTGCCGCCGCCGGCGCCGGACCGGCACGCGGCCCCCGTGAACATGGCGACGATGAGCAGGACGGATGCAGGCCTCATGGAAGTACTGCCAAGGATACACAGGATGTCTCGCCCGGGCCACATGGAGCCGCTGGTGGGGCCAGTGGAGGGACCAACGGCCGGGCAGGTACCGCACGCGCTTACCGAATACGCACCCCACCGTTACCGCGCCCTCAGGACGGGCCTGCGTCCCCTCGCTACTGTGAGCAGGTCAACGTCGGCCGGGTGGACACGCCGTGAAGCGACCACCGCGGCCGGCACGAATCAGCCGCGGCAATTCCTGAAGCAATTGTGATGACAGCCCTTGGACTGATGATGGCGGCGCTGCTTGTCTCGCCCGACGCGTGGGCCGGCCAGATGATTCGCGAGGCCGCCGGCGCCAATAACGGCAACACCGCCGGCTCGCAGCCGAGCGGCCGGCGCGAGATCAACTGGGACGGCGGCGGCGCCCCCGCCAGCGTCACGCTCGACCCGACGCCGATGACGCGCTTCAGCAACCGCGGCGCGACCTTCGTGACGCCCGGTTCGGGTTTCGAGATCAGCGGTCAGCCGGCGCCGCTGCTCGAGGAACTGAATCCCGCCTACGCTGGGCTCTTCGCCGCGTTCAGCGCCCCGCGCATCTTCACGCCGCTCGACAGCAACGTCATGGACACTCTGTTCCACCTGCGTCCGGGCACCATCACCGGCGGCGGCCAGACCTTCCGCTGCACCCTCGGTGCCGGCCTCGTGCCCGTCGGCGACCACACCCTGCAGGTGGAACTGCAGTTCGGCGCCGAGCGCCGTCGCAACGCCGTCCGCTGGTCGGTCGTGGCCAACACCGAACCTTAGGGCCCGCACGAGGGCCTGGAGGGCGTAGAGTTCATTTCGCGTTCTCGTTGATTGGGGGGTGGGCGCCTGGCGCTACGTCCCTCCCGGTTCCCGAAGGAGACGTTTCCATGGTTTCGACTCGTCTGGCAGCTCTGTCAATCGTCCTGGTCGCCACGGGCACGGTGGATGCGGCGGCCCAGGCTGCGTCCCCCGCCCCGGCGGTCGCGACGCACAAGCACTACGACGTCAGCGCGCATGCGATGCAGCCCGGCCCGAACGGCGAGCTGGCGCCCCGCCTGCAGAATCTCGGCGCCCACACCTTCCCGGTGAGCACCAAGAACGCGGGTGCGCAGCGCTTCATCAACCAGGGCCTGAATCTCGCCTATGCGTTCAATCACGCGGAAGCCCGCCGGGCCTTCCGCGAAGCGGCCCGGCTGGATCCGTCGCTCGCCATCGCCTACTGGGGCCAGGCGCTCGTGCTCGGACCCAACATCAACGCCGAGATGGAGCCCAACCAAGAGCCGCACGCCTTCGAGACGATCCAGAAGGCGCAGTCGCTGGCCGCCAAGGCCTCGCCGCGCGAGAAGGCGCTCATCAACGCCCTCGCCAGGCGCTACTCGGGCAAGCCCGACCATCGCACCGCCAACGACGCCGCCTACGCCGCGGCGATGCGCGGTGTGCATCAGCAGTTCCCCAACGACCTCGACATCGCCATGCTCTACGTCGAGTCGATGATGGACCTGCGGCCCTGGGGCTACTGGATGCCCGACGGCCAGGCGCACGTGGGCACGCGCGAGATCGTCGCGCTGACCGAACAGGTGATCGCGAAGAACCCGAAGCATCCTGGCGCGCTGCACATGCTGATTCACCTGCTCGAGCCGACCACCACGCCGGAACGGGCCGAGAAGGCCGCCGATACGCTGATGCCGCTCATGCCCGCCGCCGGCCACATGGTGCACATGGCCTCGCACATCTATCAGCGCGTGGGCCGCTATGCCGATGCGATGAAGAGCAACCAGCTCGCCATCGCCGCCGATGAGGACTACATCACGCAGTGCCGGGCGCAGGGCCTGTATCCGATGGCCTACTACCCGCACAACATCCACTTCCTGTGGTTCGCGGCCACTTACGACGTGCAATCGGCGGCGGCGCTCGATTCGGCCGCCAAGATCGCCGCGAAGATCCCCGACGCGGTGCTGGCCGAGATGCCGCTCACCGCGGGCTTCCGCGTGGTGCCGATGTGGGCGAACGTCCGCTTCGGCCGCTGGGACGAGATCCTGAAGACGCCGGCGCCACCGGCCACCAACGTGTTCCTCACCGGCGCCTGGCACTTCGCGCGCGGCATGGCGCTGGTGGCCAAGGGACAGATCGCCGAGGCGGAACAGGCCTTGGCCGTGCTGACGCCGCTGATGCAGGACAAGGCGCTCGACGCGCCGCTGTTTTCGCCCAACTCCGGGCGCGCCATCCTCGGCATCGCGCCGGCGGTGCTGGCGGGTGAAATCGCCGCCGCCAGGGGGCAGTTCGACCAGGCGATCGCGCATCTCGAACACGGCGTGCGCCTCGAAGACGCGCTGGTCTACACCGAGCCGGCCGAGTGGGCCTTCCCGGTGCGGCATTCGCTGGGCGCCGTGCTGCTCGAAGCGGGCCGCGCTTCGGAAGCCGAGACGGTCTACTGGGAAGATCTGAAGCGCAATCGTGAAAATGGCTGGGCCCTCACCGGGCTCGTCCAGGCCCTGCGCGCACAGAAGAAAGACGCGCAGGCGGCCCTGGTCGACGCCCGGCGCACCAAGTCGCTGGCGCGCGCCGATGTCACGCTGCCGGGCTCGCGCTTCGGCCGTGTGCCGTCGGCGGCGACGGCCAACCGCCACTGAGGATTGCCATGACCAGAGGTTCCACCTTCGGCCTTCACATCTCGGGCACGCACGGCATGCGCCTCATTCGCGCGACGGGCCGTCTGGTGGTCGGGGCCGGCGCCGAAGCCGCCGCGTGGGCCGAGGCCGGCGCGCTCGGGAACGTTGACCAGGTGGCGATGGATTTGCGCGACGTCACGGCCATCGACGCCGGCGGCGTAGGCCGGCTGCTCGGCCTGCGCCAGGCGCTCGGTCGTCGCGGCGCGGGGCTCATCATCGCCACGGCCAGCGCGCGCGTGCGCCACGTGTTGCACCTGACGGCGCTCGACACGCTCTTCGGGATCGCGCCAGGCGCCGACCGCGGTGGGCATGCGGCCGACGAGCCGTCCCCGCTACGCCTCTGCCGCTGCGCCTGATCCGCCCGCTCGCGGGAAAGGACGCCCCTCCCATGTCCCGCACGTCGTCGTCTGTTCCCGACCACGGCCCGATCGATCCCGCAGGTCGCGCCCGCCTCTTCCCCGTGCAACTGCGCGACGACGCCGCGAGCGTGCGCGGACGCCTCACGCACGTCGCCACCGGCGAGACCGCGCACTTCGATTCCGGCGACGAACTGGTGACGCTGCTGACGCGCGTCGGCCGCCCGATCGGCGGCAGAGCGCCGCGCGCGTCACGCGTGACACGGCCGAGCCGGGCGCTCGGGCGCTCCACGGCCGTCGTGCAGATGCCATAGATTGGCGGAGCCCCGCCACTGCGGGTTCCTCGCCATGGCCGGTCCCACCGCTCCACTCGTCTACGCGTTCGGCGACTTCCGTCTCGACGTGCGCAACGCCACGCTCGAGCGCGGCGGCACGCCGCTGCCGCTGGCGCCCAAGGCGTTCAGCGTGCTGCTGCACCTGGAGAAGAACGCCGGACAGCTCGTGACGAAGGCAGAGTTTCTCGACGTCCTGTGGCCGGGCGTGTCCGTCGGGGGACGCCGCGCTCAAGGTGTGTATCCGCAAGATCCGCAAGACGCTCGACGACGATCCGCAGGCGCCCACCTATATCCACACCGCGCACCGCCGTGGCTACCGCTTCGTGGCCCCGGTCGCGCTCGTCGACGCGGCGGCGCCCGCCGTGCCCGTGCCGAAACCGGCTGCCGGGGATGCCGGGGCTTCCTCGCCGCGGCCGCTCGGCGCCGCGCTGGCTGGCGTCGCGACGCCGCCCACGACCCACTACGCGCAGAGCGGCGACGTCAGCATCGCCTACCAATTGCTTGGCGACGGCCCCATCGACCTGGTGTTCGTCATGGGCTGGGTGTCGCACCTCGACTACGTCTGGCGCGAGCCGTCGTCCGCGCGTTTCCTCACGCGTCTGGCGTCGTTCTCACGGCTCATCCTGTTCGACAAGCGCGGCACCGGGTTGTCAGACCGGGTCTCGGACCTGCCGACGCTCGAGCAACGCATGCACGACGTGCGCGCGGTGATGGAAGCGGTGGGCTCGACCCGCGCGGCGCTGCTCGGCGTATCGGAAGGCGGCCCGCTCTGCAGCCTCTTTGCCACCACCTATCCCGACCGCACGCTGGCGCTGGTGATGATCGGCACCTACGCCAAGCGTCTGTGGGCGGCAGACTATCCGTGGGCGCCGACACGCGCCGAGCGCGAGCACTTCTTCGAGGAGATCCGGCACTCGTGGGGCGGTCCAGTGGGCATCGAGGCGCGGGCGCCCTCGAAGCTGAACGACCCGGCGTTCCGCGAGTGGTGGGCGACCTACCTGCGCATGGGCGCCAGCCCCGGCGCGGCGCTGACGCTGACGCGCATGAACACCGAGATCGACATCCGCCAGGTGCTGCCGGCGGTGCGTGTCCCCACGCTGGTGCTGCATCGCACCGACGACATGTGCCTCAAGGTCGAGGAGGGCCGCTTGTGGGCGATCAGGACGCGATGCTCGACCAGGACCCTCCTCAACCGTCGCTACCACGACCTCGATGCCGACCGCGTGCTCGCCACCGTGCTCTGCGCCCGGGTCGACGCGCTGCCCGGCGAGGCCGCCGTTGACGGCCACTTCGACGTCCATGCCCGTCGCGAGATCGAGTGGTTCCGCGGCCGCGCCATCGAGCACGACGACACCAGCGTGACGGCGGCGTTCGACGGGCCGGCTCGCGCCATCCGCTGCGCGGCGTCGATGGCAGCCTCGGCTGCCCGCTTCGGCCGCTCGGTGCGCGTCGGGCTGCACACCGGGGAATGCGACATGCAGGATGGACGCCTGGGAGGCCCGGCCGTGGACATCACGCGCGCGCTCGGCGCGCTGGCCGCGCCGGGCGAAGTGCTGGTGTCACGCACCGTGAAGGACCTGGTGGCGGGGTCGGGCCAGTCGTTCCTCGATCGCGGCATGCACAAGCTGGGCGACGACCAGCACCGCTGGCGCGTGTTCGCGGCCCGCGTGCGGCACGACGCGCTGCGCCGCTAGACTACGGCACCGGCTCGCGCAACTGGAGGAGGTGGCCTTCGGGATCGTGCGTTGCGCACCGTCTGATGCCTCCGTCTCAGCGGCGCGGACCGTAGATCGGCAGCGGCTGCCCCGCTTCGAGCGCACCCAGATCCGGCGCCTTGGCCGTGGCGCCGTCGTTGACGTTTGGCAGGACGACGCCGCGGTCGATCGCCGCGGATCCGGGCCGCAGGCGGAAGTCGAGGTCCTTGAAGTCGTACAGCCGTTGCACGGTCTTCGGATTGCGATCGAGCTTCGGCACCTGGACGAACACGTCATAGTCGAGCGCGACGCTGTGCTGATCCTGCCCGGTGGCCCGGGCATAGTCGGCCAGGGTCGCAAAGCCGGGGGCGGCAGTGGGCGTGGCGCCTGGCGCCGGGGCGGCCCCGGTCACGATGCTCCAGCGGAACGACACCTCGGCGCCGGGGTTGGGCCGGAAGCCGTTGTAGTCGGAGGAACTGTAGGCGGTGCTGGTGGACACGCTGAAGATGGCGGGCGCCGTGTCCTGGCCGAGCAGCAGGTTGTTGCGCCAGTGCGCGTTCGCCGACGATGCGGCGCTGGTCTCGGTCGTCACGGTGTTGTGGTGGAAGAGCACGCCCGGCGAGCCGGCCGTCATCCGCGTCGAGCCGCCGGGTGCGTGGTAGACGATGTCGCGGATCCAGTAGATCGGCCCGCCCACCGACGGCTGCGTGGACATCGGATGTGACGCCGAGTTGATGAGCACGTTCCGCATGATGCGGATGTTGTGCATGCTGCCGTCCATCTCGATCGAGTTGTCGTGGGCGTTGGTGATGACGTTGTTGTAGATGTCGATCGACACCGGCCGCCGGTCCCAGTACTCGCGCGGCGGGTAGGCCGGGCCGTCGTGGGCGTGCGAGCCGTCGAGCATGCCGTACATCTCGGTGTCGATGCGACGCAGCACGGGCATGGGGGCCGCCTACTTGCGCACGTCGTAGCGAAGCGCGACCATGCCGCTCTTGTAGGCCGTCGCTTCCACGAGGTGCAGCCCGATATCGCGGTCGAGCCCCTGGAAGAACGCAATCCCGTCACCGATGACGACCGGCATGATCGAATAGCGCACCTCGTCCACCAGCCCCAGACGCAGACATTCGCCCGACACCGCCCCGCCTCCCACGAACCAGATGCTGCGGAACGACGGCTTCAGGCGGTCGTTCACCAGAGAGGTGAGATCGCCGGCACAGAATTCGACCGTGTCGCGGGTCTTCGGCAGGGTGCGCCGGGTCAGCACGAAGGTGGCTTTGTCGCCATAGGCCCAGCCGTGCCCTTTGGCCTCGAAGGTCAACGCGGTCTCGTAGGTGTGCGAGCCCATGACGTAGCAGTCGATCGTCTCGAGGAACTCCCGCACGAACTCCGCGTCCATCGTGGCCCCGCCCGCGAACTCGTCGGTCGTTTCGAGCCAGTCCACCCGCCCGTCCTTACGGGCAATGAAGCCGTCGAGACTGGCCACCATGTGGAGGGTGACGCGCGA
>JANNIB010000401.1:0-3754 GCA_031404695.1 Acidobacteriota bacterium
CCCCCGGTCCCTGACGCGTTACTAATCCATAAATCTAGATACGTTGCTTTCATGATATACGCTTCTGGCCGAGGTTCCGCCGATGTCCACGCCACCTGCGAGCACCGTCTCCGCCGCCCCGGCTGCCGTGCCGCGCCGCCACGAGGTGACGTGCGCCACGATGACGATCGAGGGGCACACGCTGGCCGACGTCTCGCTCGCCGGCTGGGCCTACGGCCCGCCGCTCGGCACGGCGCCGGTGACGGTCGTGGTCGGCGGGATCACGGCCTCCCCTTTCCCGCTCGGCGATGGCCGCGCCGATGAGGCCGGCGGCACCGAGCCGTGGTGGCCGGCACTCTTCGCGCCCGATCTCATCGACGTCACGCGCACCACCGTCGTGTGCCCGTGCTGGCCCGGCAACGGCTCGACCTGGCGCGGCTTCGAGGACGCCTCCGCAGGGCTCTCGGTGCTCGGCCTCGCGGACCTCGTGGCGGCGTGGCTCGATGGCATCGGCTGCACGTCGCCGGTCACCTTCGTGGGCGCGAGCCTCGGCGGCATGGTGGGCGTGGCGTTTGCGACCCGCTTCCCCGATCGCTGTCGCACGCTCATCACCGTCTCGGCGGGCCTGCGTCCCGATGGCTGGGGCACCGCCACCCGCCATCTGCAGCGCGAGCTCGTACGCGACGGGATCAAGAACGGCGACGTCACCACCGGCATGATCCGCGCCCGTCAGCTCGGCATGCTCACCTACCGCGGCCGCATCGAGCTCGACACCCGCTTCGGCAGCTTCACGCCCGGCCTCGACCGGCCGCCGGTGGCCGACTATCTCGACCTGCACGGCCGCCGCTTCGCCGAGCGCTTTCCCGTGCGCACGTTCCTGTTCCTGAGCGAAGCGATCGTCCGCGGCTCGATCGGCGTCGATGCGCACGCGCGCCGTGCCGCGCTCGAGCGCGTCTCGGCCGACACAATCGTGGTCGGCGTGCCCGGTGACATGCTCTTTCCGTGGGGCTTGCAGGTGGAACTGCACCGCGAGCTCCAGGCCGCCGGCGCGCAGTCGTCGCTGTGGACGCTCGATTCGGTCTACGGGCACGACGCCTTCCTCGCCGATCAGGATCGGCTCGCGGACCTGCTGCGCGGTGCCCGCGCGTTCGGCGGCGCCACCTCGCCGGCACCGCGTCCGCGCTTCGACGGCGTGGGCATCGAGCCGGTGCGCGAGCTGCGTATCGGCATGGTGGGCTGCGGCACGGTGGGCGGCGGCCTGCTCGAGATGATCGACCGCCAGCAGCGCGCGGTCGCCGATCGCTACGGCGTGCGCTTCAAGGTGACGCGCCTGGCTGTGCGCGATCTCGCGAAGGCTCGCCCGCGCCTGGCTGACGGCATTCCGCAGACAACCGACGCGCTCGAACTGGTGAGCGACCCCGACGTGGACGTGGTCGTCGAAGTGGCGGGAGGCATGGCGGTCGAGCCGATCCTCACGGCAGCGCTGGCGGCCGGCAAGCCGGTGGTCACCGCAAACAAGGCGCTGCTCGCCTCGAAGCTGGCCGAGCTCGGGGTGCTGGCCGAGCGCACGGCCACGCCGCTCTACTGCGAAGCCGCGGCGGCGGCGGCGCTGCCGATCATCCGCCATCTCGCGCTCAGAGCCGACGAGGTCCTGAGCCTGGCCGGCATCGTCAACGGCACCAGTAATTTCGTGATGACGCGCCTCGAACAGGAACTCTCGCTCGATGAAGCCGTCGCCGACGCTCAGGCGCGCGGCTTCGCCGAAGCCGATCCGGCCGCCGACCTCGACGGGCTCGACGCCGCCGCGAAGCTCTCGATCCTCGCCTATCGCGCCTTCGGCACCTGGGTGCGGCCCGACGGCTTCCCGGTGCGCGGCATCCGCGAGCTGACGCCGGCCGACTGCGATCTGGCCGAGTCGATGGGCTGCCGCATCCGTTTGCTGGCGCGCGCGGCGCGGGTGGGCGATGCGCTCGACATGGCGGTCGAACCGATGCTGCTGCCGGCGTGGCACCTGCTGGCCTCGGTCGAAGAGGAATACAACGCCGTCTATCTCAAGTGCGCGTCATCGGGCGACCTGAGCCTTTTCGGCAAGGGTGCCGGCGCACTGCCCACCGCCACCGCCGTGCTCGGCGACCTCATCGATCTGGCGCAGCACAACTCCGTGCGCTGGCCGGTGCCGCAGCCGGCGGCGCTTTCCGGGGTGGATGGCCGGCCGGCCACCGTGCGCCGCCACTACCTGCGCGTCACCGCCGAGCCGCATCCCGGGCTCGACAGACGGATCGACAGCCTGGTACGGCGCGCCGGGCTGTCCATACAAAATCGCGCCAGCCGCGGCGCCGGCGACACCGTCGACCTCGGCTACATCGTCTCCGACAGCACCTCGGCCGTTGTCGACCTCGTGCGCCACGACGTCGTGCGCCTTGCCCGCGTGCATGCCGCCCTGGTCCTCGGAGTGCACGAATGAGCGCGCTCGACGCCTGGCTCGATCCATCGGGATGTCCCGCCGAGCCGCCGCCGGTGGCGGCCATGGCACCCCCGACGCGGGCGCTGCACGACGCCCTCGACGCGCACGCCCGCCGCACCGGCGTGCCGTACCTCCACCCGGAGGAGGCCACGGTGCAGCAGGATCTCTTCGGGTCGGCGCGCGTTATCGCGTGGCAGGAAGGCAAGGCCGCGTTCCTCTTTGCCGCCGCGGGATGCTGGTCGGAGCTGCCGCCGCTCTACGCGCGTTACGGCACCGGCCCGACCGGCGCGCTCATCGCACGCCTCAAAACGCTCGAAGGCGCCGGGGCGGCGCTCGTGTGCGATTCGGGGATGCAGGCGACCGCGCTCGTCTTCGACACCCTGATGGCGCCAGGCGCGCACGCCGTGCTGTGCCGGCAGATCTACAACAAGACCAAGTCGTACATGCGCTGGCTGGTCGATCGACTGGGCGGCCGCCTGACGATCGTGGATGACGGCGATCACGCGGCGCTCGGCGCGGCCATCCGGCCGGAGACGCGCGTCGTCTTCGCCGAGACCTTCACCAACCCGCTCGTGCGCGCGCAGGACGTGCCGGCGCTGGTCGCGCTGGTGGCGTCGGCCCGTGCCACCGCGCCCGACCTGCGGCTGGTCATCGACTCGACCATCGCCACGCCGTGGGCCTTTGCCACGACGCTGCTGACCCAGGGCGTGGACGTGGTCGTCGCCAGCGGCACCAAGGCGCTCGGCGGCACCGACCGCGATCTGTGGGGCTACGTCGCGACCAACGACACGCCGACGGCCAACGCCGTCATGGACCTCATCGCCATGCGCGGCGGCATCCTCGACTGGCGGCGGGCGGCGGCGGTGGTCGGCACGCTCGACTCGGCCGCCGAGGCACATGCGCGGCGATCCGCCACCGCCACGCGCGTGGCCGCGTTCCTCGCCACACATCCGCGCGTCTCGGAGGTGTTCCATCCGTCACGGCCCGATCACCCCGATGCCGCCGTGATTGCCCGCGACTATCGCCGCCATGGCTCGCTGCTCTCGTTCCGTGTGGCTGGCGCCGATGAAGGCACGACCCGTCACGTGGCCGACGTGATCGCGATGACGACCGTGGTCCGCTACGCGCTGTCGTTCGACGGGCTGGCCACGAAAGTCAATCACCACACGACGGTGTCTGAGTACTTCACGCCGCTGCCGGACCTGCGCCGCAGCGGTTTCGACCGCCTCATTCGGCTGGGCATCGGGCTCGAAGACGCCGACGATCTCATTGCCGCGCTCAACTGGGCGCTGCACCACGCTGGGGACGTCA
>JANNIB010000402.1:0-2333 GCA_031404695.1 Acidobacteriota bacterium
GCCCACGACCGGCGTCGACCCGGTCTCGCGGCGCGAATTCTGGAAGCTGCTGTCGCACTTCCTCGAGAGCGGCATCACCATCCTGATGACCACGCCGTACCTCGACGAAGCCGAACGCTGCAACCGCGTGGCGCTCGTGCATGACGGCCGCACGCTGGCCCTCGACACACCAGGGAAGCTGCGCACGTCGCTGCCGGGCATCTGGATCGAGTCGTTCTCGACCGACGCCCGCGGCGTGCGGGATCGCCTGCGCGACGCCGTACACGCGCACGTGGAAGTTTTCGGCGAGCGCCTGCACCTGTGGGTGCCGGAAGCGGCCGACGAAGCCGCCGCGCGGCAGACATTGGCCGCCCTTGCGGCCGGGGCCGGATTGCCCCCGATCGACGGGCGCGTCATCACGCCCTCGCTGGAAGACGTGTTCATCACCAGGCTCGCGGAGCAAGCGCCCGCGGCGCCGGCCGGAGCTCTCGCATGAAATCGATCGTGTTCGCCTTTGCCGTGGTTGTCACAGCCGCCCTGACGCCCGCGGCCACCGCCACTGCGCAGCCGGCCCCGCAGCCTCCTCCTCAGACCGGAGCGCTTCGCCTCACCCTCGAAGAGGCGACCACCCGCGCGGTGGAGCAGAGCCATCGGCTGGCCGAAGCGCGCGCCCGTCAGCAGGCGGCCACCGCCAACATCGAGGTGCGCCGGAAGGCCGACGACCCGACGCTCACCGCCTCCGCCGGCTACACCCGCACCAATCACGTGGACCAGTTCGGCGTGCCGCAGCCCAACGGGCAGCTGCGCGTCATCTATCCCGACATTCCCGACAACTACCGCACGCGCCTCGAACTGCTGTGGCCGATCTATACCGGCGGACGCACCAACGCGCTGGCCCGTGCGGCGGAAGCGGAAGCCACCGCCTCCGGCAAGGATCTCGACGCCGCCCGCCTCGACCTTCGCCTCGAAGTGGCCCGCGCCTACTGGGCGCTCGTGACCGCGCGCGACACCGTGCGCGTGCTGGAACAGTCGCTCGCCACCGCGGACCAGTCGCTTACCGACGTGCGCACCCGCGTCGACGCCGGCTTCCTGCCGCCCAACGACGTCTCGCGCAGCGAAGCGCAGCGCGCCCGCAGCGAGCTGCTGCTCGTGGAAGCGCGTGGCCGCGTGCAGACCGTCACCATCGATCTGGCTCGCCTCATCGGCGAAGGCGACGTGCCGGTCATCGAACCAGCCGATGCGCTCGAAGGCCCGGCCGCCATCAGCAACGACGCCAGCGCGCTGGTGATAGAAGCGATGGGGCAGCGTCCGGAACTGGCCGCCATCAGCGAACGGGCCAACGGCATCACCGCGCGGCTCGACGCCATTGCCGCCACACGCAAGCCGGCCGTGGCGTTTGCCTCGGGTTACGACGTGGCCAACCCAAACCCGCGCATCTTCCCGCGGCAAGACAAGTGGCTGCCCTCGTTCGACATCAGCCTCAACGTGAGCTGGCAGTTCTGGGACTCGGGCCGCGCCCAGGCCGACCGCGCCGAAGCTCTCTTCAACCAGAGCGCGCTCACCGAACGGCAGCGTGAGGTGGAAACACAGATCACGGCGGATGTCCGCAAGGCGCTCGTGGACGTGTCCACCAGCCGCGCGGCCCTCACCCCGGCCCGCCTCGCCGTGACCGCCGCGCAGGAGACGCGCCGGGTGGTCGCCGACCGCTTCGAAGCGGGTGTGGCCACCACCCTCGACGTGCTCGATGCGCAGCTGGCGCAGATGCAGGCTGAGCTCGACCGCGCCCGCGTGCTCGCCGACATCCGCCTGGCCGAGGCGCGCCTGACGCGCGTAGTGGGACGGTGAGACCGTGAACACCCCCCAAACCCCCGACGCCGTCGCCATCGACGTGCGCGACCTGACGCGCAAGTTCGGCACCTTCACCGCCGTTGACCACGTGTCGCTCCAGGTGAAGAAGGGCGAAGTGTTCGGCTTCCTCGGCGCCAACGGCGCCGGCAAGAGCACCACCATCCGCATGCTGTGCGGCCTCCTCGCCCCCACGAGTGGCACCGCCACGGTGGGCGGCGTGGACGTAGCCACCGACCCCGAAGGCGTGAAGCGCAACATCGGCTACATGTCGCAGAAGTTCTCGCTCTACGAGGCGCTCACGGTGGATCAGAACATCGCCTTCTTCGGCGGCGTCTACGGACTGCGCGGCGACCACTTCGCCGAGAGCCGCGAGTTCGTGCTCGACATGGCCGGCCTGCGCGGACGCGAGAAAACGGTCACCAAATCACTCTCAGGCGGATGGCGCCAGCGCCTGGCGCTCGGCTGCGCCGTGCTGCATCAGCCGCCGATCGTGTTCCTGGATGAAC
>JANNIB010000403.1:0-6858 GCA_031404695.1 Acidobacteriota bacterium
CGCTTCGCCGTGGCAGCTCTTCCTCGGCATGAGCTACATGCCCCAGGCGGCCACGCTGACGGTGGCGCTGCTGGCGGCGCTCGGCGTGGAGCGTGCCAGGCGCACCGACCAGGCCGTCTGGGCGTGGCTGGCCGGCGGCGCGCTCGGCTTCCTGGCGATCGTGCGGCAACTCGATGCGCTCATCGCCGCGTCGGCCCTGGGCCTGTGGGCGCTCGGGCTCGGCGGGCGGCGGCTCCGCCTGCCGGCCATCGCCGGACTCGTGCTCGGCGCCATGATGGTCGGGGCGCTGCTCCTGCCCTACAACGCGCACTTCACCAGCCAGGGCAGCCGCTTTCCCATCATGGTCTACAACGACCGGATCTACGGACCCGGCACCAACGACTACGGGTTCGGCGCCAACCGGGGCGTGGGCTGGGGCCTGGACCCGCGACCGGGTCACGATGTCATCGACGGCCTGATCAACACCAACCTGAACCTCACCGCCACCGAAGTGGAGCTGTTCGGGTGGGGCGCGGGCTCGCTGGCGTTCGTGCTGTTTCTGGTGGTCGGCGGCGTGCGCCTAAACCGTGCCGATCGCGCCATGCTGGCCATGATCGCCATCGTGTGGGCGGCCTACTTCGCCAACTACTTCTCGGGCGGGCCGGACTTCGGCGCCCGCTACTGGTACCTGATGCTGGCGCCCCTGGTGGCGCTGTCGGCCCGCGCCGTCGTGGCCGTTGACGATCTCACGGGCGGGGGGCGGCGCATCGGCACGGTGATGGCGGCGGTGGCTACCGCCGTGGCCCTGGTCACCTTCGTGCCCTGGCGCGCCACCGACAAGTACTTCCACTACCGCGCCATGCGTCCCGACATGCGCCAGTTCGCCCGCGACCATCAGTTCGGCCGCGCGCTGGTCGTCATCAACGGCAACGAACATCCCGACTACACCTCGGCCTCCACCTACAACCCGCTCGACTGGACGGCGCCGGTGCCGATCTACGCCTACAACCGCGACGCCGCCACGCTCGGCGAACTGCGTCAGGCCTTCCCCGACCGGCCGATGTGGATCCTGGACGGCCCCACGAGGACGGGCGACGGCTACCGCGTGGTGGCCGGTCCGATCGCGCCCGGCGCGCCGCTGCCCGCGCTGGACCCGCCGTCATGAGTGCGCCACCGCCGCTCGATGGCCGCCGCGTCGTGGTGCTGGGCGCTGCGGGCTTCATCGGACGCTGGGTGGCCCGGGCCATGAGCCAGGCCGGCGCACAGGTGTGGCTGGCGGCGCGCGATGGCCCGGCGGCCGAGCGCGTGGCAGCCGACTACGACATCAGAGGCACCATCGCCGTGGTCGACGTGACGCGCGCCGGCGACCTCTCGGCGCTGCTGCGCGAGGCCCGGCCCGACGTGACCTGCAACCTCGCCGGCTACGGCATCGATCGGCGCGAGGTCGACCCGCAGATGGCCACGGCCATCAACCTCGACCTCGCCGCGCAGCTGCTCGAGCTCGTGCCTGCCTACGCCGCTCCCGACTGGCCGGGACTGTCGCTGCTGCACGCCGGCTCCGCCCTCGAATACGGCGTGGTGGAGGGCGACCTCGCCGAGGACGGCCCGACGCGTCCCACCACGGTGTACGGGCAGACCAAACATGCGGCGACCGGCCTCATCGAGACCGCCGTCCAGGCCGGCCGCATTCGGGCCGTGACGGCGCGTCTTTTCACCGTCTACGGCCCCGGCGAGCACGACGGCCGGCTGCTGCCGTCGATTGTGTCCGCCCGGGCGACGACCGACGACATCCCGATGACCACCGGCACCCAGCGGCGGGACTTCACCTACGTCGGCGACATCGCCGAGGGCTTTGCACGCGCCGCCGTCAGCCCGCTGCCGGGGTGGGCGACCGTCAACCTCGCCACCGGCCGCCTGCTCAGCGTGCGGGAGTTCGTGGAGGACGCCACCGCGGCCCTCGGGATTCCGCTGACCCGCTTCAGGTTTGGCGCTATTCCTCACAGGACCGACGACATGGCCCATTTGCCGGTATCGGTGGCCCGGGCTCGTCAATGGCTGAGCTGGATACCGACGACCACGATCGCCCAGGGCGTCGTGGCGACCGACGGGTTCACGCGACGGCGGGATCCCGGTAACATCCACGGATGACCGGGCGATCTGGTGAAGGGGGCCGTTTCGGCCGAAAAGACTCTTGCCGAGTGCTGTCGCGCGAGCACTCGGAGACCGCCGTGCAGTGCAAAAGGATGTTGGCATGAAGAGCCCCGTGACGATCTACCTGGCCGACCTCGGCCACAACATCCTGACGCGCAGCTCGGATGTCTACCCGCTCGGGGTGGCCAACATCGCCGCCTTCGCTGCGGCCCATGTCACCGCCGCCCCCTTGCGGATCCAGATCTTCCGCGAGCCCGAGGACCTCAAGAAGGCCATCGACGCCGAAGCGCCCGACATCATGGGCTTCTCGAGCTACGCCTGGAACGAACGGCTGTCGTATCACTTCGCGGAGTACGCCAAGGCCCGGTCGAAGCAGACCCTGACGGTGTTCGGCGGCCCGAACTGGCCGCTGACCGAACCGGTGCAGGAAGAGTTCCTGCGCTCGCAGCCCGCCATCGACGGCTACGTCGACGGCCCGACCTACGAGGGCGAGCGGGCCTTCCAGAACCTGGTCGAGCGCTTCGTCGCCGTCGGCGGACAGCTCGAGGGCGTGTTCGAGGGCAACCTGGCCGGCAACACCTGGATCGATCCGCGCACGCAGCAGTTCGTCAAGGGCGCCCCGGTGGCCCGCATCGTGGACCTCGACGAGATCCCCTCGCCCTACGTGCACGGGTGGCTGGATCCGTTCTACGAGACCGGCTATTTCCCGATCCTCCAGATCGCCCGCGGCTGCCCGTTCACGTGCGCCTTCTGCAACTCCGGCGTCACCTCGAACAGCCGCGTGAACGCGCACTCGGTCGAGAACGTGAAGGCCGACCTGCTGCACCTGGTGAAGCGCGTGCCGCCCACTACGACCTTGTGCTTCGCCGACGACAACTTCGGCATGTATCAGCGCGACGAGGAACTGGCCGACTTCATGGGCTGGCTGCAGGACGAGTACGGCTGGCCGAAGTACATCCGCACCACCACCGGCAAGAACAACGGCGAGCGCATCATCCGCGTGATGCGCAAGGTCAAGGGCGCGCTGCCGATGACCTCGGCGGTGCAGTCGATGAACCCGCTGGTGCTCAAGAACATCAAGCGCTCGAACATCAAGCTCGACACCTACGCCCAGCTGCAGGACGAACTGCACCGCATGGGCATGCAGTCGTACGGTGAACTCATCCTGTGCCTGCCGGGCGAAACCAAGGCGAGCATCTACGACGCCATCGAGCGGCTGCTCGATTCCGGCGCCAAGCGGGTGTCGGCGCACCAGTTGATGTTGCTGCACGGCGCCGAGCTGTCGAATCCCGATTCTCGCGAGAAATTCGGCCTGAACAGCCGCTGGCGCGTGGTGGCTCGCAACTTCGGCGATTACACCGGCACACCGGTCATCGAGGTGGAAGAAGTGGTGGTGGCGACGCCGACCTTCACGTTCGACGACTACCTCGAGACCCGCGTGCTGCACCTGCTGCTGACGATCTTCTACTACGAGGGCAATTTCGAAGAGGCCTTCCGTCTGGCGCAGGAGAGCGGCTTCAAACCCTTCGACGTGCTGCGCAGCATGCCGGCGCTGCTGCCCAACGCCCCCGAGAAGCTGCAGGCCTTGGTGCGCGACTTCCTGGTCGAGAGCCAGGACGAACTGCAGGACACGCGCGAAGCCTGCGTTGCATGGGCCGAGGCCCGCTACGCCGGCCTGCTCGACGGCACCATCGGCGGCAACCTGCTGAGCAAGTACTCGATGCTGGGCCGCTTCTACCTGACGAGCGAGTGCCTCACGTTCCTCGAGCAAGTGATCGTCGGCCGCGACGGCGCGCGCACGATCGACCCGGAGCACCGCCAGGCCGTGTTCGGCTACCTCAAGGCGGCGCTGCTCGGGGTGCCGTTCCGCGAGGCGATGAAGGGCAGTGTCGAGTGCGACGCCCGCTTCGACGTGGGTGAGTGGGCCGACGAGAACTACACCAAGCCCCTCGAGGCCTACCGGCTGCCGTCGAAGACGCGGCTGGTCGGCACCGTGCCCGACGACGTGCGCACCGAGATCACAGCCAAGATCGACACCTTCGGCGAGCATCCCTCCGGCCTGGGCAAGTTCACCCGCACGATGTTCGCGCGCACGCTGCGCCGCGTCTTCGAGCGCGTGACCGCGGGCGAAGACGCGCCGGCGCCGTCGGCCGAAGACAGAGCCACTCCGTGACGGAGCGGCCCGACGTCTCGCTGGTCGTGCCTTGTTACAACGAGGAAGCGACCATCCGCTACACACTGCCGCGTCTCGTCAAGGCGTTCTCGCAGGCCGGTCATCGCCTGGAACTGGTGGCCTGCGACAACGGCTCCTCCGACGGCACCGGCGAGCTCATCCGCCAGTTCGCCGAGAGCGGCATGCCGATCGTGGCGCACCGGGTCGAGGTGAACCAGGGCTACGGCTGGGGCGTGCTGTCGGGATTCACGCGCTGCACGGCCCCCATCATCGGCATGATTCCCGCCGACGGACAGGTCGACGCCGAGGACGCGGTCAAGGTCTACGAGGCGGTGCTGCACGCCTCGGTGCCGATCGTGGGCAAGGTGCGGCGCCGGTTCCGGCTCGAAAGCCCGCGGCGCTGGGTGGTGTCGGTGATCTACAACCTGGGCATGGTGGTCGTGTGGCCCGGCATCCGCACGCTCGACGTCAACGGCACGCCGAAGTTCCTGCCGCGCCCCATCGTCGACCAGATGCAGCTCGAGTCGAAAGACTGGATGCTCGACGCCGAGATCATGATCAAGGCGAAGTACATGGGCCTCGGCATCATCGAGATGAACGTCTTCTCGCGTATGCGCGAGACCGGCTCCTCGAAGATCGGCGCCCTGACCATTCTGCAGTTCCTCCGCCGCCTGGCGCACTTCCGCTTCGGCCGCGGCATGCGCGAATGGCGGGCCCGGCGGAGCCGTTCCCGCGCCTGAGACGGTCGGTTCCGGCCCGACCGCGGTGAGTCCGGGGCTGCGCCCTCACGCGCCGGCCGCCCGGGGCCGATAGGTGAAGCGGTGGCGGTCGATCCCATCCGGCCTCGTTTCTGGGCATTCCGCCCCCTCCCGCGGCGCATCACCCGGCCGTTGTCGTATGCCGCCCTGGCCGGTTGGGTGGGGTGCATGGGCCTGCTCGTCCAGCGCGCCTACCTGCAGGCGTCGCCCGCCAACCTGGCGACCGACCTTGCGCGCTATGGCACCGAAGCCGAGTGGCGGGGCGTCTACTACCGCGGCGAAAAGGTCGGCTTCACGGTGGGGCAGATCGTGCCGGTCGACGGCGGCTTCGAATTGCAGGAAGACGGCCGCCTTCAGATGTCGCTCCTCGGCGCGACGACCCCGGCCGCGATCCGCACCACCGCGCGCGTCGACCAGGCGTTCGTGCTCCAGTCGTTCGACTTCTCGCTCGATCCGGGCACCGGGCCGCTGGCGCTCTCGGGCACGGTGGACGAGCTCACGCTGACGGTCGAGATCCGGTCGGCCGGCAGCGTCCGCACCGAGACCCGCACGCTCACCGAACCGCCGGCGCTGATGCTCAACATGGCGCGGCGTCTGGCGAGTGCGGGCCTGGTGGCCGGCGCTACGCATCAACTGATGGTGTTCGACCCGGCCACGCTCGGCAACCAGCCCGTCACCGTGCGCGTCCACGACCGCGAGGTGGTGCTCACGAGCGGCCGCCCGATTCCGGCGTTCAAGGTGGACCTCGGCTACGCCGGCCTCACCACCACGGCCTGGATCACCGATACCGGCGCCATCGTGCGGGAAGAGAGCCCGCTCGGGCTGATGTCGGTGCGCGAGTCACCCGAACAGGCGCAGCAGATGGCGGTCTCGGCCCGCGTCCGCTCCGACATGCTGCAGGCGGCGGCGATCGTGCCGACGCTGCGCGTGCCGGTGACCGAACCGACCGACGTCGTGGCGATGAAGGTCGAGTTCAGCGGCGTCGACCTCGCCGGCTTCGACTTTGCCGGCGCCACGCAGACGATGAACGGCCGCGTGCTCGCCGTTACCGACCCGCGCGCGCTGGTCGCCGGGCCTGCCGACCCCGACCGGCTCCGCTTCCTCGGTCCTGAGACCCTCATCGAAAGCGACGACCCCGAGATCGTCGAGCAGGCGCGGCGCATCGTCGGCGGCGCCACCGACGCGCGCACCAAAGCCGAGCGCCTGGTGCGCGAAGTGAACGCGATGCTCGACAAGAAGCCCACCGTGAGCCTGCCGTCGGCGAAGGAAGTGCTGCGCACGAAGGTCGGCGACTGCAACGAGCACACCGCGCTCTACGTCGCGCTGGCGCGCGCCGCCGGCCTGCCGGCGCGCATCAACGTGGGGCTGGCGATGGTGCGCGGCGCCTTCTACTACCACGCGTGGCCCGAGGTGTGGATCGACGATGGCCCATCGCGCGGCTACTGGCTGCCGGTGGATCCGACCTTCAACCAGTTTCCCGCCGATGCCACCCACCTGCGCCTGCTGCAGGGCGGGCTCGACAAGCAGACCGCCATCCTGCCGCTCATCGGCCGGCTCGAGCTCACCGTGCTCGAGGCCGAGATGTTGCCGAATACCTCGCCGGTGGTCGTCGGCCGCGAACTTGCGGATGCCGCCGACGCCCGTCCGCTCTCGATCGCCCTGCCCAGCCGCCAGGCGTGCGGCTGCTGGGCGTTGCCATGCCGGGGGGGCTCGTGATCGCGGTCCACGATCTGCGCAAGGTCTACGGGGAGTTCACCGCCGTGGACGGCGTCTCGCTCGAGGTGCAGCCGGGGCAGA
>JANNIB010000404.1:0-18852 GCA_031404695.1 Acidobacteriota bacterium
GGGCCGCCACGCGCAGGTAGTAGGTGCCGTTTGGTACCGGCGCAGCCACGGCAGTTCCGGGGCCGATGTCATCGCTGAAGAAGTTCGAGAGACCAGGACCGCTGCCGGCCTGCACCTGGTAACTGGCGACCGGCACGCCGGTGGCGGGAGGCGCCCAGGTCACGGTGAGCTGATTGCCAACCGCGGTGGCCTGCAGATTCTGCGGCGCCGATGGCAGCGTGGGCATGGCGCCGGTGCGATGTGCCTGCACGAGGGGGAAGGCTTGCGAGAGCGAGAGCGCGTTGTTCTGCGTGGTGGTGCCGGTGGGCTGTCCGTTGTTCGTGATCGCGGGGTTCGAGAAGTTCAGGATTCTGGCCGTCGACGTTCCGCAGTCATATGCCAGCACCGTGCGGTAGCGCGGGCTCGCTATGCAGTTCTTGTAGCCGTAGCTGTAAGGTCGAAAGGCCGGGCCGGGACCATCTTCAGGCGCGTGATGGCTGCCGAAGTTGTGGCCCACCTCGTGCGCGAACGTGTACTGGGCGAAGCAGTTGCGAGCGGTGACGCCATACGAGGCGTTGACGTTCGGCCCGAGGTAGGCGACGCCGCACGTGGTGGCGGTCGATCCCGCCAGTACCAGGTGCATGAGGTCGGCGTTGAAGGCGTTGCGGGTGGCCTGGGCCGTGGCCGAATCGCGGAACCTGACGAGGTCGGCGGTCATGTCCGCAGTTTCGACGAAGCCGGCCAGTTCGCCGCCGCCAACCAGCCGCAGCGTCGCCTGCACGCCGCTGCGAGCGTAGGCGGCGTTGGCGTCGGCGACGCCACTTGCGATGAGCGCCTCGATCGGCCCCTGGCCGCCCTGCGCCGCCCGGGCTGCCGCCGTGTAGTAGACGTAGATGTCGACGACTTCCCCGTCGGCCACCGGTTCGTCGCCGTTGGCATCCAGCACTGGCGGGGGATTCGGCTCACCCGACGGCAGCGGCGGCAGTTCGACGGGAAACGCGTCGGCGTTCAGTTCGTCGACGATGGTCACGCCTTCGCGCGTCGTCAGGCGGAAGAGCCGATCGCCGGTCTGCACGCCTCCGGAGAGGACCTCACCCTTCCAGGTGAGCGTGACGGTGCTGTTGGCATCGCCGGCGACCCGTCCGACCCAGGTCTGGTGGCCGAGCACGCCCGTCTCGAAGCGCTCGAAGATGGCCGGTAGCGTCACGTCATCGAACAGGTTGAGCACGAAGAGCGTGGTGCGATCGCCGGCCTGGCCGGAGGCCGTGGCGCTCTGCAGGAGCGGCAGGGAGGCTACCATCGCGCGCGTGCGCACGACCAACCCGTCGCGGGCCGCGTCCGCGACCGCCTGGGCAGTGGCTGGCGCCGGGCCGAGCAGCGGCGCCGGGCCCTGGGCCAACGTATGGCGCTCGAGCGCAACGGCCAGGGCAATGGCAACGACGAAGAGCACGGCCACCGATCGCTTCGAGTTCACACGGGGGATTATCGGCCGGATTGGCAGCGGCGGCAGACGTGCCGTTGCATTCGAAGTTGTATTCGTTTACAACTACTCCGCTCACGCCCGGGTGGACGTCGCTGTAAGGTCCCGGGCGCGGCCCGACCCAGGGATGTGCACGAGCGTGGCCTGATGACCCTGGCGACGGGCTAGACTCGGGCCATGCGCCTCACGTCTCTGCTCCGCCGCAGCCTCGTCGTGCTGGTGCCGCTGGCGGCCCTGACCGCCGTCCTCACGGCGCAGCAGCAGACCCCGGTCCATCTCCCCGACATCCCGGACCAGTTCGTCCGCCCCACCACCGGCTTCGACTACGACAAGCGCGTGGCGATGATCCCGATGCGCGACGGCGTGAAGCTCTACACGGTGATCGTGGTGCCGAAAGGGGCGAAGAACGCGCCGATGATCATGACGCGCACGCCCTACAACGCAGCCGGGCGCGCCACCCGCACGCAGTCGGCCTCGATGCTGGCGACGCTGCCGCAGGGCGACGAGGTGTTCGTGGCCGACGGCTACATCCGCGTCTTCCAGGACGTGCGTGGCAAGTACGGCTCCGAGGGCGACTACCTGATGACGCGTCCCCTGCGCGGACCGCTCAATCCCACCACCACGGATCATTCGACCGACGCCTCCGACACCATCGAGTGGCTGATGAAGCACGTGCCCGAGAGCAACGGGCGTGTCGGCATGCTGGGCAGTTCGTACGAAGGCTTCACGGTGGTGATGGCGCTCGTGAACCCGCACCCGGCGCTGAAGGTCGCGGCGCCAATGAGTCCGATGGTCGATGGCTGGATGGGCGACGACTGGTTTCACTTCGGCGCCTTCCGCCAGACCAACTTCGACTTCTTCGCCGGCCAGAGCGCCGGCCGGTCTGCCGGCAGCACGATCATCCGCCAGGGGCCCGACGACTACGAGACCTTCCGCCGCGCCGGGTCGGCCGGTGACTACGCGCGGATGAACGGGCTCGAGCAGCTCCCGATGTGGCGCAAGGTGAGCGAACATCCTGCTTACGACCAGTTCTGGTCGGAACAGGCGCTCGACATGGTGATGGCGAAACAGCCGCTCACCGTGCCCACGATGTGGATTCAGGGCATCTGGGATCAGGAAGACATGTGGGGGGCGATCCAGAGCTATCTGGCAGTGGAGCCGCTCGACAAAGCCAACACACGCAACTACCTGGTGATGGGGCCGTGGCGGCACAGCGGTGTGAACTACGAAGGCTCGACGCTCGGACCACTGAAGTTCGAAGGCGACACGGCCCTGCAGTTCCGCCGCGACGTGCTCAAGCCCTTCTTCGATCAATACCTGAAGCCGGGTGCGCCGACGGCCGACACGCCGCCGGTCTTCATCTACAACACCGGCGAGAACCACTGGGACCGACTGCCGCGCTGGCCGCTCGCCTGCGAGAAGGGCTGCGAGACCACGTCGAGGCCGCTCTATCTGACGAGCAACTTCGGGCTCTCGTTCACCGCACCCACCTCCGGCACGCCGAAGGACGCGAGCGGATTCGACGAGTACGTGTCCGACCCGGCCAAGCCGGTGCCGTACTTGCCGCGTCCGGTGCGCTTCTCCGAGGGGCAGCGGTGGCAGACGTGGCTGCTCTCGGATCAGCGGCACGCCGCTGATCGCACCGACGTGCTCAGCTACATGACGCCGGTGCTCACCGAGCCGGTGCGCATCGCCGGCACGCCGACGGTGAACCTGGTGGCGTCGACGAGCGGCTCCGACAGCGACTGGGTGGTGAAGCTCATCGACGTGTATCCCGACGAGACGGCCAGCCAACCGGAGATGGCCGGCTATCAGTTTCCGGTGTCGATGGACATCTTCCGCGGCCGCTACCGCGAGGGCTTCACCGAGGGCAGGCCCGTCGCGTCGAACACGCCGCTGCCGTTCCGCTTCATCCTGCCAACGGCGAACCACGTGTTCCAGAAGGGCCACCGCATCCTGGTGCAGGTGCAGTCGTCGTGGTTTCCGCTCTACGACCGCAATCCGCAGACCTTCGTGCCCAACATCTTCAACGCCAGGCCGGCCGACTACGTGAAGGCCACGCAGCGCATCTACCACGCCCCGGGCGCGGCGAGCTTCATCGAGCTGCCGGTGATGCCGGCGCGGAAGTAGCTGGCGGAGGTCTCATGGTCCGCGTGCTGGCCGCTTCCCTCAGGTGATCGTCGAGCGACGCGCGGGTACAAACAAAAGGCGGACCCCGCAGGGTCCGCCTGAAGAGACTGTTGGTAACGCTCGTCGCGAACTAGCGGCCGGAGCCCACGAGCTGCCCCTGTTGGTCGGGCGCGGCGATCTGAATGCGGCGCGGCTTCTGGTTGACGAGGCGATCGACATCGCGCTGGAAGGCGACGAGTTCGTCGGTTCCCATAATTGCTCAGCGCGGCGTCGTGTCGAGCTTCGCGAACACCTCGCGGGCGTCGTCTTCGCTCATCGGCGTGCCGCTGGCGCGCACGGTGGCAGATACGGTCGCAAACGGGCCGCCCGGCGCGAACCACTGCTTGAAACTGGCGAGCTCGGCGTCGGTGATCTCGGCGCCCGGCAGACGCACGCCGGCCAGATCGAAGGGCGTCTTGCCCGCACCGTCGGCGCGCGTCAGATCAGCGCCGCGGCGGGCCAGCACGAAGGCACCGCTCAGTTTTCCGCGTGCCGCCGCCTTGTGCATCGCCGTGCGGCCATCGGCGCCGGCAGCTTCGATCCGAGCGCCGCGGGCCAGCAGCAACTCCGTCATCTTGTCGTCACGAAGCTCCAGCCCGGAATGGAGCGCCGTGTAGCCTCGCTCCTCGCAGCCATCGGCGCAGTCGTTGACGGCATGGACGTCGGCGCCGTGGTCGAGCAGCCAGGTCGCCACCTCGATGTCGCCTTCTGCCGCGGCCAGGTGCAGCAGGGTCTGGCCCTTCAGCCGCACGTTGAGATCGGCGCCGCCGGCCGCGAGCACGTCGAGGATGGGCAGCGCGTTCGACGACACCTCGACCGCGTCGTGGATCAGATAGCGCCCGTCCCAGGGATCCTCCCCGGTGCGCGTGCGGTGGTTGGTACGGGCCGTCTGCGTCTCGAACGCCTGCGCGTAGACCTTGGTGTGCACGTTGGCCGGATCGCGGGCCAGGGCCGACTGCAGTCCCTCGACGTCGCCGCTGCGCACGGCATTGACGACATCCTGCGGCGTGCCTTGCCAGAAGCCGTAAGCGGCCACGGCGAGGATGCCGAGAGGCACGGCGCGAGCAATCCAGATGCGCATGGCGGCGGATTGTAACAGCGCGGGCGGCGGAGGGCAGCCGGGCACCGCCTCGCGCGACAGTGAGCGACGACCGCCTCGTTCCGCGCTATTGTGAGCGAACCGCTCACCGGGAGGCTGCCATGGCCGTCTTGCGAGACCGTCCGTACAACCAGTTCAACTTCCTCGTCGATCTCGGCACCGGCAGCACGGAAGGCCCCGACGCCGGCTTCCAGGAGGTGAGCGCCATCGGGATGGAAGTGGCCGTCGCGGAATACCGCAACGGCAACGAGCGCGAGAATCAGGTGCGAAAGATCACGGGCCTGGCCAAGTACCCCAACCTCACGCTCAAACGCGGCGTCATCGGCTCGCTCAGCCTCTACGGCTGGCTCGACCAGATCCGCAACGGCGACCAGAACGCCGTGCGCACCGTGACCATCCAGCTGCAGAGCGAAGACCACACGCAGACCGTGCAGACCTGGAAGCTGCTGCGGGCGCGCATCGTCAAGCACACGAGCGGACCCTTCAACGCCAGGGGCACCGACGTGGCGATGGAAGAAATCGTGCTCACTTACGAGCGCCTCGAGATGGAATAGGGGAGACCACGTGGCCGTGACGCGCGACGCGCCCTACACCGGCGGCCGCTTTCTCGTCGCCATCGGCGACGACGACGGCCGCGACGCTGCCGCCGGCTTCGCCGAGGTGGTGTTCCCGCCGTTCGAACGCCACCGCGAGCGTCAGCCGGTGGATGGCGACGGCCCCACGCTGGTGCTGCGCCGCGGTGCAACCGGGCGGCTCGACCTCTACAAATGGTGGGACCAGGCCCGGCGCGAGAAGACGCCGCCCACGCGCACGGTCACCGTGCGCCTGCTGGCCGACGACCAGGCCACCGTGGTGATGTCCTGGCGCTTCGTACGCGCCTGGCCGACCACGCTCACCTACTCGCCGCTCAACGCCACGGACGGCGGCGTGGTGATGGAACAGGTGACGCTGGCCTACGAACACGTCGAGATGGAGTGAGCCGGCGTCGATCTATCCTGCCTGACATGCCTGCCCTCACGCCCGCGCCGTCCGAAGGTCCGCTGCTCGACGCGCTGCTCGATTCCTGGCGCCGCAACAACGTCATTCTCGTCAACCTGCTGCGCGCCTTGCCTGAAGACGCGATGGACGTGCGCGCCTGCGAGGGCAGCCCGACCGTGCGCGGGCTCTTCATGCACATGCACTACTGCCGGCTCGTGTTCGTGCACGAAGACGCGCCGGAGCTGGGCGTGGTCGTGCCCGAGGGCGAATGGCGCGGCGAACGCGACCGCGAGCGCATCGCGGCGATGCTGCATCAGAGCGCGGACGCCGTGCGCGACGCCGTGCGGAGCCGGTTGCTGGCGGGGCGGCCGATGGACCAGCACTACGACCATCCGATCCTGCTGCTGCAGCACTTCGTATGGCACGAGGGCTATCACCACGGCCAGATCAAGATCGCGCTCAAGGCCGCCGGGCGTCCGTTCGACGACGAGGAGATCGGGCGGCTCACGTGGGACGTGTGGATGGAAAAGCACACGTGGGCGCAGCGGGCGTGACGCGCAGAGCGGCCGGCGAGAAGTCTGCCGTCGATCGCGCGCGATCACGGTAGCATCACCGAAGTGATCGGTTTTCTGATCCTCTCGCCCTTCGCCGTCGCGATTCCCGCGGGCTGGCTGGTGAGCCGGTTTCCGCAGCGAGCAGGAATGCTGGCCGCCTGGCCGGCGCTGCTGGCCGTTCTGTTCGGTTACGCACTGCTCACTGCCGTGCCCGGGACCGGCCGCCTGATCGAGCTGCCGTGGGCGCCGTCGCTCGGTCTGTCGCTATCGTTCAACCTCGACGGCCTGGGCCTGCTGTTTGCCACGCTCATCACGGCCATCGGCGCGCTGGTCGTGCTGTACGCGAGCCGCTATCTCGCGGGTCATGCCCGTGCCGGCCGCTTCTACGCGTCGCTCTTCGCGTTCATGGGCGCGATGCTCGGCGTGGTGCTCAGCGACAACGTCCTGACGCTGTTCGTGTTCTGGGAGCTCACCGGGTTCACGTCGTTCCTGCTGATCGGCTTCGAACACGAGAACCCGGCAGCCCGAGCGGCTGCCGTGCAGGCGCTGCTCGTGACCGGCGGCGGCGGACTGGCCCTGCTCGGCGCCGGCGTGCTGCTGGTGGACGCCGCTGGCACCGCCAGCCTCGCGGCGATGGCCACCGACCGGGCATCGCTCGTGGTCAGCCCGTTCTACGTGGCGATGGCCATCCTGGTGCTGCTGGCGGCGTTCACCAAGTCGGCGCAGGTGCCGTTCCATTTCTGGCTGCCAAACGCCATGGAAGCGCCCACGCCGGTCAGCGCCTACCTGCACTCGGCCACCATGGTGAAGGCCGGCGTGTATCTGATTGCGCGGATGACGCCCGTGCTCGGATCGACGGCGCTGTGGACGACGGCCGTGACCGTGGCCGGCGCTGCCACCATGGTCGTCGGCGCCTGGCGCGCGGTGCAGGAAACGGACCTCAAGCGCATCCTCGCCTACTCGACGCTGAGCGCCCTCGGCGTGCTGACGATGCTGCTCGGCGTGGGCACGCACGAGACCATTCTGGCGGCCCTCGTGTATCTGGTGGCGCATGCCGCCTACAAGGGCGCGCTCTTCATGGTGGCCGGCGTCATCGACCACGAGACGGGCACGCGCGACATCTCGCAACTCGCCGGATTGCGGCGCGTGATGCCCCTCACCGCGCTGGCCGGTGGCGCCGCTGCGTTGTCGATGGCCGGGCTGCCGCTCACCCTGGGCTTCATCGGGAAAGACGGCGCCTACGAGGCCCTGCTCCACGCGGCCAACTGGTTTCCGTGGCTGCTGGCGCTGCTGGTGCCGTCGAGCATCCTGCTCGGGCTGGCGGGAGCGGTGGCCGGCATCCTGCCGTTTGGCGGGCACGCGTCGCCGCCGAAGGACGTGCACGACCCGTCGTGGCCGCTGTGGGTCCCGCCACTCGCCCTTGCCACGGTGGGTCTCGTTGCCGGCCTCGCACCGTGGATGTTGCACGGCCCGCTCGAGGCGGCAGCCACTGCCATCGTCGGCCAGCCGGTGGAGGTCTCGCTCAGCCTGTGGCACGGCGTCACGCCGGCGCTGCTGCTAAGCCTGCTCACGCTGGCCGCCGTGGGGGCGTCCTACGCGGCACGTGCCGGCATCTGCAAGCACACGTGGCAGCCCCGGTATGGCACCGAACACGTCTACCACCGCGCCCTTGGGGCGCTGGTTCATCCGGGTGGTCAGCATCGGCGCGTTTGCGCTGCTGACGACGCCGGTGGCCGGGCATGTCATCGCCCGCGCCTCGTATCTGGCTGACGTGCCGCTGTGGGACGGCACCGTGCTCGATGAACGACGGCAGGATGCCCAGCAGGCAGCGGCGACGGAAGCGGCAGAGCCGCACTGACACGGTGCGCGACGGCCGGCCCTCCCGTGAGCTGTTCGTCGCCTGGCCCGACCTGGCGAGAGGGGCGATCGGGCGATCGAGGTCGCCCGGTAAGCATTCCCGCAGCCCCAGCTACGGCGCGAAGTCCGCGCGCTCGGTCAGCAGCTCAGGTCGCTCGCCTGTCACCGCACCCGCGGACGCCACGACGATGGCGGCGATCGCCGACCACTGGCATGAGCAGCGCCAGTCCGAGAGCAGCGAGCGCCACCCACAGGTAGTCGATGCGTCGACGCGAGGCCCACACGGCGACGCCGAGCGGGCCCACGAACTCGATCGCCACGTCGATGCCGAGCGGAATGCGGCCCAACGCCACGTAGAACACCGCATTCATCGCGCCGAGCGACACGCCGTAGGCGAGGATCCACTTCCACGCCGCACGCGTCGGCACCGATCGCCACGGCCGCTGCACCACTACCAGCAGCAGCGCCGAAAGGCCCAGGCGCAGCGCCGTCGTCCCCGGTGCGCCGAGCACCGGAACGATCGTAGACCATGGAACGCGCCAGTTGATGCCAGGGCTACGGAGCCGGTGGCCGCCGCATGTGGTCTTCGAGCAAGGCGCGGATGCGCGGCTGCTCCACCGCCATCAGCACATGCCCTCCGCGCTCGAAGCTCACCAGGCGCGAGCCGGGAATCGTCGCGGCCGCGTATTCGGCGTTTCGAAAGAGCTGCAGGGTGTCGTCTTTCGCGTGCACGATGAGCGTTGGCGCGCGGATGGCCGCGATCCGCTCGTTGGGCATAGCCGCGCGGTTGTCGAACGCCACGCCGGCCGCGCGTTGCGACACCGGGTTCATGTCGTCGATCAACTCGTCAATGAGCCCGCGCTGCTCCGCCGTGAGCTCTGCGATGACGGCATCGGTGGCGCCCATGAGCTCCAGGAACATGTTCCGGAACGCCGTAGTGACGGCCCAGTAGCGGTAGTCGCGCTGGAAGATGGCCGTAAGCCGGTCGCCCTTCTGATTCGCCTGGGCCTGCGAGGCCTCGACGGATGCGGCAACGCCAGCAGACAGCAGCGTCAGCGAACGCACGCGCTCCGGGTGCCGCACGGCGAAGAGCAGCGCTGACGGCCCGCCGTGCGACAGGGCCACGACGTGCGCGTCGCGGACGCCCAGGTGGCTCAGCAAGGCGTCGTAGGCGTCGGCCTGTTGGTCGAAGGTCGCCCCGGCGTGGAACGTCGACCGCAGGTAGCCGAAGCGCGAGGGCGTGATCCAGTGGACCCGGTCGCTCAGCACCGCCCGCACCATCAGCTCGCCCTGGTCGAAGCCGCCGCCGCTGCCGTGCACCACGAGCACCGCCGGCCCGGTGCCGCCGTCGGAGTATTCGATGTCGCCGAAGGGTGACGGCACGACCTTGCTCTTGCCGCGGATGCGCTCGTAAGCGCGGCGCATGTCGCGTGCGTAGAACGTCGAGGCGCCCACGGCGACCACCACGGCCGCCCCGGCGAGGATGGCAAGCATTCTGCGCAAGCGCGGGTGAGTCTTCATGACGGCACCGCACTCATGCGCGTGAAGACGGAGCCGTCAGCAGGCCGCGCGAAGACGCCCAGGGCGCGGTCCGCGGGTGATTCCTTGCGAGGCATGGATGAACGCGGGAACGATACACCCTTTCCGGATGCATCCACCGGTTGTCTGCGCGACGTCAAGCGCATACCTCCATGGAGTTAGCGCCAAGACCAGCCGACATGCTGGTAGACTCGCGGCGGGCGGCGACGCCCACGATGAACCGCGAGGGCTCGGCCATTGACCATGCGCTGGCGTATCGCCATCAGCGGATTGGCTGGTGGTCGCTGGCGATCTTCGCATCGCTCGGGCTGGCGCTCGAGACGCTGCATGGGCTGAAGGTCGGCCTCTACCTTGACGCTGGCAACGACACGCGCCGGCTGATGTGGACGCTCGCGCATGCCCACGGCGCGCTCGTTGGCGTGCTGCACGTGCTTTACGGCCTGACGCTGCTGCGCACGCCATCCTTGGTGCTCACGTCGCGGTGTCTCACGCTGGCAGGGCTGCTGCTGCCGGCCGGCTTCTTCCTGGGCGGCATTGGCAGCGAGGGCGGCGATCCGGGGCTCGGCATCCTGCTGGTGCCGCCTGGCGGGCTGTTGCTGGTGACGGCGCTGGTCCGCGTGGCGCTTGCCACGAGCGGCGACGCCGTATCACTCGAGGGTCAGGCCCCACGCGGTGAAGGCACCAAGCGGCGCTGAGGCGTCCGCTATTCCCGCAGCAGCATACGCCGGTTGTTGCGCTGTCTGACCAGCCGCAACATCTCATCCACCTGCAACGCGCCGTCCTGCCGCACCAGCACCGCCGCGCCGTCGCGGCTCTGACGCGTGGCTGCGGCGCCGTCCCAGAGCCGCATCGCCGCCAGTTGACGCTGGCGACGCGCGCGCGGACCGGCCACGAAGTCGTAGGCAAAGCCGTCGAGGGCCGGCAGCGAAACAAGCGCGCGGCCGGCGCTGTAGCGCACCGCGTCGTAGGGATCATCGAGCAATTGCGCGAGGACGGGCACCATCCACCACGTGCCGGCCTCCTGCTGCGCCGGCGCCCACCGCAAGGCCTCGGCCGCGATCACGCGCTGGCCGGCATCGCCGGTCAGCGCCATCAGCACCGTGGACGACACCGACGCCTCGTCGGGCGTGAGCACCGGTGCCGTCTGGCCGTACCACTGCTCGAGCGTGGTCGCCGTCCAGCCAAGCGTCTTGTCCACGTGACACAGGTTGCAGGCGTTGGGCCGGCCGTGTTCGGTGGTCTCCACCACCGACGGACTGCTCACCGTGTGGCTGCGGATCGTCTTCAGCAAGCCGTAGGTGGTGTACGGCATGTGGCAGTTGTAGCAGCGTGACCCGGTGGACGCTGCCGCATGACGCGTGTGGCCGGCGACATCCCGCGCGATCGGCGCGTGGCACTGCGTGCAGGCCGTATCCGACTCGGCGGAGGCGCCGAGCTGATCGTTGGCCCAATCAGCCAGCGCGCGCGGATCGGCGGCGGGCTTGTGCATCACATGACAACTGCTGCACGTGAGCGTGCGCTCGGCGCTGGTGGCGTTGACGTAACACGGCGACTCGAGCAGCCCGTTGTATTCGCGGCCCGAGACACGCACCTTCCCGTCGGGCCAGAACGAATCGCGCACGAAGCCGGTGTCTTCCGCCAGCAGCGCCTGCATCGCCGGCGAATCGCCGTTCACGGTGGGCTGCGCGACGAACCGCGTGGCCCGAAGCTCGTCGCCGGGCCGGAACGGCAACCCCTCGATGCGCGCCCGTTGCGCACTCTCGCCGTCGGCGAACTCCCAGATGCCGTGGCACTGCCCGCACACCTCGGCGGCGCGCTTCGGTTCGAGCCGCGTCGGCAGCACGATCGACGGATCACCGGCGCCGGTGCGGCGAAGCCCATAGCGCCGCAGCGGATTCCGGTTGGCCTCGACGTGCGCCTCGGCCGGCCCATGGCACGACTCGCAGGCGATGCCGAGCTCCACGGCGGTGGAAGCGGCGCGCAGCGACTCGGTGGCGACGGTGCCGAGCGCGGCACTGGTCTGCGCCTTGCCGTGGGTGGAGTGGCAGTCGATGCAGACGCCGTTCCAGTGACCGGTTTCCGAGAACACGGGATCGCCCGGCGGGTGCAGCACCGCCATGCGGCGCGGAATCCAGCGGCGTTCGGCCAGCAGATAAACGCCCGGCAGCTGGCCCAGCAACCGGTCGCGACCGGTTGCATACCAGTAGATCTGCTGGTGGTGCGAGCCGGTGACCACCACCACTTCGCGCTCGATGCGCGGCGCGGTGCCTTGGCCGTCCCAATCGGGGTCATCGAACGCGGCCATGTAGCGGCCGTCGCGAAGCGTGAGCTGCATCGGCGCGCCGTGCACGTCGGCCACCGTCACGCCCTCGAAGCTGGCGCGCACCGAGGCGGGTGCGGCCACCTGCGTCATCGTGCGGTGGTAGCTGCCGGCCCACGACGCGTATTGGCCTGGATGGCAGGCGCGGCAGGTGGCCGACGAAGTGAAGCCGTCCTCCGCGATCTGAATGGGACGATTGGTCACCGTCTGCTCGGCGGGCGTACGACGAATGGCCGCCAGCGTGGCCCACACCACGGCGACGGCCACCAGCGAGACGACGGTGCGGATCACGCTAGCGCGGTCCGGTCGGCGGGGCCACTCCTGTCACCTTCACCGGCACCAGCACGGTGCCAGAGGCGGCGCTGTCGTCGGCGGTCGCGCGCAGCACGTAGTCGCCAGGCGCCGTGAAGCGCGCCACGGTCTCGCCGCGGCCGCCGTTGGGTACGGTGTAGCGCGGCTCGAACTGCACGTCCGCGGGCCCGCGCCACACCTGCCATGTCACCACCATGCCCAGCGGACGCGTGGCGCCAGGCGCCGCCGCCTGCGTGGATACGACGCTGGGCACGTTGACGGGCGCGTCGGTGCCGCCCTGCAAGGTGGGCGGCGTTTCCTGACCGACGGCCGGCTTGGGTCGTGCCTTCGCCACGGGCAGACCGTCGTCCACGACAGTGCTCACCAGCGTGAACGCGGCCGGCAACACCACGTTGCCGGGCGGCGCCACCGTGAGCGTCGGCGCCTTGTTAGCCAGGCGCTCCGCACTCGTGTTCCCACCGCCCGACGCGCCGCCTACCGGATCGATCTCCCACTCGGGCTGCAGCCAGCCGACGGCGCGCTGCGTCTGCCCGTTGAAAGTGACCGTCCAGACCAGTTCGGCCGTCTTGCCCCACGTGCCCGGCACCTTCACGGTGAAGACATTGCGGTTGGTGCGGGTGTAGAAGAAGGTCGGCTGTCCGCGGTCGGGGCCTCCCGGCTCGAGGCGGTTGTTGGGCCCCACCGGGAGCTCCGGCTGCTCCGCGTAGTTGCGGTTCAGGTACCCGAAGTGCATGTTGATGCTCTTGTCGGGTGCCCACGACCAGCCCTCGAAGATCGGCTGGATGGCCTGACCGCGGTTGTACTTGAAGTTGTTGACGAACTCCTGGGGCGCCTGTGTGTGCGCCGCCGTCGACAGCACCAGCATGCCGACGACGACCGTGAGCGTGGCCCGGAGGCTGTGCGTCATCGCCACTCCTACCGCTGCTGCGGCTGCGACGCGCTGCTGGTCTGGCGCTGCTGCGCCTTGCGGGCGGCCAGTTGCTCGGCATACTCCGCGTCGGTCAGCTCGACCCAGCCAATCCAGAAGAAGCCCATCTCGTCGATGGTGCGCTGCCCGTCACCGACCCAGTTCTTCGAGTCGAGCGCGCGCGGATTGGTCGCGGTGTTGTCGTGCCACTGGATGTTGTGCAGCACGGTGCCGGCCGGCAGCAGCGGCTGCGCGTCTTCGTTGTAGTTGTAGGTGAGGTGCCAGTTGTTGTTGAAGTCGGCGCAGTTGAGCATCTCGGTCTGCGTCTTCGTACCCGATGTCGGATAGATCACTTCCAGACATTGGCGCTTGCCGAGGTTGTGCATGTGCGGCTGGAACGCGATGAGCCGGGCCGGCTTGTGGAGGATCGTGTAGCCGTCGCTCCGCGAGACCGTGCCGGCGGGAATGTCGAGCGGCGTCGTGGGCTGCGCCAGCTGACGCGACCAGCGGATGTGCTTCGGCACGTAGCCCTTGGGATAGAGCTTGATGCCGATCTCGACTTCCGCCTTGGTGGCTTCGCCGATCGAATGCAGGTGGTAGCTGAGGCGGGCCCGCTGGCCCTTCTGCAGCAGCACGCCTGAACCCTCCGGATACACCTCGGCGTTCTTGCCCGACGCGTATTCGACCAGGAACTGCCCCTCGTCCATCGCGGCCTGCTGGCCTTCGGGCGTGGCCACCGAATACGACAGCGCGTGATGCACGACCTTGTGCGATTGCGGCGTGGCCGAGCGCGTCTGGATGGCCTTGATGTAGCGGTCTTCGTCGATGGCGATCGGCGCAAACAGATCGCCGAACAGGTCGGGGCCGGCCGCGGCCACGTCGTAGGCCGGGAACTTGATGACGAGATCCGGCTCGCCGATCTGCCACTCCCCGGTCTTGGCGAAGGTGCGCGCGGCCGGCAGGTCGGCCGGGTTGCCCTGGGGCGCGCCAGCATCGACCCAGCGACCGATCAGGGCGATCTCGGCGTCGCTCAACGACGGGTCGTCCTTGAACGCCTGGATGCCGATGGTGCGGTCGACGTGGAACGGCGGCATGTCGCGCTTGGCGGTGCGCGTCTTTATCGAGCGCGCCCACGGCCGCACCTGCTGGTAACTGACAAGCGACATCGGGGCGATCTCGCCGGGCCGATGGCACGACACGCAGGAGCGCTGCAGGATCGGCGCGATGTCCTTCGTGAAGGTTGGCGCCGCGGGCGTCTGCGCCGAGGCCGATGCCGTCGACAGGAACAGCGCCGCGACGAACGGAACACCATGGATCCACTGGACTCGACTGGTCATGTCGTGCATCTCCTCCCGGCATCCTAACCCCAAAAGGGGTACCGCCGCATACCCACTGCGGGTTATCGCAGCCCCCGCCAGGGCGGGCCGTCCAACTCGTGACTACGGGGATTTGTGGCCTGAATCTTCACTTGCAGGGGCAGCCCGGACCAGGCGGCCCTGCAGAAGAGTGAGCGGCAGGCCCAGTTAGACGGTCAAAGGGTCGGGCGGAAGAGCGCGCGGACGTCGATGCGGCACCCTGGCAGCAAGGGCGTGGTCAGTGTGCCGCCGTCTTCGGCGGTGAGTTCCTCGACCCGGGACAGGCGTCCCTCGGCGGTGGGTCTGAGCACCTGCACCGTATCGAGTTCCGGGTCCACCAGCCAGTACTCGCGCACACCGACCTGCTCGAACAGCCGCCGTTTGATCTGCGCGTCGCGCTTCCGGGTGCCCTTCGACATCACTTCGAGCACCAGTGCCGGCGCACCCTGGATGTTCTTCTCGGTCATGATGCCGGCCTGATCACCCGCGATGAAGAGCAGGTCGGGTTCGACGACGTCGTAGTTCGAGAGCACGACGTCGAGTGGCGCCAGGAACACGCGGCCCGCCTCGGGATGTCCGCGCAGATAGAGAAAGATCTCTCCGTGGAGCCGGCCGACAAGATCCTGATGACGCACCCGCGGCGACGGCGTCACGTAGTGCACCCCGTCGATGATCTCGTGCCGCTTCCCGTCGTCGGGAAACAGCAGGAAGTCGTCGTAGGTGAGCCGCATGTCGGCGGCAGGCGCGGCTGGACGCATCCGATCCTCCCCGGGCATGACGTGAGTGTAGCGCTGCCCATGACGCGACGATTCAGGTTGTGCCACCTGCCACTACAATCCGCCGATGCGCACCGCTCCCCTGGCTCTCGCGTTCGTACTGGCCACACTGCTTGGCCCGCCCAGTCATCTCGGCGCCCAGACGCTGAGTCAGCCGGAGTTCCCCTCGGGGTGGACGCCCAAGACCACGCAGTTCGCAAGTCGCGACATGGTGGCGGCGGCCAACCCGCTGGCGGTGGAGGCCGGTGTCACCATCCTGGGCCGCGGCGGCTCGGCCCTCGACGCCGCCATCGCCGTGCAGATGATGCTCACGCTGGTGGAGCCGCAATCTTCCGGCATCGGTGGCGGCGCGTTCCTGCTGCACTACGACGGCAAGGGCAAGAAGCTCGTGGGCTACGACGGACGCGAGACGGCGCCGGCGGCGGCCACGCCCGACCAGTTCCTGAAGCTGGGCAAGCCGCTCGACTTCATCGACGCCGTGACCGGCGGCCTGTCGGTAGGCACGCCCGGCGTGGTCAGCATGATGGCGATGGCGCACGCCACACACGGCAAGCTGCCGTGGCCAGCGCTGTTCCAGCCAGCCATCGAGCTGGCCGAGAAGGGCTTCCCGATCTCGCCTCGGCTCTACACGACGCTCAACGCTCTCGCCAAGCGGATGTGCAGCCAGAAGGCGGTGGCGGCGCACTACCTCAAGCCCGACTGCACGCCCAAGGAGCAGAGCTCGCTGCTGAAGAACCCGGAGCTGGCGGCGACGCTGCGGGCGATTGCGAAAGACGGCGCGAAAGCGTTCTACAAGGGCCCGATCGCCGAGGCCATCGTGGACACGGTGCGCTCGCATCCCACCAACCCTGGCCGACTGACCCTGCAGGATCTCGCCAGCTACACGCCCAAGGTTCGCGAGCCGATCTGCGGACCGTATCGCGGTTTGCGCATCTGCGGTATGCCGCCGGAAAGCTCGGGCACGGTCGCCGTGCTGCAGACGCTGGGCATCCTCGAGCACTTCGACGTGGCGAAGATGGCGCCCAACTCGCTCGACGCCGTGCATCTCATCAGCGAGGCCTACCGACTGGCCTATGCCGATCGGCAGAAGTTCGTGGGCGATCCTGAGTTCGTGTCCGTACCGGTCGCGGGACTACTCGACCTCGGCTACCTGAAGCAGCGGTCCACGCTTATCAGCATGGACAAGACGATGGGCGTGCCGGTGGCGGGTAATCCGGCCGGCGCCGAGCCGCGTGGGCTCGACGACTCGCTGTCGCTGCCCTCCACCAGCCACGTGTCGATCGTGGATAGGGACGGGAACATGGTGGCGATGACCACCACGATCGAGAGCGGCTTCGGCAGCCTGCAGATGGTGAAGGGCTTCATCCTCAACAACCAGCTCACCGACTTCTCGCTCTCGCCGACCGATGCCGAGGGACGACCCGTGGCCAATCGCGTCGAGGCCGGCAAGCGTCCGCGGAGCTCGATGGCGCCGTCGTTCGTGTTCAACGCCAATGGCGACGTGGAAGCCGTGGTGGGGTCGCCTGGCGGCAGCAACATCATCCAGTACGTGGTGAAGACGCTGGTGGGCCTGGTGGACTGGAAGCTCGACATCCAGGCGGCCATCGACCTGCCCAACTTCGGCGCGCAGACGAGCGCGACCACCGAGGTGGAAAAGGGCACGGTGCTGAGCGCGCTGCAGCCGGGCCTGGCGGCGCGTGGTCACACGGTGGCGGTCGTGGACATCAACAGCGGCCTGCAGGGCATCGTGTTCAACGGGATGCGCGGCAAGGCGCCGGCGCCGTTCGCGAAGGCGCCGGGCAAGGGGCGGTGGGCGGGCGGCGCGGATCCGCGGCGGGAGGGCACGGCGAAGGGGCATCGATGAACCAAAGGGCACACGTCCAGGCAGCTACACACATCGGTGTGTGGTACAGTGTGTGAATGGCAACGAACCTGGCACTCGACAACAAGCTGCTGGATGAGGCCCTGAAGGTCGGCGGCAGAGCGACGAAGAAGGAAACGGTGACCGAAGCGCTGCAGGAGTACATCGGCCGGCGCAAGCAGGCGCGCATCGCCGAGCTGTTCGGGACGATCGACTACGACCCGAAGTACGACTACAAGAAGCAGCGACGCCGCCGATGAAGGTTCTCGTCGACACGTCGGTCTGGTCACTCGCACTACGCCGACGGGCACCGGCGCACGCGGCGGTGGACGAACTGCGTCGCCTGGTCGCGCAAGGGCGTGCCGGCATCGTCGGCCCAGTCCGGCAGGAACTCCTGAGCGGCATTCGGGACCAGGCCGCGTTCGAGCGACTCCGCGACCGTCTGCGGGCCTTTCCTGACGAGCCGATCACCTCCGTGGACTACGAGCGTGCGGCAGAGTGTTTCAATCTGTGCGGGGCGAAGGGCATCCAGGGTTCGAACACCGACTTCCTGCTCTGCGCCGTTGCTGAACGAGCCAGAATCCCGATCCTGACGACGGACGACGATTTCGTGAAGTTCAGCCGCGTCCTGCCACTACGACTCCACACGCTGTAGCTGGCCCACAGAGGTCACCAATGAACGCCACGAGTCGCGGTCGTATCCATGGATGGCTGATTGTCACGGCGCTGGCAGCAGTGGCCGTCGCGCCCGGGGCAACCGCCAGTCAACCGGCGGGCCAGCCGGGAGCGACGCGTGCCGCGGTGCCGGCCAGGTCCACAGCGCAATACGTAGCCAACGCCAGCGTGCTCGTGACCCACGGCGACACCAAAGTGGTGTTCGACCCGCTGTTCCGCAACGACTTCGGGCAGTACGCGCTCGTGCCGGCGCAGGTGGAGCGGGCGCTCTTCGAGGGTACGGCGCCGTTCGACGGCCTCGACGCGGTGTTCGTGAGTCACTATCACGAGGACCATTTTTCGGCCGTGGACGTGCTGCGATTGCTGGAGGCGCGTACGGGTCTGCGGCTCTTCGCCCCGGCCCAGGCCGTGGCGGGCATGCGGGAGATCTCGGCCCAACGCCTGGCCGCCGTGGCGTCGCGCGTGCACGCGATCGCGCTGGCCTATCAGGACGCGCCGGTCACACTCGACCAGGGCGCGCTCGTGGTCGAAGCCGTGCGCATCCCGCATTCCGGCTGGCCCACGCGGCAACAGCAGGTGGAGAACATCGCGTTCCGCGTGACGCTCGATGCCACGACCACCGTGGTGCATCTGGGTGACGCCGACACCAGCGACGCGCACTTCGCCCGCGACGACGCCTACTGGCACCGCCGCCGCACCCACGTGGCGTTTCCGCCCTATTGGTTCTTCACGAATGATGAGGGACGCCGGGTGCTCGAACGGCGGATCGCCCCCGCGCGTTCGATTGGCGTGCACGTGCCGGCGAACGTGCCGAGCCAGAGCGATCGGCGTGCACCGGAGCTGCGGGGCCACGAGCTATTCACCGTGCCTGGGGAGGTGCGGGAGATTCGCTAGTCACAAGTCTTCGCTCGCCAGGCGATCGAGGAACTGCCTGGCGTTGAGGATATCGATCTCTTCGACCGTGCCGAGTGCGAGCAAGTGCCAATCGCCG
>JANNIB010000405.1:0-10580 GCA_031404695.1 Acidobacteriota bacterium
GTACCATGACAACAAAGTCACGACAGCGGCAGAGGCCCCGCGAGGTGGCGGTCGAGCGCGTTCAGACCGGCCTGCGGCTCGAGAAGCGCCTGCTCAAGGTCATTAAGGCGCTGGCCGATTCCCTTGACCTCACGCTCGGCGATCTCGTGGAGGGCGTGCTGCTGCACGCGCTCGAGGGGAAGGCGCCGTTCAGTGCGTCCACCCTGGCGCGCGCGGCGCAGTTGCGCGAGGTCTTCGGTCTCGACCTGCGTGCGGCTGATGCCCACCATCTCACCGAGCGGCCGGCCGCCGCTGCGGGGAGGACGTCATGACGGCGCTCGACGATCGGGCCTTTCTCGCCGCGTTCCGCGACGGCTCGCTGCCGACGAGTGCCTTCCATCACCGCGACCACGTCCGCTTGGCGTGGCTCTACGTCGGCGAGCACGGCGCGGTGGAGGCAGCGTCGCGCTTTGCTGGCGACCTTCAGACGTTCGCGCGCGCCAAGGGTGTGCCCGGGCTGTATCACGCGACCATCACTGGCGCCTACATCGCGCTCATCGCCGAGCGGCGGCTGCAGACGCCTGCCGGCACCTGGGACGAGTTCGCGGCCGCGCATCCAGACCTGCTCACCTGGAAGCCGGGAGTGCTCGATCGGTTCTACTCGGCCGAGCGGCTGTGGGGCGACACCGCACGGGCGCAATTCCTCATGCCCGACCTCACAACGACCGCGACGGCCTGAGACGCTGCGCTGGCCGTCGAGCCTGAATCAGGGACTGTCCCAATTCAAGGCCTGACTTGAATAGGGACAGTCCCCAATGGTTCACCCCCGCTGTGCATTCGTCATTCACGCGTCACGGCCCTCGGCTATTCTCGCCCTGCGGTACGCATCTTCTGCGTACACCGGGAGAGGTTGTGTCATGAGCCTGGGAATGAACATACGTCGCGTGGCAGGACCTGCCAGGGCCCTGCTGGCCGCTATTGCGATCGGCGCGGCGGCGCTGCCGCTTCTTGCCGACGGCACGCCACAGAATCTGCCGGTGATGCAGGACTGGACCAACCCGGCGCTGCTCACGGTGAACGACGACTGGTCGGCTGTGCCCGGGTTCGAGGGCTTCCGCGGCGATAGCGTGACCAGCGCCACGGGCGTCGACCCACAGACGCTGCTCGCGGCTGACGACCCTGGTGTGCCTGACGTCAACGCCAACGAAACCAATCCGAATACGTTCACCACCGGCGGCGTCACCGAATTTGCGATCGCCAATCCCACGATCGCGCTCACCGGCTCCGGCACCGCCGACGCGCCCTACCTCCGGCTCACCTTCACGACCACGGGCACCAGCGGCGTCCGCGTCCGCTACAACCTCCGCGACCTCGACGCCTCAGCCGACAACGCGGTCCAGCCGGTCGCGCTGCACTACCGCGTCGGCATCACCGGCGCCTGGACCAACGTGGCCGCCGCGTTCGTGGCCGATGCCACGACCGGCCCGAGTCTGGCCACCCTCGTGACGCCAGTCGACGTGATCCTGCCAGCGGCCGTCGACAACCAGCCGGTCGTGCAACTGCGGATCATGACGACCAACGCCGTCAGCAACGACGAGTGGGTAGGCATCGACGACCTGCGCATCGAGCCGGCCACCGCCCCGACGGCGCCGTCGATCACGGCAGCCTCGGGCACCCCGAGCCCGGTCGAGTGGGGGCAGACGCTGGTCATCGCGGCGACCGTGGCGCCCGGCACCAATCCGCCGAGCGGGGCGCTGACGGTCACGGCTGATGCCACCAGCGTGGGCGGCCCGGCCGCGACCTCGCTGCTCGACAACGGCCTCGCGCCGGATGTCAGCGCCGGCGATCTCGTGTTCACCGGATCGACGACGGTGACCGCGTCGGCCGGCGTCGGCGCCCGCGCGATTGGGCTGGCCGTCGTCGACGACCTGGCGCGCGTCGGCACCGGCACCCTCACGGTGCAGGTCACGCAGCCGGTCCAGGTGGTGACCATTCCGGAGATTCAGGGCAGCGGCGCGGCCTCGCCGCTTGCCGGCCAGGTCGTGCGCACGAGCGGCGTCGTCACGGCCCGCAAGTTCAACGGTCTCTTCATCCAGAGCGAGCAAGGCACCGACGACGGCAACCCGGCCACCTCCGACGGCGTCTTCGTGTTCACGAGCGGCGCGCCGGGCATGGCGTATCAACCGGGCGATGTCGTCAGCGTGACGGGCACGGTGGTCGAGTTCATTCCGTCGGCCGATCCGGTGAGCCCGCCCCTGACGGAGCTCTCGTTTGCCGCCATCACCGAAACCGGCACCGCGCCATTACCGGCGCCGATCGCGATCACGCCGGGCGATGCGGATCCGAACGGCGGATTACAGCAGCTCGAACACCTGGAGGGCATGCTCGTCTCGGTGCCGTCGATGACGGCGGTGGCGCCCTCGGCCGGCAACGTCACCGAATCGACCAACACCGGCTCGAACACCGGCGTCTTCTTCGCCGTGCTCACCGGCACGCCGCGTCCGGTGCGGGAAGCCGGCATCGAGGCGATGAACCCGGTGCCCACGTGCGCGGCCGGCACCGGCTGCGCCATCCCCGTGTTCGACCAGAACCCGGAACGCCTGCGCGTGGATGCCGACGCCATCCTCGGCGTCACGGCGCCGGTGGTCGCGACCGGCGCCGTGATGACCGACGTCATCGCCGTCGTCGACTACGGCTTCCGCACCTACACGCTGCTGCCGACACGTACGTTGGTGCCGTCGAACGTGGCCACCGGCACGGCCGCCAGGCCGCGCCAGGCCGGCGAGTTCACGGTGGCGTCCTTCAACCTGCAGCGGCTCTTCGACACGGTGAACGACCCGGCAATCGGCGACCCAATCGTGACGCCTGTCGCCTACGCGAACCGCCTGACCAAGCTCTCGGCCACGATACGCGACTACCTGCACACGCCCGATGTCGTCGGCGTGCAGGAAGCCGAGAACCTGCTCGTGCTGCAGGATCTGGCGGCGAAGATCGACCGGGATGCGACGGCCAACGGCCAGGCGCCGCCCGGCTACACGGCGCACCTCCTCGAAGGCAACGACGTCGGCGGCATCGACGTCGGCTTCCTGGTGGCGGCCCGCGTGGCGGTGCAGAGCGTCGTGCAGTTCGGCAAAGACGACCACTACACGAATCCCCTCAACGGCCAGCTCGAACTGCTCAACGATCGGCCGTCGTTAGCGCTGCGGGGCACGATCGCGGCCGCACCGGGCACGCTGCCGGCCGAGATCGTGGTCGTCGTCAGCCACCTGCGATCGCTCAACGGAATCGCTGATCCGATCGACGGCCCGCGGGTGCGGGCCAAGCGGCTCGCCCAGGGCGAATACGTGGCCCGGCTGCTCGACAGCCTGCGTGGCAGCTACCCCGGCGTGCCGGTCGTCTCGGTGGGCGACTACAATGCCTTCGAGGTCAACGACGGTTACGTGGACGTGCTCGGCATCGTCCGCGGGGCCCCGGCGCCGGCCTCGGAGGTCGTGGCGTTTGCCGGCGACCTGCTCACTCCCGACTTCCTGCTGGCCCCGGCGGTGGCCGGCACCGCTGCCGACCAGACCTACTCGTATTCGTTCGACGGCAACGCGCAGTCGCTCGACCACGTGCTGGTTTCGGCGGAGGCCGCAGGCGCGCTCACCGCCTTCGACCACGCGCGCGTGAACGCCGACTTCCCGGAGGTCTATCGCGGCGATGCGACGCGCGTCGAACGCACGTCCGACCACGACCCGGCGATCGCCTACTTCGCGTTCCCACGCGACACCACGGCGCCGGTCGTGACCGTGCCGGCCAGCCAGCAGGTGACGGCGCAGGGCCCGTTCGGCGCGGTGGTGACGTTTACGGCCACGGCGACCGACGACATCGACGGCGCGGTGCCGGTCTCCTGCACGCCGGCCTCGGGCACGCTGTTCCCCTACGGTGCGACCGTCGTGACCTGCACCGCCACCGACGCGGTGGGGAACACCGGCGCGGCGTCGTTCACGGTGACGGTCGGGGATCCGACGAGCGCGGGACTGATGGCCGGGGCGACGCTGCGGGGGCTCGGCTCCGAGGGCACGCAGGTGGTCTTCAGCGCCGTGCGGACGACGGCCGGGGCGGCGGGGGCGAGCGTGCTGGCGATCGGCCGCGCCAGCGGCGGCGCGCCGAGGCTCTTCGTGGCCACGCGCATCGACGGCGTCGGGTTCTTCGACGACCCGGCCTCATCGCCTGGCCGGTGGCCGGCGAGCGGCATCGACTCGACGCGGGTGAGGGGCACCGGTTGGCTCAACGGCGTGGCTGGCCATACCTTCGATCTGGTGGCGGTCGACCGCGGCGAACCCGGCCGCGGCCGTGACGTCGTCACGCTCACCGTGCGCGACGCGCAGGGCGCCGTCGTCCTGCAGACGAGTGGCGTCATCGACGCCGGCAACGTGGACTCGCTGCCGATCTGGTAGCGCAGATCCTGCAACCGGGGTCAGTCCTGCAAACACGGGACTGTCCCCATTCAGGGCCCGCCTTGAATAGGGACAGTCCCCGGGGCCTGACCTGGGGTCTGACCCCGCTATGCACCGCACATACGGGCGATGGCGTCGTCGGTGTAGCCGAGCGCGGCGAGCACGACGCTGGTATGTTCGCCGAGCAGCGGCGCCCGCCGCGTCGGATCGAGCGGCGTCTCCGACATCTTGATCGGCGTGCCGATGGTGCGCACGTGGCCGAGCACGGGATGCTCCACCGCGGTTGCCATCTCCCGGGCCTGCGCCTGCGGCTGGTCGAACGCCTCCGCGTAGTCGAGGATCGGCCCGCACGGAATTCCCGCCGCGTCCAGGCGCGTGAGCCACGTTTCCCGCGTGGCCGTGGCCGTGACCTCTTCGATGGCGGCCGCGAGCGCCTCGCGATGGGCGACGCGGGTGGTGTCGGTGGCAAACCGTGGGTCGGCGATCCACTCGGGATGGCCGAGCACCTCGGCAACCCGTTCGAAAGTGCGCTGATTGGCGGCGCCGAGCGTGATGTAGCCATCGGCGCAGCGCACCGCCTGATAGGGCGCGCTCATCCGGTGCGCGGAACCGAGCGGGCCCGGCACGCCGCGGCCGCTGAAGTACTCCGTCGCCTCCCACACCGACAGCGCCAGCCCTGCATCCCCGAGCGAGGTGTCGATGTGCTGGCCTCGGCCGGTGCGATCGCGGTAGTGCAGCGCCGCCAGGATGCCCGAGAGGGCGAAGAGCCCGGCGCCGAGATCCGTCACCGGAATGCCGGCCTTGACCGGCGGCCGCCCCGGCTCGCCGGTGACCGACATGATGCCCGACACCCCCTGCGCCACCAGATCGAAGCCGCCTTTGCCGGCCCACGGGCCGGTCTGGCCGTACCCGGAGATCGACGCGTAGACCAGATGCGGGTTCTCGACCGCCAGCGCGCGGTAGTCGAGGCCGAGCTTCGCCATCACGCCCGGGCGGAAGTTCTCGATGAGGATGTCGGCGGTCGAGGCCAGCCGCCGGAAGGCGTCACGCGCGTCGTCGCGCCGCAGATCCAGCACCACGCCGAGCTTGCCGCGGTTGACGGCGTTGAAGGCGGCGCTCTCGGTGCCGATGGCGCCGGCCATGTGGCGGGTCGAGTCGCCGCGCGGCGGCTCCACTTTGATGACGCGGGCGCCCATGTCCGCCAGTAACATCGCGCAATAGGGCCCCGCCATCACCTGGGTGAGGTCGAGCACCACTATGCCTTCGAGCAACGTAGTCTTGGACATCGACGGACCTGTCGCCACCATCACGCTGGCGCGGACGGCGGCGAAGAACGCCCTGACGTGGGAGATGTACGACGCCCCTCGTCGAGGCCTGTGACGCCGTGCCCGGGTCGGGCGCGCGCGTGGTCATCATACGGGGTTCGGGCGGCGCCTTCTCGTCGGGCACCGACATCCGCCAGTTCGACGCCCTCAGGTCCGGCGCCGACGGGCTCGCCTACGAGCGGCGCATCGGCGCGGTCATCGACCGCCTCGAAGCGATCGAGGTGCCGACCATCGCCTCGGTGGACGGGCCCGCGGTGGGCGGCGGCTGCGCGATTGCGGTGGCCTGCGACCTGCGCGTGGCGGCCGACTCGGCGACCTTCGGCGTGCCGGTCGCGCGCACGCTCGGCAACTGCCTGTCGATCGACAACCTGGCGCGCCTGGTCGATCTGGTCGGCCCCGGCCGCGCCACCGAGATGCTGTTCACCGGCCGGCTGGTGTCGGCCGATCAGGCGCTCGAATGGGGCCTCGTGACCACGGTGCTGCCGGTGGCCGAACTCGAGACCGAGACGCTGGCCCTGGCCCTCGAGCTGTCGCGCCGCGCGCCGAGCACGCTCGCGGCCACCAAACTGCTGCTGCGGCGGCTGCGCGCGCACCGCCGTCCGCCGGCCGGCGCCTGTGATGATCTCATCGCCGCCTGCTACGGCAGCGCCGACTTCCGCGAGGGCGTCGCCGCGTTCGCGGCCCGGCGCAAGCCGGCGTTCAGCTGACGCCGGTCACGCAGTCGCCGCCCCGGCCCTTGCTGTCGTAGAGCCGCTCGTCGGCCCGGCGCAGCAGCTCGCGCATCGTGGTGCCGTCGGTGGGGTAGGTGGCGATGCCGATGCTGACGGTGGCCGGTGCCCACGGCGGAGGCGGCGTGCGCGCGCCGGCGCTCGTGCGCACGTTGTGGGCGAGGCGGCCGGCGAAGGTCGCCGCGGCGGCGCTGTCGGCGTTGGTGAGGACGACCGCGAATTCGTCGCCGCCGTAGCGGCACCCGACGTCCGAGGTCCGCACCATCTGGCGGATCTCGTCGGCCACCGACCGCACGAGTTCGTCGCCCGCTTTGTGGCCGTACCGGTCGTTGGCGGCCTTCAGGCGATCGATGTCTACCAGCACCAGGCTCATCTCGTGGCGCGCGCGGCCGGCGTGCGCGAGCTGGCGCGGCGCCGCCTCGTCGAAGTAGCCGCGGTTGTACAGGCCGGTGAGCGCATCGCGGGCCATCAGCGTGCGCGCTTCCTCGTAGCGTTGCCTGTAGGTCAGCCACGAGAAGACGTCGCCGCGCTGGTCGGGGCCGGCCGGGGCCGTCTGCGGTCGCTCGAAGGTGGTCACATACCACGCCATGAACGCGGCGTAGAAGGTGGCGCCGGCTAGCTTGGCGACCAGGCCCGTAACCAGGATGGTCCAGTAGGCCGGGCGCGGCGCGAAGGCCAGCGTCGTGAAGACGACGCTGTCGAGCAGCATCACGAGCGCGGCGGCGGTCCACAGCCGCAGGAAGAGGGTGCTGGTGACGCGCCGGCTGATCGCCTCGAAGATCACGATCGCGCCCACGAGGCTGGCGACGACGGCCAGCGAACTTGCCAGGATGATCCGTCCGGTCAGCACCTGCCCGGGCGTCACCCCCAACACGTTCACGTGGCCGGGGTAGCGCAGGTGCTGTCCGGTCATCGTCGTCACCGCATACAGCGTCAGATTGCAGATGACGATGCCGTACGCCAGCGACCGCGTGGCCCCGGCGTCGTCGTCGACGTAGGTCAGCAGCACGACCATGACCGTCAGCGGGAAGAGCACGGCGGTAGCCGGGCTGATCGCGAACCCCGGCATCACCTCGAGCCGGACCGACACCGCCAGGACGAACTGCGCGAACTGCAGCGTGCCGAGGACCAAGTACAGCGGCCCCAGGCCGACGCGGCGGCGTTGGTGGAAGAGCGCCAGCAGGACGCCGCCACAGAAGGCGGCTTCCATGACGAGGAGGGCGGCATGGTGGAGCATGCGGTCGTTCCCCGCATTATCGACCCTCGGCCCTCCGCCTCAGCCGATCTCTTTCGCCAGCTCGAGTGTCCGGGTCTAGAAGAGCAGCCAGCAGGCCAGCGTGCCCACCACGGTCATCGACATTCCCCACGCCAGCAGGTGGTTGAAGAGCGTGCGCGTCTCTTCGCTGCTGTTCCCGGGCAGCGCGGCGATGCACAGCGCGCCGATGGTGGATAGCGGCGACAGGTCCACGAGGTGGCCGCCGACGACCATCGACGAGGCAATCGCCATCGCATCACCGCCGCCGAGCCGCTCGACCAGGCCGGGTACGGTCGGCAGGAAGGCCGGCAGCACCACCCCGGAGGTGCTGCTGTAGACCGAGACGATGCCGGTGGCAAACGCCACCACCGCCGTGACGGTCGACGGCGACGAGACGCTGGCCAGGATGTCGGTGAAGAGCGACATGCCCTGCGTCTTCTCGAGCACGCCGATGAGCACCGTGACGCCGCACACCATCAGCACCACGCCCCACGGCATCCGCTTGATGGCATCCTTCTCGTCACCGGCCTTGGCGAGCGAGAGCACGGTGGCGCCGGTCAGCGCCGCCATCCCCACCTGGAAGTCGAACAGGATGACGCCGAGCACCACCGAGGCGAGCACACCGAGTGTGAGCCAGTGTTTCGACTCGAACGGCTCGTGAGGCGTCAGCGCCGCGCCGTCGCCGCCCTTGTGGCCCGAGAACAGCCTCCAGCCGCCGAATAGGAAGTAGGCGATGAAGGTCACCACCACGTGGGCCAGCAGGTTGTTGCCGTAGAGCGTCCACTCATGGCCGGCGAGGCCGATCTTGCTCATCACGCCGTTGACGATGACGCCGGTCGGTGCAAACGGCGACATCGCGCCGGCCTGCGCGCCGTTACCGAGCATGAGCGCGCTCAGGAACGGAGGAATGCCGGCCTGGGCGCCCACGGCCATGCCCATCGGCGCCAGCAGCGCCGCCGTGGCGATGTTGCCCGGGCCGATCGACGACAGTACCAGGGCCACGGCGAAGAACATCACCGGGATGATGCCGGCGTTGCCGCGGCAGATCGACACCGCGCGCGCGGCGAGCCGCTGCAGCGTGCCGTTCACGTTGGCCATGCCGAAGAGCAGCGTGACGCCGGCGAGCGTGATGAAGAGCGGCACGGGAAACGCGCTGATGACGTCGGCGTAGCGCATCCCGCCCAGGTAGACGCCGACGATCCAGGCCAGCGCCAGCGACACCACGCCGACGTTGACCTTGCTCACCATGCTCAGCACGACGGCCACGACCAGGGCGCCGAGCGAGATCCACGCGATGTTCATCGTTCCTCCATGAGGGAGCGCAACAGGACGGCCGGGTGCGTGGCGTGCACCTGGGCGAAGTCGTGGACCTGGTGCCGGCACGAGGTGCCCGCCGCCACCAGCACGCCGCCGGCGCCAATGGCGCGGGCGGCCGGCAACAGCTTACGCTCGCCGATGGCGCGCGACACGTCGTAATGCGCCGCGGCGTAGCCGAACGAGCCCGCCATACCGCAGCAGCCCGCATCGAGGTCGGTCACGGCGGCGCCGGGGATGCGGCCGAGCAGCGCCGCCGCCGCCCCGGCCAGCCCCATCGCCCGCTGATGGCAATGCGGATGCAGGGCCACCGTGGCCGGACCGGGGCCAAGCGGCAACGTGGCCCTGCCGGCCTGCAGTTCGCCTTCGAGAAACTCTTCGAAGAGCACGCTCTGGCGCGCCACCGTCTCGGCCCGCGCGCGCATGGCGCCGCGCAGCAGCGACGGCACGTCTTCACGCAGCGCCGACAGGCAGCTCGGCTCGACGAACACGATGTGCTCGCCGCGCGCCGCCGCGGCGTGCAGCGCCTCCACGGTCGAGCGCCCGACGATCCGCGCCTCATCCAGCAGGCCCTGCGAGATGAGCGGCCGGCCACAGCAGCCGTGCGGCAGCAGCCGGGTGCCGATGCCGGCGCGGTCGAGCACCTCGGCGGCCGCGACGCCGATTGCCGGGTCACTGTGTTCGGTGAAGGTGTCGGCAAAGAGCACCGCGCGCACCGGCGAGGCCGGCTGCCAGGCGCGCAGGCGCCGCGACAGCGTGCGGCTGGTCCACGCCGGCAGCGTGCGGCGGCGGTCCACGCCGAGCAGCGTCTCATTCATCGCGCGGCCGAGACGGCTGGTCGACACCGCGTTCACGAGCGGCGCGAAGCGGCTGCCGAGCCGGGCGATGCTGCGCACGTTGCCGAAGGCGCGCACGCCGAGCGGCGCGCCGTGTGCGTCCCACTGCGCGGCCAGCACCTCGCTCTTGATGCGCGCCATGTCCACGCTGGTCGGGCATTCACTCTTGCACGCGCGGCACTCGAGACAGAGATCGAGCGCCTCGTGGACGCCGGGCGCATCGAGGCCCTCCGGACCGAGTTGCCCGCTCATCGCCAGGCGCAGCACGTTGGCGCGGCCGCGCGTGGTGTGGGCCTCGTCGCGGGTCGCCATGTACGACGGGCACATCGTGCCCTCGCGGGTCTTGCGGCACAGGCCGACGCCGCTGCAGTTCTCGACCGCCCGCCCGAGACCGCCCTCGGCACCGAAGTCGAAGAAGGTGACGGGCTCGGCGGTGCGATAGGTGGTGCCGAAGCGCAGGTGCGCGGTGATGGGCGGCGTGTCGACGATGCGCCCGGGGTTGAAGATCCCCTGCGGATCGAAGGTCTTCTTCACCTGACGAAAGGCCTGGTACAGCGTCGAGCCGAACATCTGCTCGTTGAAGGCGCCGCGCACCAGGCCGTCGCCATGTTCGCCCGACAACGCGCCCCCGAACTCCAGCACCAGGTCGGCGACATCGCGCGCGATGGCCTCGAACTGCGACAGGCCCTCGGCGGTCTTGAGGT
>JANNIB010000406.1:0-8790 GCA_031404695.1 Acidobacteriota bacterium
CCCGCGGTGTGGCCCGATGGTTCGGCTTCGAACTGGTGGTCAACTTCGACCACCCCTACATCGCGCACAGCCCCACCGACTTCTGGCGGCGCTGGCACATCTCCCTCTCCACGTGGTTTCGCGACTACGTGTACATCCCGCTCGGCGGGAATCGCGGCGGCGTCGTGGTGGCGGCGTGCACGCTCGTCACGACCTTCCTGGTGTCGGGCTTCTGGCACGGCGCCAGCTGGAACTACGTGATCTGGGGCTTCTACCACGGAGCGCTCGTGTGGATCACGCGCACGGCGGGACAGGCGCTGCGCCTGCCCGAACACTGGCCCGGTCCGCTCGCCCTCGTGCAGGTGGCGCTCACGTGGGTGGCCATGATGGGCGGCTGGCTGTTCTTCCGCGAGACCAACGCCGAGTTCCTCGGGCACTTCCTGCGGCTGTCGCCGGCCACCACGATGCAGGACGAGGCGGACATCGGGCTGCACTTCTTCGCGCTGGCAGCGACCTGGTCGCTGCCGCTCTTCATCCACGATCTCTGGGCCCTGGCACGCGAGCGCCGTGTGACCCTGGTGGCGTGGATTGAATCCCGGATGACGGGTCTGCGCCTGGCAGGTGTCCAGGCGGCAGGCGTCGGCGTGCTCGCGACTCTGACGCTCGTGCTGCGCAGCACGACGTCGCTCGACTTCATCTATTTCGCCTTCTGAAGAATCGCAACACAAAGGAACGACTCATGTCCGACGAACGACTCAAGATTGCCGTATTCATCGATTTCGACAACGTCGAAATCGGTGTCAAGAACACGCTCGGACTCAACTTCGACATCGGCGCGGTGCTCGAAGCCATCAAGGAACGCGGGGAGATCATCACCAAGGTCGCCTTCGGCGACTGGAAGCGCGGTGACTACGGCCGGGCGATGTCGAACCACGCGGTGCGGCTGGTGCAGCGCGTGATGACGCCCGGCGGCGACAAGAACGGCGCCGACATCAACCTCGCCCTCGACGCTCTCGAGATGGCGTTCACGCACGACCACATCAACGCCTTCGTGATCGTCGGCGGCGACAGCGACTTCATCACCCTGGTCGAGAAGCTCAAGCAGTACGACAAGAAGGTGTTCGTCGTCGGCGGCCGGCAGTTCACCAGCCAGGTGATGCAGAAGAACTGCACCGAGTTCATCGCCTACGAAAACGTCGCCGGCCGCGGCGGCACGCGCGTGGCGCCCGATCGCTCGCGTTCGGCGTCGAGCGGTGTGGTGGTCGGCGTCGGCCAGGCCATGAACATCGATGCGATCGTGCCGCTGGTGCGGCGCGCGCTGAAGGTGCTGGCTGACCGCGAGGTCACGCCGCAGCTGGGCCTGCTGAAGAGCACGCTGCTGCAGCTCGACTCGTCCTTCTCGGAACGCGACTACGGCGTGAGCAGCTTCCGCGACTTCGCCGAGAAGCTGGCGGAAAAGGGCATCGTGCTGCTGAAGCACACCGGTCGCAGCACGCTGGTCGAACTGAGCGAGGCCGGAGCCGCGATGGCGGATGCGGCGTTGCCCATGGCCGAGCCGGCCATGGCCCCGGCGCCGGTCATGCTGGCCGACGGCACGGTGGCCCCGGCCCCGGCCCCGGCCCCGGCCGCCGCGCCCGCGGCCGCGGGCGCTCACCGCGGACCGCGCGAGATCGATCCGGCGACGGCGGCGGCCATTCAGGAAGGTGTCGAGCTGGTGCGCCAGCTGCTCACCGATCCGCCGCAGCCGCCGCGCTGGCCGATGTACCTGCGCCAGATCAAGCAGTTCATCCGCGCCAGCTACCCCGACTTCGACGACCGCAAGTACGGATCGATTGTGGATCTGATGCGGGCCTGTCAGAAGGAAGGTCTCATCAAGCTGGAACGCGATCGCCAGGGCGGCCTGCGCGTGTTTGGCGCCGGCGGCTCGGCGGCGATGGCGTCCACTTCGGCGCCGGGCTCGGCGCCGGATCCGGATGCGCAGCCGGCGGCGCCACCCTCGTCCGCCAACGTCTACCGCCCGAAGAGCGTCACGCTCGGCTGGGTGATCGGTGACGACGGCGAAGAGGCAGGCGACGGCGACGACAGCGGCGAGTCGGACGATGTCACCGACGACATGCCGTCGCAAATGCAGATTGCGCCGATGGTTCCCGACGAAATCGAGCCGGAGGACGACCAGTCGAAGTTCTTCGCGCCCGGCAGCGCCAAGGAGCCGATCAGCGCCGGGCCGGTGGCCCGCGGTGTGAAGCGTGGCCCGCGCCGCACGATGAGCGCGGAGGACGCAGCCGACCGTCCGAAGCGCGCTCGCAAGGCGCCGGCCGGCGGCGGGGCCCGGCGCACAGCGCCGGCACCGCGGCGGAAGAAGCAGTAACGCGCGTGGGTGGGTCCGGATGTTCCGGACCCACCCATGGTCAACCTCGAGCCTGACGCCGTGCCACCACGCGAAGCGGTGCGTGGACGCGCGGGACCTCGGCTTCGGCCGCCGCTGCCGAGGCGACGGCCGCCGCCAGGTGCGGTCCGATCATCTCCAGCATGCGACACTGATCGTCGCCCAGCGGTTCCCCGCTGTACACGGTCAGGACGCCGGCCAGCGCCCCGTCGGCCACCAGCGGCGTCGCCGACGCCCAGCGGGCCAGCGGCGCGGTCAGTCCCGGCAGGTCGAGCCGGCCATCGCCATTGCGCATCGAGCGCAGGTTGGCGCCCACCCATCCCGTCAGCCGATCACCCAGTCGCATGCTCAAGGGCGACACCGCGGCGGCCGCCGGGCCCGAGGCAAACCGCACGGCCAGCCCGGCGCGGGTGCCGTCCACGGCAAAGAGCGCCATCGTCGACCCTGGTGCCAGATGCCGCAGACGTCCTTCGGCCAGCGCGCCGACGTCGCTGAGCGTGGGCGTCCCGGAGGCGATGCGTGCCAGGCTAACGAAGGCGAGCAGTTCCGATGATGCCGGCAAGGCCCCTGACTGGTCTGGTGTTAGGAGCCGAAACTCGCCCCACTGTCGCGTGATGAGACAGGCATGTGACACGACGGCACAGGCCAACGCGACCGTAGTGTCTGGACCGAGGGTCAGTGGTGCCGCGGGCGCTTCACGACGCCGCCATCGACGTCGGCCAGGGTGTTGTAGACGACAAACGCCGACCGGTCGTGCGTGCGCACGATCGCCTTCACGCGGCCGACCTCGAGGCGCGTCACCACGCAGTAGAGCACTTCCTGTTCGTCGCCACTCAGCCCGCCGTAGCCGCGCAGCACCGACACGCCGCGGCCGAGTTCGCCGATGATCGCGGCTTTGATGGCGCGGCTTTCGCGCGAGAAAATCGTGATCGCCGTGAACTCCTCGAGCCCGTAGATCACGAAGTCGAGCGTGCGCGCGGCGGCCAGGAAGGTGAGGATCGAATAGAGCGCCGGCTCGACGCCGAGCGTGCGCATGGCCACCAGGAACAGCGCGACGTTGAAGAGCAGGATGATGTCGCCCACCTTCAGCAGGTGGCTGCGCCGGCTGATGAGCAGGGCGGCGATCTCGGTGCCGTCGAGCACCGCCGAACCGCGCACGGCCAGGCCGATGCCGGCGCCGAGGAAGAGGCCGCCGAACACCGCTTCGAGCACGTGGTCTTCGGTCACGTGTGGATAGGGCACGACCACCAGCGCGAGGGCCAGGGCGCCGATGGCCAGCCCGCCGCGCAGGGCGAAGGCGCCGCCGAGCTGCCGGTAGCCGAGTATGAGGAATGGCAGGTTGATGACCGGCAGCCACACCGACAACGGGATGCTCGTGAGCCGGCCGAGCAGCATCGACACGCCGGTGACGCCGCCGTCGATGAAGCCGCCGGGCACGAGGAAGCCTTCGATGCCGAAGCCGGCGAAGAGCACGCCAACCAGGATGAGCGCCGCGTTGCGGACTTCTCGTTCGATGTAGGGGTCCCGAATCACCGTTTCTCGAAGTCCGTTTCCACGTAGCCGGCGCCGCGGCTCCACTGCACGCGTCGCGGCGGCAGTGTGTCGGGGCGGCCCGGCCGGTGGAAATACATCATGATCTCCGAGTAGCGATCCTGCAAGGGCGCCGCAACCGACCGGGCGATGGCGCCTGATTCTTCAAGGTGCCTCGTCTCGATCTGCAGCACCATCACGTGCTGCGCGGCGAACTGCTCGGTAACCGTCCAGCGCTCCCACCGCGCGGCGCTGCGGCGCACGGCCGGCAGGCTCTGCGCGGCGATGCTGGCCGTGGGTGCGTCCTGACTCCGCCAGGAGCGGACGAGCAGCCAGCCGCCAGCCGCGACGGACACGAGGAGTACCCACGCCGCGACGAGCCGAGCCCGGCCCACGCGGCAACGATAGGCGCGAAGCCGGGCAGATGCAAGCGAATCGCCGGCAGGCTTTATACTTTGGCAGCTGGCGGCGGCACGCCCCAGCCTCCAGCACCCAGCCCCCAGTCCCGAGTGGTTCCGTGAGCTATACCGCCAAAGACATCCAGGTGCTCGAAGGTCTCGAGCCCGTCCGCAAACGCCCCGGCATGTACATCGGCGGCGTCGGCGCTTCAGGCCTGCATCACCTGGTCTGGGAAATTCTCGACAACTCGATCGACGAGGCGATGAACGGTCACGCCTCGACGATCAACGTCACGCTCCACGACGACGGCTCGTCAGTGACGATTGCCGACGACGGACGCGGCATCCCGGTGGACGTCCACCCGAAGACGAAGCAGAGCGCGCTCGAAGTCATCTTCACCGTGCTGCATGCCGGCGGCAAGTTCGAGCAGGGCAGCTACAAGACCGCCGGCGGCCTGCACGGCGTGGGCGCCAGCGTGGTCAACGCGCTGTCGCGCGAGCTGCTGGCGACGGTGCGCCGCGACGGCGTCCAGTACGAGATGGGCTTCCGCCAGGGCAAGCCCGAGGGCGGCCTGAAGAAGGTGGGCGCGGCGCGCGGCACCGGCACGACGGTCTTCTTCCGTCCCGACCCGGTGATCTTCCCAAAGGTCGAATTCGATCCGCAGGTGATCCGCGAGCGGCTCGAGGTGGCCAGCTACCTCCACAAAGGCGTCAAGGTCGCCTTCGACGACCAGACGACCGGCACCAAGCACACCTTCCAGCACGAAGAGGGGCTGGTCGACTACCTGAAGAAGATTCTCACCGAGCGGTCGAGCAAGCCCGTGCACGACGCGCCGTTCGTGCTGGCCAAGGACAACGGCGTCAGGCTCGAGTTCGTGGTGCAGTGGACCGAGTCGACCGACGAGCACGTGCGCAGCTACGTCAACGGCATCCCGACCGCCTCGGGCGGCACCCACGAGAACGGCCTGCGCGCCGGCATCGGCAAGGCCGTGCGCAACTTCATCGACACCCACACCCTGTCGCCCAAGGGCGTCACGCTCACCGCCGAAGACATCCGCGAAGGCATGACAGGCGTGCTCTCGATCTTCATCGCCGAGCCGCAGTTCCAGGGGCAGACCAAAGATCGGCTGAACAACCCCGAGGTGGCGAGTGCGGTCGACGGCTTCGTGCGGCCGGCCCTCGAACACTGGCTCAACAACAACATCTCGACTGCCGAGGGCATCGTCGCCCGCATCATTCTGGCCGCGCGGGCCCGCGAGGCTAGCCGCGCCGCGCAGGCCGATGTGGTGCGCAAGGGACCGACATCGGGCCGCGCCACCCTCCCCGGCAAGCTCGCCGACTGCACCCAGCCCGGCTCGATCACGAGCGAGCTGTTCGTGGTGGAAGGCGATTCGGCCGGCGGCTCGGCCAAGCAGGGGCGTGACCGCGCCCGCCAAGCCATCCTGCCCCTGCGCGGCAAGGTGCTGAACACGGAAGGCGTGTCCACGGCGAAAGTACTCGAGAACAAAGAGCTGTCGGATCTCGTGACGGCGCTTGGCTGCGGCGTGGGCAAATCGTTCGACCTGTCGCGCATGCGCTACGGCAAGGTGATCCTGCTGGCCGATGCCGATTCCGACGGCCACCACATCTCGACGCTGCTGCTGACGTTCCTCTTCCGCCACCTGCCGCAGCTCATCACCGCCGGCCGCGTCTACCTGGCCCAGCCGCCGCTCTACCGCATCGACATCGGCAAGGAGACGTTCTGGGCGCTCGATGAGGCGCAGAAGGCCCTCATCCTGCGCCAGAAGAGCGGCCGCGCCACGCCCGAGATCACGCGCTTCAAGGGGCTCGGCGAGATGATGCCGAAGGTGCTGTGGGAAACCACCCTCAACCCGCGCACCCGGCGTCTGCTGCGCGTCGACATCGCCGATCAGCTGGTGACCGATCGTGTGATGAATGAACTGATGGGCAAAGATGCCTCCGCCCGCTTCCGCTTCATCATGGAACGGGCCGAAGACGCGCAGGAACTCGACGTTTAGATTCGCTCCGGTCCGGACCCGGCCTCACGTTACAATTCTGGGTCTCCTGATGGCCGGCCCGGCGCTCCCCAAGAAGTTCGATCGCTCCCTCATCGAAGGGCCCCTCGCTCCCGCCGTGTGGAAGCTGGCATGGCCGACGATGCTCCAGAACCTCGTGGCCGGGCTGCAGGGCGTCGTCGATCACGCGCTGGTCGGCAACATGATGGGCTACGCGGCCAACGCCGGCATCGGCGTGGCGTGGCAGATCTTCCTCGTCGTCATCGTCTTCATGGCGTCGCTGTTCACCGGCCAGGCCGTGCTGGTCGCCCGCTTTGCCGGCGCCGGCGACCACAAGAAGGTCAACACCGTCGTCTACCAGGCGTTCATTACCGCGGTGGGGATGTTCTTCATCCTGGCGCCGATCGGCTACTTCGCCACGCCGTGGCTGCTCACGCTCGTGAACGCGGCGCCCGAGGTGCGGGCCCAGGCGCTGCCGTTCCTGCGCATCAACTTCGTCTTCAGCATCGGCATGCTGCTGTTCTTCATGCTGTCGGCCGCGCTGCGCGCCGCCGGTGACGCCAAGACGCCGCTGCGCCTCGGCGTCACGATGACGGTGCTGAACCTGGTCTTCAACCTGCTGCTCATTCCGAAGTTCGGCACCGCCGGCTCGGCGATGGGCACCGCGATTGCCTCGTCGCTCGTGAGCGGCTACGCGCTGTGGTTGCTCTTCAGCAACCGGCTGGTCGTCCACTTCACGCCCGAGACGTGCACCAGACCCGACTGGGCGGTGATCCGGTCGCTCTTCAAGTTCGGGCTCCCCACCGGCGTGCAGGGCATCGCGATGAACGTGGCCGGCGTCATGCTGCTGCGCTTCATCGGCGGCCTCGAGCACAGCGCCGCCGCCCAGGCGGCCTACACCATCGGCTACACCGAGCTCTTCTCGATGATCACGTGGACGTCGGTGGGCCTGATGGGCGCCGCCGCCACCATCGCCGGCCAGAACCTCGGCGCCGGCCAGCCCGATCGGGCGCTGCACGGCGTCTACGCAGCCGCGAAGATCGGCGTCTGGGTCGCGGCCGTGGTCGGCGCGATGTTCCTGCTCATCCCGATTCCGCTGCTCGGCATCTTCGGCGCCACCGAGGGCACGGTGGCCGACATCGGCCGCCAGCTTCTGCGCTACCTCGCCGTCTCGGGGTTCTTCATCAGCACCGCGCTCACCTTCACCGGCGGCTTGCAGGGCACCGGCGACACCAGGAGCCCGCTCTTCATCACGCTGGTCTCGCAGGTGGCGATTCCGATCGGGCTCTGCACGGTGCTCCAGTCGATGCGCCAGCTGCAGCCCGCCGACATCTGGCTCGCCATCCTGCTCGGCCACTTCACGCGCTGCGTGCTGTCGTTCCTGCGCTTCCGCCAGGGCAAGTGGCGCCAGATCAAAGTGGACCTCGAGCCGGCGCAGCCGGCGGCCGTCTCGTAGCCGCTCCACCGTCGTCCGTCGAACCGGCACCGGGTTCAGAAGCCCAATCGAGCGATCGGCGGGGCGAAATCAGCATAGCTGACACGCCCGGTTCGATTCCTGCGGCCGTCGCTTCTGCAAGACCAAGGCGGCGAATATGGTGGCGCCCGGTTGTCGACACGATGCTGCGAAGGGTGACAATCGAGACCTAGAGGCACACCAGACTGCGCTCGATTGGCCCCCGAGACGGGCGTATACTCTCGGACTGCTGGGCAGCGACTTCCTGGAAGCTCATCGGCAAAGGAGAGACCCATGGGTTCGAAACGACCCGCGCGACGGGAATTCCTCAAGAGCGGCGCCGCGTTAGCCGGTGGTTTCACCGTCGGAGCCGCAGCGCCCGTGATCGGCCAGACACATCACTCCCCACCGATGATCAAGGAGGGCAAGGATCAGATCGCTTACGGCGACAGGTCGCCTCACGTCACCTCCGTACGCATCGCCCACGGCGGCAGGCCCTCGCCCGACAACTGGGGGCTCACGTTTCATGTGGCGGCCCCGCTTCAGGATTCGGTCGGGGTGATCACGCCATCCTCGCTCCACTACATGGGGACGACTCGCGGCTCATTCCTCCCGGACATCGATCCGCGGCAGCACCGTCTCATGATTCACGGCCTGGTGGACCGTCCGCTGACGTTCACCATCGACGACTTGAAGCGTCTTCCCTCCGTGACGCGCATTCATTTCATCGAGTGCGCGGGGAACCGATCGTCGCGCCGGGCGACGAACGTTCAAGAAACGCACGGCATGACGAGTTGCGCCGAATGGACCGGCGTGCTCCTTTCGACACTGCTCAAGGAGTGCGGCCTGAAAGGTGGGGCCTCCTGGTTCGTCGCGGAAGGGGCAGAAGAAGTGAAGGGCGCGTCGAGCATGCCGATTGCGAAGGCGATGGACGACTGCATCCTGGCCTACGGCATGAACGGCGAGGCCGTGCGGCCGCAGAACGGGTTTCCGCTGCGGCTGATGGTTCCTGGCTTCGAAGGCATCTTT
>JANNIB010000407.1:0-6645 GCA_031404695.1 Acidobacteriota bacterium
GCCGCCCCACACCACCTGATCGGTCGTGATCTGGATGAAGTAGTCGTTGCCGCCCTTGGGGATGCCGTAGACCTCCCACAACGTCGGCTGCCCCTGCAGGTAGAAGTTCTTCGGCGAACCGCCGCCGAGGATGACGGCGCCGTTCTTCTGCCCGGCGAGGATGATGGCGCAGATCTCGTTGACGTCCTTGTTGGGATCGATCATGAGATGGCCGTCGTTCATCAGCTCGTGGAAGGCGATGTTCATGCCGATCGAGCTGTCTCCGGGCGACGAGGTGTAGATGGGCACGCCGGCCTTGGCCGCCGCCGCCAGCACCGAGTACTCGTCGCAACCGGGGTGCATGGCCTGCAGGTCCTGCCCGAGGGCGTAGTGGAACTCGGCGGTCGAGACCGGGCCGTCGAGCCCGGAGCGCACCAGGAACTCGCGCACGTAACGGTCGGTGTCGAGCAGCACCTGCGCCGGGAACAGCACGTCGTAGATGCGGATGACGCCGTCGTCGTAGAGTTCGCGGTCGTCGACGAACGGCGAGCCACGGTGCAGCGTGAAGTTCAGGGCGTAGTGGAGGTCGTGATAGAGGTTGGCGCCGGTGCTGATGACGAAGTCGATGAGGCCGCGCTCCATCAGCTCGATCATCGCGCCGCCGAGCCCGGCCGGCGTCAGCGCGCCGGCCACGGTGAGGGCGATGGTGGTGTCGTGGTCGGGCGACAGCATCTTGTCGGAATAGATGCGGCAGGCCTCGCCCAGTCTGGCGGCGTTGAACGCCTGGAACCCCTCGTCGATGAGCTTGCGCACATCGGCGCTGCCCTTGGGCCGGTAGTATCGGATCGGGCGGCCCGACAGATGGTTACGTTTGGTCCCGGGTGAACCAGGTGCGCGATAGGGCACAGACGTCAAGCCTCCGGAAGAGTGATCGGAACGATTAGAGTATCACCCGGGCGTGGAATGATACGGAACTGCAGGCTCCTGCACCCGCTCCTCCTCAGGTCTAACCCCGGAAGCCGACTGTCCGATAGAAGGACAGTAGGAGCCCGCTACCCCACGTGGACGACATTACGTTCGCCGCTCGTCGAGCGACCAGCTCGACTTCCCGCCAGGAGGCCGATGCCGAGACGCGCTTCCGCGTCCTCGTACAGTCGCCACTGCGCGCCGGCATCCTGCGCTTCCTGAGCGCCAGACCCACCGAGCAGTTCGACGCCGAGGGCATCATGCAGGCGTTCGGCCGCATGCGGCTCGACGTCGAGAACTGCGTCAGGGAACTGGTGGAATCCGGCGTCGTGCGGCGGATCTCGGGCGACCCGATCTGCTACACGGCCGCGCGCGTCGATCCGGCCTCGCCGCTCGGGCAGCAGCTCGACACCTTCCTCGAACGGCGCGCCGCGGTCGGCATCGAAGACACCTCGCCCTCGGTGCAGCGCTTCCGCGAGATGATCGGCCGCGACGAGAAGATGCTGGCCATCTTCGAGTGGATCCGCACCGCCGCCAAGTCCGACATCTCGGTGCTCATCCTCGGGCCCACCGGCGCCGGCAAGGAAGTGGTGGCGCGGATGATCCACGAGCTGTCGCGCCGCGGCACCGAGAAGTTCCAGGCGGTCAACTGCGCCGCTCTCCCGGACACGCTCTTCGAATCGGAAATCTTCGGCTACGAAAAGGGCGCCTTCACCGGCGCCCACGAACGCAAGCCCGGACGCCTCGAGCTGGCCAACGGCGGCACCTTCTTCCTCGACGAAGTGGGCGATCTGTCGCTGGTGGCCCAGGCCAAGATCCTGCGCGTGCTCGAGGAGCGCCGCTTCGAGCGGCTCGGCGGCAGCAAGTCCATCCACGTGGACTTCCGCCTGATCTCGGCCACCAACCGCCCGCTCGACCAGTTCGTGCGCGAGAGCCGCTTCCGCGAAGACCTCTTCTACCGGGTCAACGCCTTCTCGATCCGCCTGCCGTCGCTCAAGGAGCGCGCGGTCGACATCCCGGTGCTGGCGCAGCGCTTCATCAACCGCTACTGCGCCGCCAACGGCCTGACCCTCGACGCCAAGCGGCTGTCGCAGGAGGCCACCGACCGGCTGCTGTCGTATCACTGGCCCGGCAACATCCGCGAACTCGAGAGCACGATCTCGCGGGCGGCGATGTCGGCGCCCGGGCATGTGATCCGCGGCGAAGACGTCCAGTTCCTGCACTCGCCGCTGGCGGAAGGCACGGCGACCTCGGGCCGCCTGCCGACGCTGCGCGACGCCGAACGCACGCATATCGCCATGGTGCTCGAGGCCGTCCACTGGAACAAGCTCGAGGCCGCGCGCGTGCTCGACATCAGCCGCGGCACCCTGTACCGCAAGATCGATGAGTACGCGCTCGAGCCCACCACGACCCGGCGCCGCCGCGAGGCCGTCGGAGCCTGACGACCGGCATGGGCTCCCTCCCCGTTCCCGCGCAGACCTTCATCGCGGTGGTGATAGCGGCCGGCGCGGCTGTTCTCGCGTGGACGCTGCCGCACGTACGCTTCGACAACCCGCTGCTGTTCGTCGCCCTGCTGCTGATGTCGAATGTGACCTCGGCGTTCAAGGTGACGCTGCTGGCAGCCAGTGGCTCGACCCTGTCGGTCAGCTACATGGTGGACTTCGCGGCGCTGCTGCTGCTCGGGCCGGAGGCGACGACGCTCATCGCGGTGACCAGCGCCTGGAGCCAGTGCACGTTCCGGATGAAGAAGCCGACGCCGTGGTACCGCACGCTCTTCAGCATGGCGTCGCTGGCGATCACGGTGCGGGCGGCCGGGTTCGCCTACGCGCGGCTCGGCGGCGTGCCAGGCGTGCTGCTCATCACGGTGGGCCAGACCGCAGCCCTGGTGGGCGCCGCCACCACCTACTTCGTCTTCAACACGGTGCTGGTGTCGCTGGCCATCGCGCTCACCACGCGACAGCCGGTGTTGCAGTCGTGGAACCAGAACTTCCTGTGGAGTGCGCCGAGCTACTTCGTGGGGGCGCTCGTGGCGTTTGCCACCGGGTTGACCGTGCTGTCGCTGACGAGCCTGCTGGGCGGTCCCGGCATCCTGCTGGGCATGCTGGTCATCATCGCACCGGGCTATCTCATCTACCGCACCTACAAGGTCTACATCGGCCGCATCGAAGACGAACGGCGTCATGTGCAGGAGATGTCGGACCTGCACCTGGCGACCATCGAAGCGCTGGCGCTCGCCATCGACGCCAAAGATCAGATGGCGCAGAGCCACATCCGCCGCGTCCAGGTCTACGCCGCCGGCCTGGCCCGCGTGCTCGGGATGTCCGAGCAGGAGATCCAGGGCGTGAAGACGGCGGCGCTGCTGCATGACATCGGCAAGCTGGCCGTGCCCGAGCACATCCTCTCGAAGCCGGGCCCGCTCACGCAGGAAGAGTTCCAGAAGATCCGCATCCACCCGCAGGTGGGCGCCGAGATCATCAGCGCCGTCCCGTTCCCCTATCCGGTGGCGCCACTCATCCTGAGCCATCACGAGCGCTGGGACGGCCGTGGCTACCCGCAGGGCCTGCGTGGCGAGGACATCCCGCTCGGCGCCCGCATCCTCACGGTGGTGGATTACTTCGACGCGCTCACCTCCGACCGGCCCTATCACCGCGCGATGGATCACGACGCGGCGCTGCTCTTGCTCGAACAGGAGTCGGGCAAGGCGCTCGACCCCGCGGTGGCGAAGCTGTTCTTCGAACACCTGCCGGCGCTGGCGGCCGAAGCCGACCGCCTCGAGCAGGCGCCGTCGCGCCGCCTCACGCTCGAGCCGACCTCGGAACTCGGACGTCCCGCCGCGGGCTTCGAGCACGAATCCGGACGCGCCAACACGGTGTTCGACGACATCGCGCTGGCCCACAAGGAAATCTACGCCCTCTACGAAATAGCGCAGTCGATGGGCACCAGCCTCGGCGTGGCCGACACGATGGCGCTCATCAGCTCGAAGCTGAGCAACCTGGTGCCGTTCGGCGCCTGCGCCCTCTTCCTCTACGACGAAGAGCAGGACGTGCTGCGCTGCAAGTTTGCCACCGGCGTCGATTCCGAGCTCATCGGCACGATGACGATCAAGAGCGGCCACGGCCTGACCGGCTGGGTCACGCGCAACCGCCGGCCGCTCGTGAACGCCCGTCCGAGCGCCGACTTCGAGGCCGCAGGCCTGACCGGGACCCGCACGACGCTGCAGTCGGCCATCGTCGCCCCACTCATCTCGAGCGATCGCCTGATCGGCACGCTGGCCGTTTATCAGGAAGCCGAGGACGCCTACACCGACGACCACCGCCGGCTCATCGACCGGGTCTGCGAGCAGGCGGCCGCCGTCATCAGCAACGCCAGCGTCTACGAGCGCACCGAAAAGGACTCGTTGACCGATGCGCTCACGGGCCTGCCCAACACGCGCTCGATGTTCAGCCACCTGAACCGCGAGCTCGCCCGTGCCGAGCGCCTGAAGTCGGAAGTGGCGCTGCTGGTGATGGATTGCGACGACTTCAAGGAGATCAACGACACCCACGGCCACCACGTGGGCGACCGGGCGCTGCGCGAAGTGGCCGGCGTGCTGCGGGCCGGCGTGCGCCCGTATGATCTGTGCGTGCGCTACGCTGGCGACGAGTTCATCGTCGTGCTGTCGGGCTGTGGCGCCGAGGAGGCCGAGCGCAAGCGGCTCGAGCTCAAGCGGGCGATGGAAGAGGTGTCGTTCGAAGCGCGTCCGGGCAGGAAGGTGCCGCTGTCGATCAGCGTCGGCGCCGCGGTATACCCGCATGACGGCGAGACCTACGAAGCGCTGCTCGCCACCGGAGACGCCCGCATGTACCGCGACAAGACCCTGCGCAAGGCCAGCTCGCGTAGCGCCCTCCTGCGCCCGACCGACCGAGCGACCAGCGGGCTGCGGCTGCCGGTGGTCGCGCCCGAGGTTTCCGAGACCGAGATCGAGCGCGCCCGCAGCGGCGTGCTCTGAGGCCCGTCGTGCGAAGCGCGGTCCTGACCGACGTCGCGCGGTCGACGCCCCGCACCAGACGACTGCGTCTCGCCGTGGCCGGCGGGCCGTTCGATTTCCGCGCCGGTCAGGCGGTGTTTGCCGGCGTAGCCGGCGCCGGAACGCGGGCGCCGTATTCGATCGCCTCGCCGCCGTCGCTCGGCGCGGCCGGGGCGCTGGAACTGCTGGTGCCGGCCGATGGCGCCTTCGGGCAGGCCGGGCTCGATCCCTACACGGTGCTCGGCGCGACACTCGACATCGACGGGCCGCTCGGCACCTTCGGCGTACCGGCATCGGCAGGCGCCGGGCCGCTGCTGCTGGTGGCCGGCGGCACCGGCATCTCGCCGATTCGCAGCGTCATCCTCGATCGGCTCGATCACCCGGGTTTCACGACCGCCACGCTCGTCTACAGCGTGCGGACACCCGACGAGTTCGCCTACGCCGACGACTTCGCGGCGCTCGCCGCCGCCGGCCGCCTCGCCCTGCACACGACCATCACGCGCGACGAGGGGCCGGCCGACCAGCCCGCGCGGTTCGGACGAGTGGGTGCGGATCTGCTGCGCGCCGCGCTGCCGCACCCGGAGGCGTACTGCCTCGTCTGCGGACCCGCCGGGTTCGTGCAGACCGTCACCGCGACGCTCGATGCGCTGGGCGTGCCACAGGGAAAAATTGTGGTGGAGAGATAGGGACTGGGGGCTGGGGACTGGGGGCTGGGGACTGGGGCGGGCCGGTGTCACACACTAGCATCGCCGCTGGAGGCGGCGATGCACATGCCCTGCTTGTCGGTGCGTCACTTCGAAGCGTGACAGTCGCGCGCCCCAGCCCCCAGCCCCCAGCACCCAGTCCCTACATCCCGATCGCGTGATACCCCGCGTCCACCATCAGCACTTCGCCGGTGATGCCGCGGCCGCCCGGGCCCAGAAGGAACACCGACGCGTCGGCCACTTCGCTGGTCTCGACCGTGCGGCGCAGCGGCGCGCGCTCGCGCACGACGCCGAGGATGCTCGAGAAGCCGCCGACGCCGGCCGCGGCCAGCGTCTTGATCGGGCCGGCCGACACGGCGTTCACGCGGATGTTCAGCGGGCCGAGGTCGGCCGCCAGGTAGCGCACCGAAGACTCGAGCGCCGCCTTGGCCACGCCCATCACGTTGTAGTTCGGGAACACGCGATCGGCGCCGAGGAAGGTCAGCGCCACGATCGAACCGCCGCCGCGCGCCTCCATCAGCGGCCGGGCTCCGCGGGCGAGCGCGATGAGCGAATAGGCGCTGACATCGAGCGCGATCCGGAAGCCCTCGCGCGAGGTGTTCGTGAAGGGGTTCGTCAGTTCCTCGCGCGGCGCGAAGGCGGCGCCGTGCACGAGAAAGTCGAGACCGCCGTGGGTGGCCGCGATGCGGGCGTAGACGGCCTCGATCTGCGCGTCGTCCTGCACGTCGAGCGGCAACAGCTCCGGCGCCTGCGTGAGCGTGGCCGCCAGGTCCTGGAGGTGCTCGGCGAAGCGGTCCTGATACGTCAGCACGAGCGTCGCGCCCTCGGCCGCCGCCGCCTGCGCGATCGCCCAGGCGATCGAGCGCTTGTTGGCCACGCCCACGATCAGTCCGACCTTGCCGTCCAGTGATCCCGCCATCCGTGCTCCTTTTGTCGGCCGCGCGGCCGGCCCTACGATCTTCGTTCATTCAGCGCCTCGGCGCCACCTGG
>JANNIB010000408.1:0-3144 GCA_031404695.1 Acidobacteriota bacterium
GGCCCGCACTTCGATCTCGCCGGTCGGCAGCTTGGCATTGACCGTCTCCGGCGCGCGTCGCGTGACCAGTCCTTCGATCGCCACCACGAACTCGCCGCGCAGGGGCTTGGCCCGTTCGAGCAGCGCCGCGTCGTCCTGCACGATCACCTGCGTGATGCCGTGGCGGTCGCGCACGTCGAGGAAGATGAGCGACCCGAGGTCGCGGATCTTCTGCACCCAGCCGAGGAGCACGGTGCGGGCGCCGACGTCGGCCACCCTGAGAGCGCCGCAGGTGTGCGTGCGGGCGAGAGATCCAAGTTGCTCAGCCACGTGAGGTCCCCATCTGCGTAACGATGTACTCGGCCGCGCGGTCGCGCGCCACGGCCTCCTGCCCGCCGGTGCCGAGCGACTTGACCGTCACCTGGCCCTGCGTGCGTTCCTCGGTCCCGACCACCGCCACGAACGGAATGCCGCGGTCGGCGGCGTATTTGAACTGCTTGCCGAGCTTGTCGGTGTCGGGATACACCTCGACGGCCAGTGGCGTGCCGCCGTCGCCGCGCCGCAACTGGGCTGCCAGCGCCAGCGTGTCGCCCAGCGCGTCGGCATCGAAGTTGGCGACCAGCACCGTCGCCGGCGCGCGTTCGACCGTAGCCGGGAACATGCCGCGCTCGGTCATCACGACCAGGATGCGCTCGAGGCCGAGCGAGAGGCCGCAGGCCGGCACCTTCTGGCCGAGGAACATGCCGACCAGGTCGTCATACCGGCCGCCGCCGCCGAGGCTGCCGGCGAGATCCCCGACCGCGATCTCGAAGATGGCGCCGGTGTAATAGCCAAGGCCGCGCGCCAGCGTCGCGTCGATGCGGACGTGCGGGTTGGCCGACAGCGGCGCGACCAGCCTCAGGATCTCGCGCAGGTCGGCGACCGCGGCCACCCCGCCGTCGTGGGTGCCCACAAACGCCGCGACGGCATCCAGCGCCGGGCCGTTGGCCGCGTCGGTGAGCCCGAAGAGAAACGAAACGAGCGTCGCCGCCGCGGTGTCGGTCACGCCGCGGGAGGTCATCTCGGCAACCACAGCCTCACGGCCGATCTTGTCGGACTTGTCGAGGGCGATGAGGGCCGTGCCGTGCAGGTCGGCCGGCACGCCGGCGACGTCGAGAATTGCCGCCAGCAGCCGCCGGTGATTCAGGCGGATGGTGAAATCGGTGAAGCCGAGGCGCGTCAGCACATCGGCGCCGGCGGCCAGCAGCTCCGCTTCGACCGTCATCGAGGTCGAGCCCGTGGCATCGACATCACACTGGTAGAACTCGCGGAAGCGACCCTTCTGCGGCCGGTCGGCGCGCCACACCGGCTGCACCTGATAGCGCTTGAAGTACTTCGGCAGCGCGGCGCGGTGTTCGGCCACTACACGCGACAGCGGCACCGTCAGGTCATAGCGCAGCGCCAGATCGGCGTCGCCGGTGGCGGCCCCTTCGCCGCGCTTCAGGATCTTGAAGATGAGGCGATCGCCTTCCTCGCCGTATTTGCCGGTGAGGGTCTCGATGTTCTCGACCGCCGGCGTCTCGAGCGGTTCGAAGCCGTAGCTCTCGAACACCGCGGCGACGACGCCGATCACATACTGGCGGCGGCGGACGTCGGCCGGCAGGAAGTCGCGCATGCCGCGCGCCGGCTTGGTGGAGACGCCCATTCAGCGGACCTCGGCGGCCGCCTCGGCCATGTAGTCGAGCCGGTAGCCGACGTAGTTGTCGGCGTACCAGCGAATCTCGGCGACCTCGTCGTCGGTCAGCGGACGCTTCACCTTCGCGGGGCGCCCCATGACGAGCGACCGCGGCGGAATGCGCATGCCTTCGGTCACCAGACTGCCGGCCGCGACGATCGAATCGGCGCCGATATGAGCGCCGTTGAGCAGCATCGCGCCCATGCCGATGAGGCAGCGGCTCTCGATCGTGCACCCGTGCAGCACCGCCGAATGGCCCACGGTCACCTCGTCCCCGATGGTGGTCGGGTGGGTGTCGCGCATCACGTGCACCATCGTCAGATCCTGGATGTTCGAGCGCGTGCCGATGCGGATCCGGTGGACGTCGCCGCGCAGCACCACGTTCATCCACACCGACGACTCGGCGCCGATGTGGACATCGCCGATCACCTGGGCAGACCGGTCCACGAACGCCGTGGCATCCACCGTCGGTGCGATTCCCTTGTAGCTTCGCAGCATCGTGTATCGTGCGGGTGGCCCTTGACGAGCCCCAGCCCCCAGTCCCCAGCCCCTAGATCTTCGGCAGCGTCACGCCGCGCTGCTGCTGGTACTTCCCGGCCTTGTCCTTGTAGGACACCTCGCACGGCTCGTCGCTCTGGAAGAAGAGCACCTGCGCGATGCCTTCGTTGGCGTAGATCTTGGCCGGCAGCGGCGTCGTGTTCGAGATCTCGATGGTGACGTGCCCTTCCCATTCGGGCTCGAAGGGGGTCACGTTCACGATGATGCCGCAACGCGCGTAGGTGCTCTTGCCGAGGCACACCGTGAGCACGTCGCGCGGGATGCGGAAGTACTCGATGGTGCGCGCCAGCGCGAAGGAGTTCGGCGGCACGATGCACTCGAGGGCCTGGATGTCCACGAAGGACTTCGGGTCGAAGTTCTTCGGATCGACGACCGTGTTGTAGACATTCGTGAAGACCTTGAACTCGTCGGCCACGCGCGTGTCGTAGCCGTAGGACGACAGCCCGAACGAGACCACGCCGGCGCGCACCTGGCGGTCTTCGAACGGCTCGATCATCCCGTGTTCCAGCGCCATGCGCCGAATCCAGCGGTCGCTCTTGATCGCCATCGCACTCCTCGATCTTTGCTCCGCCTAGCGCCGGAGCAGCCAGCTGACGAGCATGAAGGCCCCGCTCACGAGCAGACACGTCGTGATGGGCACGTAGAGACGGAAGCCCTCGCGCTCGATGCTGATATCGCCGGGCAGGCGGCCGAGCGGGACGCCCAGCCACACCAGGGCGCCCACCGCGGCGACCGCCAGCCCGACAACGAAAAGGACCGGGCCCACGACGGCGCTAGCGCAGCTCCATGCCGCGGAAGAAGTAGCCGAGCTCGAATGCCGCCGTCTCCGGCGCGTCCGACCCGTGCGTCGCGTTGTTGTCGATCGAGGCGCCGAACTCCTTGCGCAGGCTGCC
>JANNIB010000409.1:0-9778 GCA_031404695.1 Acidobacteriota bacterium
GGCACCGGCACCCGGCCTGCCGCTTAGAAGTGCAGACGCACCGAGAACTGCATCGCGCGCGGGTCACCCGCCAGCGACGAGATGGTGCCGACGTTGGCACCGGTGATGTCGGAGTTCGGGTTGCCGAAGTTGGCGCGGTCGAACATGTTGAACACGTCCCAGCGCAGGGTCGCGGCGATCCGGCTGGTGAAGGCGACGCGGCGCTGGAGGCTCATGTCGAAGGTCACGTAGCCGGGTCCACGCAGGCTGTTGCGCGTGTTGTTGCCGAAGGTGCCGGCGGCGACGCGCTGGTAGGCGGCGGCATTGAACCAGCTGTCCACCGTTTCCTGGCCCGACGGGTCCCCGACGACATTCGGCATCCAGGTCGCGCCTTCGAGCCCGCCCTGGGTCACCGTGAACGGACGCCCGGTGCGGGCGGTATAGATGCCGGCCACCGTCCAGCCGCCGAGCACCGCGTTGCCGACCCGGCCCAGGTTCAGCGCGCGGCCGTCGCCAATCGGCGGCTGCACGACGAAGTTGGTGACGAAGCGATGGCGGATGTCGAAGTCGGCCGGGCCCTTCCACGCCTCGACGTCGTTGGTGTCCTGCTGGCGGCCGGAGGTGGCGGCGAGATGCTCTGGCGCCTGGTCCTGCGCATCGCCGAGGGTGTAGGCGACGCGGAAGCTGTAGCCCTTCGACAGACGCTTCTCGACCGAGACGTCCACGCCCTTGTAGCTCGACGTGCCGATCGGATCGCGCCACTGGATGTGCGCGAAGTTCGGATACGGACGGGCGCCGTTGCCGTTAGCCGGCTGATTGAGGTTGCGCAGCACGGCGATGTTGCGGCCGACGTTGCCGATGAAGTCTACCGAGGCCACGAAGTCGCCGCCAATCTGGCGCTCGATACCGGCCGCGAACTGCTGGTACTGCGCGTTAGTGCCAACGGGATTGGCCGCGCGGACCAGGAGGCGGCTGAACACGATGTTGCCCGGGTCGAGGTAGTTGGCGGGAAAGCCCTGGCTCATGACCAGCACCGGCGCCGTCGTGGAGGTGGTCTGCTGGTTGATGTTGCGCAGCCCGGGCGGGTTGAGCGCCACCTGGTCTTCCGAGCCGATCCGGTCGATCGGGTTGTAGAACATGCCGTAGCCGCCGCGCAGCACCGTCTTGTCGTCGAGCGCGAACACGACGCCGATGCGGGGCGCGACGTTGTTGCGGTCGGGCTTCACGAGGGCACGATCTTCGAGCGACCCGTCCGACGCGTAGACGAGCGTGCCGGTCGCCAGGTCGAAGTTGGCCTGCTGGTTGTCCTTCTCGTAGGACGGGGTCATGAAGTCGTAGCGCAGGCCGAGGTTCAGGGTGAGCTTCTCGGTGACGCGCCAGTCGTCCTGCACGAAGAACGCCGTCGAGTAGCGGCGCTGGTTGACCACGTGCACGTTCGACAGTTCCGCCGTGCGGGCCCAGCCGAGCATGAAGTCGGCAATCGCGCTGCCGGTGTACTGGCCGCTGAACTGCAGGTTGCCGCGCGTTGACGGGATGTCGACGAACTCGTTGTTCATCGGCGCCATGATGTCGACGCCGACCTTCACCTGGTGGCGCCCCTTGAGCCACGACAGCGTGTCGAGGTACTGCACCTGGTCGGTGTGCTGGTACTTCGGCATGAAGTTCGGCGAGCCGATCCGCAGGTGCCCGGCGATGTCGATGCCGATGACGCCGCCAGCGACGACCGGGTCGTTCGGCACGCCGGGCACGACCGGCCCCGCCTGGCCGAACGGATCCTGCTGGCCGTCGGAGATGCCGCGCGCCCACGACACCCGGGCCTCGTTCACGAGCGAGGCGCCAAACACCTTGGTCCAGCCGGCGACGGTGCTGTGCGACTTGAGGAAGTTGCGGCCCCAGGCCGAGGTAGCCGTGCCGTCGACGACGCCGCCGAAGAAGCCGGGCACGAATCGGGTGCGGTCGGCGAAGATGTAGCGCACGAACAGGTTGTCGTTGGCGCCCGGCTTGACGTCGCTGCGGAACAGATACCGTTCGCCGCTGTCTTCGACGTTCGGCTGGCGGATGAAGTTGTTGTTGCCGCTGGCGTTCGGCAGGGGCACCAGGTCGATGATGGCGCGCGCCACCGGGTCGATGCGACCAGCCGGGATGGTGTTGTTCGGGAACGGCAACCCGGTCAGCGGATCACGGATCGCGCTCGAGAAGACGCCGTTGCGCTGCTCGGCGGTGGCCACGGCGCCGGTGCGCAGCACGCCCTGGGTGATGCGCGTGGCCTCGAAATCGCCGAAGAAGAAGGCCTTGTTGCGCAGGATCGGCCCGCCGAGATTGAAGCCGAACTGATTCTGGTCGTTGGTCGGCTTGCTGAGGTTCTGCCGCTTGGCGAAGAACGTGCGCTCGTCGAAGCGCTCATCGCGGAAGTAGTCGTAGGCGGTGCCGAAGATGCGGTTGGTGCCCGACTTGGTCGTCACCACGATGGCGCCGCCGGGGGCGCGTCCGTATTCGGCCGCGAACGGACTCGTCACCACCTTGAACTCGTCGATGGCGTCAATCGAGGGACGCGACACCTGGGTGCTCAGTTCCTGCACGTTGGTCGAAATCGAGTTGTTGTCCACGCCGTCGAGCAGGAAGTTGTTCTGCAGCGAGCGGTTGCCGTGGATGCTCACGCCGCCGGTGCGGCCGGCGTTGGTGGTGCCGGTCTGCTCGGTGTAGCGGTCGCCCTGCACGCCGGGGATGGTGAAGAGCAGGTCATCCCAGTTGCGGATGGCGAGCGGCAGGTTGGCGATTTCGTTACGGCTCACCACGGTGCCGAGCGCTGCCGCCTGTGTCTCGAGCAGCGGCGCGGCCGCCTGCACCTGCACCGTCTCGTTCACGCCACCGGTGGCGAGCGACACGTCGAGGCGCCCCCGCTGGCCGGTCGAGAGCTGCACCAGCTGTGCGTAGGTCTGGAAGCCGGGCGCCGCCGCCTCGACCAAGTACTCACCGGGCGCCAGATCGACGACGAGGAACGCGCCGTCGGCACTCGTGGCGGCAACACGACGAATTCCGGTGGCGTCGTTGGTGATGGACACGGTCGCCCCGGGCACGACGGCGCCCGACGCGTCACGAACCAGGCCGGTCAGGGTGGCACGGTCAATCTGCGCGGCGGCGAGACCGGGCAGAGCGACGAAGAGGAGGATGGTGAGGACGAATCGCGGCAGTGGCATACCTTCAGCCTACGGACCTCGTTCAACAACACCGCGACGACTCCGACAACGGTTTGTGACGCCCACGCTGCCGGCCCCCGGAGCCTAAGGGTCGAGCGGGTCGGTCGAGTCCGCGTGCAGCGCTCGTATCGCAGGCGGGAACTCCTGATCGAACGGCGACAGCCGTTTGCCGAGCGCCCCGGGCAGTTGCCCCATCTCACGTCGCCACAGCGTTGCATGCGCGTCACGCGCGGTTGATACTTCTTCGCGGATGCGCAGCCGATGGTGCGGACTCGCGGCGGTCGTCGCGACACTGGTGATGGGTGGGGCCGGAGTCGCACAGTCTCCGACGGTCGCCGCGTGGTCGCCGCGGGTGTGGCTGCACGCGCACAACTGCTATCCGGACGACGGGCGCGGCGCCGACCGTCTCGCCCGGGCCCTGGCGGCGACGCGCGGCACGGTGGCGATCGAGCAGGATGTCGTGTGGGACGCCACGCGGCGCCAATCGGTGGTGTCGCACGACCTCGAACTCGACGGCCGCGAGCCGACGCTCGAGGCGCACTTCTTCGCAGCGGTCGCCGAGCGGCTCGATCGGGCGCTCGAACTGCGGGCCACGGCGAGCTGGCCGGTCATCGTGCTGCATCTCGACTTCAAGACCAACGAACCCGAACACCACGCCGCCATCTGGTCGTTGCTCGGACGCTACCGGCGCTGGCTCACGACGGCTTCACGCGTGGACGCGGGCGCTGGCGTGCAGCCGCTGACGCCGGGTCCGCTGCTGGTGCTGACCGAACAGGGTGACGGGCAGGAGCGGTTGTTCCACGACGCCGTGCCGATCGGGTCGGCGCTGCGGCTGTTCGGCACGGTGCCGGCACCGGCCGCCTCGGACGGCGATGCCCCAGAAGTACGGATGGCGAAGGCCGTGGCCGCGCCTCCAGAGCTCCTCATCCCGAGCGGCGTCACCAACTATCGCCGCTGGACCAATCACTCGTGGGCGGTGGTCGAGGAAGGCGGGCCGCCACGCGCCGCCGCGTGGACCGACGCCGACAGGCGGCGGCTCGATGCTCTGGTGACGCGCGCGCACGCGCTCGGGCTCTGGATTCGCTTCTACACGCTCAACGGCCACCAGCCGAACGACGAAGGCTGGAGCGACGGTTACAACGTCGGGACTCCGGAGGCCGTGGCCCTGCGCTGGCGCGCGGCCCTGGCGGCCGGGGTCGACTTCATCGCCACCGACCAGTACGAAGCGTTCAGCCGGACGCGGGCCGGCACGGGCCGCTGAGGGCCGCGTGGGCGTCTACGGCGCGTAGACGAATCGCGCCAGCCGCAGTACATCGACGGGCTCACGCGTGAGCGCGAGCCGGGCCCAGAGTGCCGCGTCGTCGTCGAGACCGAAGCCGCCGTCTCGCAGGTCGGCACAGTCGCGCGCGTCGATGCGGGCCCGCATCAGCCCACGGCGGGCGTGGGCGTCGGTGTTCAGCAGGTAGTGCCCGATCTCGTGCGCCACAGCCCGGCCGAGCACGACGCCCAGCCGCTCGGCCACCAGCGCCGCCGGGCTGTCGGCAAGGTCGGCCGCATCGAGCACCCGGCGCGCGGCCGCGACCGAGGCCACCGCAATCGCCTCGCCGTGGCCGTCACGCAGCAACTCCGCCACCGGCCACTGGTGACCGGCGCGTTCGGCGGACGCCCCAGACCCGGATACCACCAGCACGCGGATACCTCGGGAGGCCGGCGCGAACGGTTCCCAGGCGATCTCGACGCCTTCGCCCTTCCAGATGTCGCGTACCTCCCGCATCACGACGGCCCGGACGCCGCCGGGCAGGGTCATCGGGGTGGTGAGCGCCACACGCAGTCGAGCCGGAACGACGCCGTGTTCGCCGGCTGAGAGCGGAACTCCAACCGCAGCCAGCAGGCCGGCGCAAACCAACGCCGCGGACAGGTCGACCAGGCGCATGACGCCTTGTCGCACGAACGTTTCAGAAGTGTCAACGAAGAAACGGTCGCGTGACAGGCAGGCAACGGGCTCTGCCAGCACGTCGCCGGAACAAGACTTACCAGGACTTCATCCCCCGGACGGGCCGGCGTCATGCCGGGACGCGAGACTCGCAACATGATTCGCATCCCGATCGTTCTTCTGATGCTCCTGGCGGCGGTGCGTGCCAGCGCCGACCCGGTGGAGACCGTTCCCATGGCCGTCCGTCCCCTGCGCGGCTGGATTGCCCAGGTGATCGCCATGGCGCGTCCGCTCTCGCCAACGCTCGACAGTCAGCTCCGTCGGGTCGCCGCACAGCGCCTCATCGTCTACGTGGACGATCTCAGCGACAGCCACGCTGCCTACGACGGACGTCTGAGCTTCGTCGGCGCGGCGGGCGGCTACCGGTTCATGCGCATCGAGCTCCGCCGCCTGCCGGGCGCCTCCACAGCGGCGGTGCTCGCGCACGAATTGCAGCACGTGCTCGAAGTGGCGGCGTCAGACGTGCGAACGCGACCGGAATTCGAGGCGTTGTACCGCAGCATCGGCGTGGTCGATGCAGGCAGCGACGGCCGGCGCTATGACACCGCGGCCGCGGTGGCGTCGGGAGTGGCCGCGATGCGGGAACTGGCAGGCGCGGCCCGTGCAGCCCGCGAGCGGTGATCCGCGGACGGGCGTCAGTGCTCTTCGAGCCAGTCGGCCAGTTCGACGACGCGGTAGCTCGGGAAGCGCGTCTCGGGCGCCGCCAGCCGCGCCGTGTCGGCACCGAGGGCGATCTTCACAACGGTGAGGCTGGAGCCGGCCTTCGCACTCCCGTATTCGAGCGGCAGCAACTGCTCGGCATTCCACCACAGCCGCCCGCGTCCACCGTCGACCTCGACCGCGGCACGCGTGAAGCGCAGCCCCGCCATGGTTCGAGCCCGTCCTGACGCCGTGGCCGGGACCAACTGCGCGTCGACGCCCATGGTCAGCACGTGGGCCCACCCGGGAATGCCGAGCATCATGCGCAGGTCGCTTTCGCTGTAGACGACAATCGTCTTGTCGGCGTGCTGCACCGCCGACGCCGAGACGCGGCGCGAGTCGACGGGGTTGCGCTCGAACAGCCACTCGACACCTGTGACCGTGGCGACGTGCACGCGATCGAAGGAACGAGTCACGGTCTGGACTCGCGTCTGCGCGTGTGCCCCGGCGCGGGTCGTGACGCGCACCTCCAGCGTCAGCGGACGCACCCGGTCGGCCCCTGGCGGCAGCGGCGGCGGGGTGGGCGCCGCGGCGACGAGACGCCGCGCCGGCAGCACCGGCACCGCGAGATCGTCACCGTCCAGGTCCGCCGCGGTCGGCGGCACCTGCCGCGCGCGGCCACCCTGAAGCGACTGCAGGCTCGGCGGCCCTCCCGGCCAGGCGATGGCGGTCACGATCAGCAGAATGCATCCGGGCAAGGAGAAAAACATAGGCGCCTCAAAAAAATGCGGGGCCGCGCCCCAGCGCGCGGCCCCGCCAACAGGGAGGAACGTTGCTAGAGGCCGAGCGCCTTCTTCATCGTGAAGAAGATGTGCGTGTTCTTGACGGTGCCGCGCACGTAGTCGGCACCGGCGCCGATCGCGTAAATGGCCACGTCTTCGCCGGCGTGCGTCTCAGCACCAGCGGTCGGCACCCCCGCCTCCTGCAGGTAGGCCGGATGCGAGGGACCGGTGGGCACAACGCCGCCAAGTCCTGCGAAGCCATCGAGGCGCGGATCAACGCGAGCGGTGCCGCGGTAGCCCGGCCCGTTCTGGTAGCCGAGCACTGTGTAGGGCACGCCGTTGCGGTCGGTCGATTCCTCGACGACGCCGGTGGACTGATTGATGTCGTACACGACATCGAAGATGCCGTGGCCGGCCTGGCCGGCAGTCGCATAACCCGGGCTGTACGAGGTGACGGCGTACGGTAGTTCTTCGAGCGGCCGCATCGGATAGCCGGCGATCGAGAACACATGGCTGTGGTCGGCCGACACGATGATGAGGGTGTCGCGCAGGTCCACCATCTGCGCCGCGGCGCCAATGGCATCGTCGAGCGCCTGCGTGTCAGTGAGCGCTCGATAGGCGTTGCCAGCGTGGTGCGCGTGGTCGATGCGTCCGGCTTCAACCTGCAGGAAGTAGCCCGACGGCTTGCGCCGGCCCGAACCCTGCAGCAGCTGGATCGCCTTGACGGTCATGTCCTTGATGCTCGGCTCGCCGCCGAGATCGTTCGGGCGGTCGTAGTCGAACTCCATGTGACTGCGCTCGAAGAGGCCGAGCACGGGCAGCTGTCCCGGCTGCAGCGCGTCGAAGCCGGCCTTGTTCCACACGTAACGGTAGCCGGCGTTCTTGAACTCCGCGCGCAGGTCGCGGCCATCGGTGCGCGATCCGCGATCACCTTCTTCGTCTACGACGGTCGTGGGCACGAAGTGCCGGCGTCCGCCGCCGAGCAGCACGTCGATGCCGCGGCCGAGACGTTCGTTGTAGGTCGCGGCCGTCGGCAGCGCCTGCAGCGCGATGTCGTTCTGGTTGTTGCGCTGGTTGATGTGCGCGTAGGTGGCGGCCGGCGTCGCGTGCGTGATCTCGGCCGTCGACACGACGCCGACGCTCATGCCCCGCTTCTTGGCCATCTCGAGCAGCGTCCACGACTTCTCGCCGTCGCCGTCGCGGTTGAAGTCGTTGGGCTCGGTGCCCTCGCCGAAGCCGAGGACGCTCTGGTTGGTGTTGATGCCGGTCATCATCGCGGTCATGGTCGGCGCGCTGTCGGGCGTGATCGAGTCGGCCGAATAGGTCTTCGACAGTGCCGTGTAGGGCAACTGGTCGACCACCAGCTGGCCGCCGACGCCGACCGAGTAGACCCGCGCCGCCGTGACCGTGGACACGCCCATGCCGTCACCCACGAAGAAGATCACGTTCTTCGCGCGCCGCCGCGGATCGCGATCGTCGTCGCGGTCGTAGCCGGCCGATTGCGCGCCGATCGTGGCCGTCACTGCCGCCACCGCCACCGCGGCCGCACCGGCCGTCTTCCAGGTTCGCCTCGTGAACTTGTTCATTCGCATCAGACTCCTCCGCATTCCTCATTCGTCGTCCGAACACGGAGCGTATCTGCGGGGCATCACGGGCCGGCTTCGACGCCGTGACGCGGCTGTGACGAGGCTCGCGCGCTGCACTACACTCGCCGCATGCGCGCCCCAGTCCTGGTCGTTGTCTCCGCCCTGACTCTTTCGACCATCGCCCTGACCGCCCGGCAACAGCCGCCGGCCGCCGAGGCGCCCAATCCGGTGCGCACCGCCTACACCAAGTACGAGCACCTGGTGCCCATGCGCGACGGCGTGCGGCTGTTCACGTCGGTCTACGTGCCCAAGACCTGCACCACAGCGCAGCCGATCGTGATGCAGCGGACGCCCTATTCGGTGTCGCCCTACGGCATCGACAGCTACCGCCCCAGCATCGGCCCCTCCGACCACTTCCTGAAAGAAGGCGTGATCGCGGTCTACCAGGACGTGCGCGGCCGCTATCTCTCCGAAGGCGAGTGGGTGGAGGTGCGCCCGCACAACCCGAAGAAGACCGCCACGGACATCGACGAGAGCAGCGACACCTGGGACACGATCGAGTGGCTGGTGAAACACGTGCCGTGCAACAACGGGCGCGTCGGCATGTGGGGCATCTCGTACCCCGGCTTCTACGTGAGCGCCGGCATGATCGATGCGCACCCGGCACTGAAGGCCGTCTCACCGCAGGCGCCGGTGACTGACTACTTCATGGGCGACGACTCGTTCCACAACGGCGCCTTCATGCTGGCCGCCAACTTCGGGTTCTACACGAACTTCCCGGTGCGGCGCGCCCCCGAACGGCCGCAGACGCGCCCGCCATTCGACTTCGGCACGCCGAGCGGCTACGACTTCTACCTGCAGATGGGCCCGCTCTACCCCGGCGCCGCGCGCCTGGGGCTGGCAGAGAACCCGTATTACCGCAGCAACCTGGACCACACCGCCTACGACGACTACTGGAAGGCGCGTGCCATCTGGCGTCACTTCACCGGCATCACGCCGGCGGTGCTCACCGTGGGCGGCTGGTTCGACGCCGAGGACCTCGCCGGCCCGCTGCTCACCCACAAGACGCTGAAGGCGTCCAGCAGCACGACGCCGAACCACCTCGTGATGGGGCCGTGGACCCACGGCTCGTGGGCTCGCGGCGATGGCCGCGTGGTGGGCAATCTCGACTTCGCCGGCGACACTGCCGCCTGGTACCGCGAACACGTCGAGTTCCCGTTTTTCATGCGGCACCTCAAGGACAAGGCGCTGGCGCCGGTGGCCGTGGCCACCATGTTCGAGACCGGCACCAACCGCTGGCGCACGTTCGAAGGCTGGCCGCCGGCCGGCACGGCGCAGACGATGTATCTCGGCGCCGGTGGCACGCTCGGCACCGCCGCCCCACCTGAGGCCGACGCCTACGACCAATACCTGAGCGATCCGAACAAGCCGGTACCCTACGTGGGCCACGTGCAGATGGGCATGCAGCGCGATTACATGACCGAAGACCAGCGCTTCGCGGCGATGCGTCCCGATGTGCTGGTCTACCAGACGCCGCCACTCGACGAAGACCTGACGGTGCTCGGCCCGATCGGCGTGGACCTGCATGTGTCCACATCGGGC
>JANNIB010000410.1:0-2560 GCA_031404695.1 Acidobacteriota bacterium
GGCAGGATGGCAAGCTCCTTGTCCTGCTTGAGCACGGCCCACGAGCTCTTCATCAGCTGCCAGCTGCGCGCGATGCGTCGCGAGGAACCGGCCCGCCTCTTCTTCGCGAAAGGACCCGGGACGGATCCCGTTCTGCAACGCGGGCGAGCACAGCCGTGCCGCCGCGGTGAATCTACGACTGAACTGGAATCACACGGAGCGCGCGGACGGCGCTCAGGCGGGGTGGATCAAATGCGGAGAACGAGGAGGGCTCTGGTCGGCGAGGGCGGTGGCACTGGCGGGCTGGGCGGCGACGCCCCGAGACCCGGCAGCGTCACGAAGAACGACGCCATCCGCGACGCCATCGTTGTCGCACTGAACGACTTCGCGTCAATCCGCTCCACGCCAAGCCCCGCCACCATCATGGCCTGCCCTTCAGGGCAACAGTTGGTGCAGGGGGCGCCCAGGCGTCCCTCGGACGAGGCGTGCGACGATCCCGTTGCCGGCCCAGTCGCGGTCGATTCGTTCGACACGGGCGAACCGTGATGCGCGTGGGCTGAGGCGCCGGCCGGGGCCGCCGCCACGTGAGCCGCGTGTCCCGCCAACTGGCTGTCCGTGTGCGACGCAGTCGCCATGTCCTGCAGGCAGAGCGCCATGCAGGCTGACAGCACCGCCGGAGATCCGGACAACGCGATCACGATCGCGAGGCTCGTCAGTCGCTTGGCCAAAGACGCCACATTCCGAGTATACGCCCAAGTGGCCAGCCGTCCCCGAGTCGCCGTTCGGCGAGTTGTGATCGTTCCCGGCATTACAGTTCCTGCCGCCTCAGGCGAAGGGCATTCCCGATCACCGACACCGAGCTGAAGGTCATGGCGGCGCTCGCGATGATCGGACTCAGCAGCAGCCCGAACGTGGGATACAGCACCCCCGCCGCCACCGGCACCCCCAGGACGTTGTAGATGAAGGCAAAGAACAGATTCTGGCGAATGTTGCGCATCGTGGCCCGGCTCAACCGACGGGCCCGCACGAGTCCGCGGAGGTCGCCCTGCACGAGAGTGACGCCGGCGCTCTCCATAGCCACGTCGGTGCCGGTCCCCATGGCCACGCCCACATCGGCCTGTGCGAGCGCGGGGGCGTCGTTGATGCCGTCCCCGGCCATGGCGACCTTGCGGCCTTCAGCCTGCAGGCGCTTGACGACCGCCGCCTTCGGCTCGGGGCGCCCCTCAGCCTCCACGACGTCGATGCCCACGGAGCGGGCGACGGCCTCGGCTGTAACACGGCTGTCGCCGGTCAGCATCACGATCCGCAGGCCCTCGTCATGCAGCGCCTTGATGGCTTCGACGGTCGTGGCCTTGATGCGGTCCGCCACGCCGACCAGGCCAGCGTAGACGCCGTCCACGGCGACGAACATGACCGTCTCGCCGTTGCGGCGCAGCGCATCCGCGCGTTCCGTCGACGTGACCGTCGCGCCCATTTCTGTCAGCATCGCGGCGTTGCCGATCGCGACGCTGCGACCGTCCACGGTGCCGACCACGCCCTTCCCCGTCACGGATCGGAAGTCGTTGACCGGTCCGATCTGCACGGACCGCTCCTCGGCGCCGCGCACGATGGCCTCCGCCAGCGGGTGCTCGCTCACCTTCTCGAGACTCGCGACCAGGCGCAACAGGGTCGGCTCGTCGATCGGCGCCGCGGGGACGACGGTCGTGAGGGCGGGCTTGCCTTCGGTCAGGGTCCCGGTCTTGTCCACGACCACCGTGTCGATCTTCTCCATCACTTCCAGGGCCTCGGCATTGCGGAGCAGCACGCCGATCTCCGCGCCGCGGCCGGTGCCCACCATGATGGACATCGGCGTGGCGAGACCGAGGGCACACGGGCACGCAATGATGAGCACGGCGACGGCATTCACGAGGGCATGGGCGAAACGTGGCTCAGGCCCCCAGATGGCCCAGACGGCGAAGGTCACGACGGCCACCAGAATCACGGCCGGTACGAACCAGCCGGCCACGGTGTCCGCCAGGCGTTGAATCGGCGCACGGGAGCGCTGCGCTTCTCCCACGAGCCGAACGATCTGCGCGAGCAGCGTGTCGCTGCCGACGCGCTGCGCCTCCATCACGAACGTGCCGGTGCCGTTGACGGTGCCGCCAGTCACCTTGGTCGTCGCCGCCTTCTCCACGGGGATCGGCTCGCCCGTCACCATCGACTCGTCCACCGTGGTCGTCCCCTCCACGACGACACCGTCCACCGGCACGCGCTCACCCGGTCGCACGCGCAACCGGTCGCCGACCTTCACGTGCTCGAGCGGCACATCCTACTCTGCCCCCGCGGCATCGACCCGCCGTGCCGTCGTGGGCGTGAGGCCCAGCAGCTTCTTGATCGCCGAGCTGGTGCGACTGCGCGCCCGCAGTTCGAGGACTTGGCCGAGCAGCACGAGCACGACGATCACGGCGGCCGGCTCGAAGTAGACGCCGATCTGATCCCCGTGCGTGCGCAATGAAGCCGGGAACAGGCCCGGGGCGAGCGTCGCGACCACGCTGAAGGCGTACGCAGCCCCTACGCCCAGGGCGATGAGCGTGAACATGTT
>JANNIB010000411.1:0-4440 GCA_031404695.1 Acidobacteriota bacterium
CGACTCGATGTCGCCGGTAGTGATATCCACCGCCCGCTTGTCGCCGAACTTCAGCGCCGGACTCGAGCCCGGCAGCGCGAAGTCGTAAACCAGCTTCAGACGATAGTCGTTGTCGCGCGCGCGCACGAGTTGATACCCGCGACGCGATGACCACTCCGCCGCGAACGCGCGGAACGTGAGCGTGCCGTCACGCGCCGCCGTTTCACCCGCCGTCTCCGCCGGCTTGTCGAACTGCCCCGCGCGAATCCTGGCACGGAGTTGGTCAGCAAGCGCCTCGGCGTCGGCGCGTGTTTCTATATGCGCGCCCGAGTAGCGGTCGAGCGACAACCGATACGATCGCCCCTGCCACGAGAAGTTGAAGTACCACGCGTGCGGGCACTTCGCGTGCTTGTGGCGCGAGCAGGCACAGATCTTCCGGACGCCGTGGTTGCGACCGATATCCACCTCCCGGCCGTCGTGCAATGTGCGTGTGAATCGTTTCATGCCATGCGCTCCTCCCCGAGCCGACGAGCACGGCCGAAGGGCCAGTCGCGGCTCCAAGCGCTCAGTGTAGCCGCGGTCGTTCCGCGCGCATCACTGCTCGTGCATGGTTGTCACGGGGGGAACGTGCCCTTCGATGAACGCGTCCAGCCACTCGCGCCGGAGCCGCACTTGGCGGCGTCCACCAACACGCGCGGCCTTGAGCCGGCCGGACGATACCGCGCGGTAGAGCAGCTTCTTCGACACGCGCGCGTACATGGCGCCTTGGCTGACATCGAGCCACGGTGATTGCAGGTCCAGATGATGAAGTTGCATCAAGCACTCCAGGATGTTTACAGTGTGTTGCGTCTCTGCGCGCGACAAGTTGCGCCGCCGGTCGGTGCCTGCCGGCCATCACGTAGATGCCGACGCGAGGCGGCCCGGAGGACTCGTCAAGCCCGTGCGCCCCGCCCCGGGGGCGGAGCGCAGCGGCGCGGCTTGACGAGCCCGACGGACGCCCGACAATGGGCCACGTGGTGGACCGGCGTTGACAATCAGCGACGTTCGTCACTGCAAACCGCGCGCGATGAAGCCTCGTTGTCAGTGGCTCTGTGAGCCCAGACTCGGCCGCGCAAGGGCGGCGCGCACACGGTGCAACGGGCGTGAGGCCGGCGGCACCGAAACGCGAGACGCGGTGGGCGCGAACAGGTCGCGAACGTAACCCGTTTACGACGCGCCCACACTAGGAGGAACGCAGCCGCGCGCACGATCCTTACACGCGCCCTGTTGCATTCCTTCCGGGGAAGCAGAAGACGTCGCAACTGGCGATCGGTGTCAACGGCATTTACAGGGCTCGGCCTAGGCGGCACGAGTCCTCCACGTCCGCACCAACGCGGCGCACAGCTTCACGCATCTGTCTCAGCGAATGGAGACCCAGCGGTCTGGCGCGCTTGGTCATGTGGCGAGTTCGACCAAGGCCACACCGACGGCTTCAGCCGCTGCGCGCAACTCGTTGTCGAGCGAGGCGAGCGGCAGACCGCGGCGTTGCGCGAGTTCGAGATAGGCGGCGTCGTAGACGGTCAGGCGATGTCGTTCGGCGAGTTGGACGGTCGCACTCCACGCCTGCGCGGCGGTCTCTGCATCGAGCGCGATCGGGAGGTCGCGCAGAAAGCCCGTCAGCCGCTGCCGCTGCGCGGCATCAACACGCTTGCGGCGTTCGGCCATGACGAGCGCGTTCAGCACCTCGAGCGGCCACACGGTGGGCGCCACGGCGCCGTGCTCGACAACCTGCTCGAGCAGCGCAAGACTGGCCGCGGTCTGTTCGTCCTCGAAACACCAGGTCAAGGTGACCGAGCTGTCGACGACCATGCTCAAGGCCGGCCCTCATTGACCAGATCCTTGATCTTGATCCGGCCGCCGAGCTTAACGCCTCGGCTGGCCTCAAGGAGCCCGCGCGCTGCCTGCCGCGCCTTCGCGCGATCGAATGTGGGCGTCGCGGGCACGAGGCGGGCGACGGCCCTGCCGTGGCGCGTGATGAGCACTTCTTCACCCGCGGCGACCCAGTCCAACAACGCACCCAACTTGTTCTTGGCTTCGAACGCTCCGACCTCGCGCATGACGCATCTCCATTTAAGCTAGACTCAGTCTAGATTAAATGCATAGGCGAGTTCAGTCAAGACCGCCTGACTCGAGGCGTGCCCTCGTGGGCGATCGACGTCGTACACGATCCGGGATGGCGGCTGGTGCGCTTTGCAAGAATTTGCAAGGGACGCCGTGACGGGCGTTCTCCATGGGCCACGGTCGGCCGCGATGCGTGACAGCCGACCCCGGTTTTCCCGGGGTCGGCCATCATCGGTCACGACGTCCTCAAGCTTGAGGGGCTGGCGCCCGCAAGGACGTGGGGGTTCGAGTCCCTCACGCCCGTTTCCATTGTTCAATGATCGCCACATGTGGCCACAGCCGGCCGCTGGATAGGCGCCTCTTACGGCTGCGTCATTCGCGGTTCCGCGTCGGGCAGATGCCTGGACCTTGCACAGGTCCGGGACGTTATCGCCATCCGAATGGTCAACTCCTGGGTGACGCCGAAGGGGCGACCGCCGAGTTGTCGACGGCGAATTGGTGCCGCTGCCCAGCCGGCGCGGCGGTTCTTCGGGTACCCACAAATGCGATAAGGTCAGACGCATGTCAAGGCACTCGGTACTCCCGCGCCCCGTTCTGCCTCGACCCGTCATGGCTACGGCCATCGCGCTGGCCATCGGAAGTCTACTGGCACTCGGATGCCGGCAGCCTGCACCACCACCATCGTGGACCCTCGCACCAGACTCGGCCGTCAAGACCGACGATGGCGCGCTGCTCGCGCGGATCGGCCAGGCCCTCGACGCCGCCGAGCAGGCCGGCACGGACCCGTCGATCTCCAAGTTCCAGGTTCGCACCGCGACGGTCATCACCGACGGCGGCGCAAACCACGTCGTGGTCGGCGGCAATACGGAATATGCCTGGCCCGAGGCCGTACACGGCGAGGTCTCGGTGGTGAACCACGTGATCGCGCGCTTCGGCGCTGAGGCCGCTCGGAAGGTGCCGTTCATCGCCTTCTACTCGCAGAGCTGTGGCGACAGCCGCGGCTGCGGAGACTGCCGCGACTACCTGCAGGCGGTGACCGAGTACGCCTCGCTCATGCTCGTCTGCGGCCGAGCCACCGATCACACCATCCACATCCGCAGGTTCGCCGACGGTCTCATGGACGAAGAGCAGTTTCCGGACGCGACACCCGAGAACATCGCGCTGCCTCGGCGCGATCTCGACCAGTTGCTCGACGCCGCGACGGCGGCGCGAGGCGGCGGCGTCACGCTGTTCACGACTTCTGAGTCGCAGGTCGGGGCTGCGGCGCTGACCTCGACCGGCCGCATCTACCGGGCGACGGGGGCCGACGACGCCGCGTTCCACTACCGCTACCCGGTGGGCGGGGCGCTCCAGCAGGCGGCTACTGAGCGCGACTACTTCGTTCGCGCGGTGGCGGTCGCGGGCAGCGGCGGCCAGTGGCCGCGGGTGACGTATCGCGATCGGCAGTACGGGTTCGAGGCGAGTACGCTCGGCTCGGCACGCGATCTGCCGCCCACCCTGCTCATCCTGTCGAACGGCCAGGGTCGCCTGAAGGCGACCACCTTCGAAACGGCGCTGCCACATCCGTTCAGCGTCGCCCGCTTCAACCCGCAGGCGATCGAGCGTTTCCTGACGCGCACGGGTGCCATCCCTGGCGCCAGGCCAGACGACGGCGGCGCCATTCCTCGCCGCTAGTCCGACGCGCTCTCCACTCCGTGTTCAAGCGCTCGCGCGCATCACTCCTACTGGCGCGGCTTGGTGGTGGCCGGCGGCGCGGCTCGCAGCTCGACCCTGTCGAGTGTTCCCGTGAAAAGGAACGGCCCAGGGTATGGTCCTACGGGCGATGACGCGTCCTCGCCAACGTCGAAGGTCTCGTCGTACGAGTAGGTGACGGGTACGGTCTGCGCGAGGCGGGCCTCGCCAGCCTTCACGCCGTTGACCGTCAGCGTGACGGTCGCTGCCTTGCCCATGCCGCCGCCATCGTAGGCGAAGTGCACGGTGATGACCGACTTGCCCTCGGGCAGAGGGTCGGTGGCGGCGATCGTCGTCACCTCTCGGCGGAAGTAGTTGTAGGTGTAGGTTGGTCGTCGGTCCTTCACGTAGAGTGCGTATCCGGACGCCATGCCGCCCTCGGCGACGAGCACGCCTTCGGCGCCCGCCGCGGGGATGTCGACATAGGCGGTGATCGTGTGCGTGCGGTTGCGCGTGCCCGGCGCCGCCGCGTCGTAGAGATGTGTGGTACCTGGGTAGAACGTGTAGAACGACCGGCCGCCCGGCGGTGGCGGATTCGGATGCTGACGTTCGGCCACGCGGGCATCGAGCGGAAGCACCTTGTTCTTCGCGGCTTCCTCGTCAAACAGCGTCTGCAGTTCCGCCAGCTTG
>JANNIB010000412.1:0-4516 GCA_031404695.1 Acidobacteriota bacterium
TTCGAGGCGGCGGGGGCAACTTCGGCGTAGTTACCTCGTTCAAGTACCGACTCCACGGCATGCCAGCGTTTGTTGGCGGGATGGTGCTGTACCCGCTGTCCCAAGGGCGTGACGTCCTGCGGTTTTACCGCGACTACGCTCAGGCCGCGCCCGACAACCTGACCGTGAATGCCGCGTTCATCACAACGCCTGATGGCCACGACGTCGTCGCGCTGATCGCGGCATGGTTCGGCCCGCGGGCCGAGGCAGAGTCGCAGTTGGGCCCCCTGCGCCGGTTCGGCGCGCCCGTGGCCGACCTGATCGGCGAATTGTCGTATGCGCAGTTGCAGGCGATGATCGATCCGGCAGCGCCCGCGGGGCTTCGACGCTACTGGAAATCCGGATATTGTCCGACGATCGATGACGAGCTCATCGATATCTTGCTCGACCACGTCGGTAGGAAGACATCGCCGCTGTCGCTCGTCATGATGCTGCACATGCATGGCGCCGCGGCCCGCGTCGCACCGGACGCCACCGCGTTCGGCGCCCGCGCCGTCCAGTGGGACTTCGACATCCTCCCCCAGTGGCACGCGGCGGACGAAGACTCGCGCCACATCGCCTGGGGCAGGAGCTTCTGGAACGACGTGTCGCGCTTCACGAGTGGCGTCTACTCAAACCACCTCGATACGGATGACGGGGCGCCGCGCGTGCGAGCTGCGTATGGGGGCAACTACGATCGGCTGATCACGCTCAAGAAACGGTACGATCCGGACAACTTCTTCAACGTCAACAACAACATCCCGCCGACGGCGGAGCGCGCCATCCCACGGTCGCCGGTGTAGCGGCGAACAGCGATGGTGACCGCGTTTGCCCCGGCACCGTCCCGGACCCGCTGCGCTAGAATGCCGCTGCGTCTTCCGTCCGGTGTTGACGCACTCTGTATGCCGGGAACTCCCGACGACTGGCCTCGTATCAAGTCGCTGTTTGCCATCGCCCGGCAGCTCTCACCGGAGGCGCGCCCCGCGTATCTCCACGGCGAGTGCGCCGGCGACGACACGTTGCTCGACGCAGTCGAGCGGCTTCTCGCGGCGCACGAGGAGGCCGGCACCTTCCTCGAGTCGTCCCCGCAGCAGGTCGCCAACGGCCTCCCGGATCGCATTGGCGCATACCGGGTGACTGGCCTTTTGGGCGAAGGCGGTATGGGCCTGGTGTACGAGGCTCTGGACGACCGTCTCGGACGGGCAGTGGCACTGAAGGTGATTCACGGGGACATGGTGCGCAGTCCGGGGATGCGCGAGCGGTTCTACCGTGAGGCACGGGTCGCGGCGAGCGTCAACCATCCTCATGTCTGCCAGATCTACGACATCGGCGACGATGGCGGGCTTGTCTACCTGGCAATGGAGCGTCTCGACGGCGAGACGCTGGCCGACCGGTTGGTTCGAGGGTCGCTACCGCTGACCGATGCTGTGAACATATCCCTTGGCGTGCTTGGTGCGCTGGACGCGCTCCATCGTCGCGGTATCGTCCACCGAGACCTCAAGCCCTCGAACATTTTCTTGACTCCGCATGGCGCCAAGCTGCTCGACTTCGGGCTGGCTCGCCTGCTCGACGACACCGAATCCCATACGCGACTCACCCAACCGGGCACGATCCTGGGCACACCGCGCTATATGGCCCCAGAGCAGGTCCGGAGCGCGGCGGTAGACGAGCGAGCCGACATCTTCGCAATGAGCGCGATCCTCTACGAGATGCTCACGGGCGTCGCGCCGTTCGCCGCGGATTCGATGGCCGCCACGCTCGAGAAGGTCTTGCACGCGGAGCCGCCGATGATGGCTGGGTCTCAGGGTGTCGGCGCGGCCGACCGCGTAATCCATCGCGGGCTCGCGAAATCGCCGAGCCATCGCTTCCAGACGGCGGACGCCATGGGGGAGGCGCTGCGTGGCGTGCTCCGCTGCCCGGATGCCGACCTGTCGCAGCGCGCCACCGCCGTGACCCGCCTGATCGTCCTGCCGTTTCGCCTGTTAGTAGCGGATTCCGAGGTGGAATTTCTGTCTTTCAGCCTCGCCGACGCGATCGCGAGCTCGCTGACCTCGCTCGATACGCTGGTTGTTCGATCGTCGCTGCTCGCGGCTCGATTCGCCACCGGTCTCCCAGACCTCGAGAAAATCGCTTCGGAGGCCAGCGTCGACGTCGTCCTGAGCGGCACCCTGATCCGCACCGGCACGCAGCTGCGTGTGGCGGTCGAACTGGTCGAGGTGCCATCAGGGCGAGTCATCTGGTCGAGAGCCTCCCATGCCGCAATGGGCGACGTCGTCCAACTGCACGAGGACCTGACACGCCGGATTGTCGAGTCGCTGGCCCTACCGCTATCCGACCGGGAGCAGCGTGCGCTCGGGCGGGATGTGCCTTCGAATGCGCGGGCGTACGAGTTCTACTTGAGGGGCGCCCAGCTCAGTCGAGACCGGAGTTCGCTCGACCTCGCGCGCGACATGTTCCTTGAGGCGGTGAACGCCGATCCGAAGTACGCATCCGCTTGGGCTCGGCTGGGCCACCTATATCGGGTGCTCGGCAAGTATCGGGCGGATCCCGAGACCGCGTCGCGCGCGGAGTCGGCGCTCAACCGCGCCCTCGAGCTGAACCCGGACCTCAGCTTTGCCGATCGCGTGTACGCGCAGATCGAAGTGGACTACGGGCGCTCAAGGGAGGCCATGGTCCGGCTCGTGCGGCGAACGTCGACCCGCGCCAACGACCCCGACATGTTCGCCGGGTTGGTGCATAGCTGCCGATACTGCGGCCTGTTCGAGGCGTCGCTTGCCGCGCACGAACGGGCACGGCGACTCGATCCGAATATCCAGACGAGCGTGCAGTACACGTTGCTGATGGCCGGGCACTACGACCGGGCAATGGCACAGGCGTCAGGGCACGACTCGGTTCGTGGCATGACGCTCGCGATGGTCGGAGACGGCGACGCCACGCGCGAACTTCGGAGTCAAGCCGAGCAGATGATCGCCGGCAACATGCTCCCGATGGCTCGCTTCGTCAACGGCATCGCCGCAATGCTCGAGGGCGATGTCGCCCCCTTGCGCGCGGCGATCGATGCCTGGATCGATGCCGGATTACGAGACCCTGAGGCGCTGTTCATCCACGGCCTGTTCTTAGCGGGTGGCGGCGAACACAGCCGCGGCCTGGAACTCATGAGTCAGTCGGTGCAGCTCGGCTACCTGCCGCACGACACGGTGCGCCGCCATCGGTGGCTCGACGCCTTACGCGATCAGGACGACTTCAAGGCGCTTGCGGAGACGACGCGGATTCGGCACGAACACGCCGTCGCCGCGTTCGAAGAGGCTGGAGGCATTCCCCTCTACGGCAGTGATGGCGCCAAGCGGCCCGTGTCCCTGGCCTGATGACGCGGGTCCGGCGGTCAGAGTTCCAGTGCGCGGTTCTAGATTTGGCCCATTCTGGGCGATTGGCTGGGTGTCTGGGACGAACTTCGCAACTGGCTGGCACTGCGGCGTGAGACGCGGGCTCCGCGCCGGGGCCCGCTGCCTTGGCTCGAATGAAGGCTCGTTGCGGTTGCCCTGTTCCTGGCCGGCGAAGAGGCTCCCCTAAGCAGAGGCGCGCACGGCGGCAGGCGCGGGCCGGAATTGCGTTGTGCCGTGCCGCTTGGCTGGGCTAGGCTTCTGCGCGTAGCCACCCGCCTTCGCGGCGAGTTCGAGCGGAAGCCACTCGCAACAGCGTGGCATCGGCGCGGCGGCGCCATTCTTATCGCATCATGGACAACTCGCCGTCGGCCGGGACGTTTCTGTGACACGGAGTCCGCTGCATGACCGTTGACGATACACCGAAGAGGCCGTGGGCCGTTCTGGCCTACACGGTGGCCGACGACAAGAGCAGCGGCGGTGCACTCGACAGGCCGGCGCAGAAGGAGCTCAAGGCCATATGCGACGCGGCGGATTTCGGTCGGCTGCGCGTCGCCGCGCAGGTCGACTTCAAGAGTTCGCCTGGTGTGTTTCGCGCCGTGCTCGAGGAGAGTGAGCCTCGGGCCTTCGAGGACATCGATGCCTCCGAGCATCCGCTGTGGCGTAGCGTCGAAGCCAAGCTGGCGCGTTCGAAGCTGCGTGTGCAGAAGGAACAGGTGGATCTGAATGCCGCCCGGGGCCGGGTGCTCAAGACGTTCCTGCGCTATGGTCATCGCGAGTGCGCAGCCGACCGCTACCTCGTGTCCTTCTACGGCCACGCCTATGGGCCGATGGGCCTGTTCTATGACAACGACCAGGACGGACCGGAGTCGACGAGCCTGGGGCCGGCACGGGCATGGAAGCCAGGCGGCGCGGTGTGGGGCGGAAGGTTACCCTATTTCAGGGTCGGTGAAAAGGGCGAGCGTGGGCGTGGGAGACATGCAGGGACCCGTTTGGCTCTTGGTCAAAATAACCACGGTACGGTACTCAGGACGGCCCAAGGGCTGACCACCCTCGTATAAGGGCGCAGCCATGTTTCTAAGGGCGCAGTCACTGCGCCCTTAGAAACCCCCCGTTTC
>JANNIB010000413.1:0-2448 GCA_031404695.1 Acidobacteriota bacterium
CGACGACGCGCCGGTCGAACCGCCGCCGGCGACGTAAGACCGGCCCCCCGCCGCATCGCACCTGGATCGGCTATCCTCCGTAGCATCGGAGGCGGCCATGGCCGGAGCGCTGCGGGATTCGATCCGTTCGTGGCGACGTACACCTGGAGTCGCGGCCATCGCCGTCGTGAGCCTGTCGCTTTCAATCGGCGCTGCGACGACGTTGTTCTCGATCGCCGACCAGCTGCTGCTGGGGGCATTGCCGGTCGATCGGCCGACTGATCTCTACCTGTTGAGCGACGAAGAGCAGGCAGCGCGCGGCCGGCACCTGTGGGTCAGGACCGCGCTCTGGCGCGAGATTCAGGCCCGGCCCGCACTCTACGAGTCAGCCTTCGCGGTGGCCTCATCGACGGCCAATCTGGCGCCGGCGGGCGAGGCGGATCGCGCAGATGTCATCTGGGCGTCGGGCGACACGTTCCAGGCCCTGCGCCTGCGGCTGCACCGAGGGCGGCTCCTGGGGCCGGGCGACGACCGACCCGGTGGTGGACCTGACGGGTTGGTCACGGTGCTGAGTCACCGCTTCTGGCAGCGTCGCTTCGCAAGTCGCGAGGACGTGGTGGGCAGCCGCCTCAGCATCAATGGCCGGAGCGTCCTCATCGTCGGCGTCGTCGAGCCGTCTTTCGGCGGCTTCGAGGTGGGTGCGTCGTTCGACCTGGTCGTGCCATTGGCTGCGCAGTCGCTGGTCCCCGACGGCTCCGGCGACTACTACGCCGTCACGATGCGACTGCCGCAAGGACGCACGCCGGAAGACGTCTCGGCAGTACTTCGCGCCGGCCAGGCTGCGATCCGCGCTGCCACGCTGCCAGACTTCCTCAGAACCCAGGACCGCGATGGCTACCTGCGCAGCCCTTTGACCCTGATCTCGGGCGCCAGCGGCGGCTCATCGCCAGCCCGCTACTTCGGCCGCCCGGTGACGCTCGCGCTCGGACTGGCGCTCGTGGTCCTGCTGGCTGCGTGCGGCAATGTCGCGGCCTTGCTCGTCGCCCACGCTGAAGGCAGGGCACCGGAGCTTGCGGTGCATACCGCCATGGGCGCTTCGGCCTTCGCCACGGGGCGCCGTCTCGTGCTCGACAGTGTCGTCATCGCCGGAGCGTCGGCAGTGATCGGACTGGCGTTCGCGTATGCCGCGGTACCGCTGGCACTCGCGGAGATGAGCGCGATCGGATTCGACGTCGTGCTGTCGCGGGCTATCAACTGGCGAGGAGCGGGTACAGCGTTGTTGCTGGCCCTGACGACGGCGGTGATATGTGGACTTGCTCCGGCCGTGCGTGCCGGCAGATTCGATCCCGTTGCGACCTTGAACTCGAGCGGCGTGCGGCACGGCAGGTCCACTGCCTGGCTTCGCGGGTTCGTCGGGCTCCAGATCGCGTTCTCGATGGTGGTCATCGTCGCCGGCGCCCTTCTGATGCGGAGCCACCAGAACCTGCTCCTGTCCGGGAGCAGCGTGAATGCCCCTGGCCTGCTGGTGGTCGATCTGGATCTCGCCCCCGCTCCGGACGTGGACCAGTTCACACGCGACATCGAGCGCCTGCGTGAGACCGTAGCGGAGATGCCCGGAGTCCTTTACGCTGCGTCCACCATGACGGCCCCGCTTCAGTTGTTCGTGACCACGACCGTCGTCGAGCCGCCGCGATTCGCCACACTCGCTGAAGCAGACCGGATAGTGCAATTCAACTGGGTCAGCCCCTCGTACTTCCAGGCGTTCGGCACCCGCGTGCTGGCAGGGCGGGACTTCAACGCGGCCGACGCCATGGGCGCACCCAGGGTGGCGATCGTGAACCACGCATATGCACGGAAGTTCCTTGGCGGCGAGCTGGCCCTGCCAGGGCTGGTCGTCCATCCGCGTGATGACGGGACACGCGAGGCGCTGACGATCGTCGGCATCGTCGACGACGTGTCATACAAGACGCTCGGCGAGCCCGCCGAACCAGGACTGTTCGTACCCGCCGCTCAGCGGCCCGGCCTCGTCGATGACGTCACTCGCGCCAGCCTGGTCATCAGGCCAGATGGAGCGGCATCCACCGTGATGGAGCGCCTGCCAGGCGTGTTGTCAGCAGCGGCGCCGGGCTTGCGCTTCTCGACGACGCCGTTCTCGACCTACGTGCGCAGGGAGACGGCGCGACTTCGCATTCTGGCAATCATTGCGGCGCTCTTCACCACCCTGGCCGCGCTGCTCGCCGTTGCCGGCATCTTCGGCATCAGCGCCTACCAGGTCGCGAGCGAGCGGAAGGACCTGGGCGTGAGGCTCGCAATCGGGGCTCAGCGGTGGCAGGTGGGCCGGTTGGTGGCTGCCCGTTCCTTCGCGGTGGTCCTGGCAGGGATGAGTGCTGGCAGTGTCGCCGCATTGTGGACTTCGGAACTACTGGAACGTGAGCCTACGGGCGGTAGCACTTGAAGTGGACACCAAAC
>JANNIB010000414.1:0-6570 GCA_031404695.1 Acidobacteriota bacterium
GGCTTCCCGGTGCTGCGCCAGTGCTTCACGGAGTTCGTGGGCTGGACGCAGACCACCAACAACCCGGCTGAATCCGATCTCTACGGCCTGGTCGAGAAAGATGGCGGCTACGTGCTCGACGGCAAGGTCCAGCCGTTCGACACGCACACCGAGACGTTGAAGGTGAAACAGGCCGACGGCACCACGAAAGACGAAGCGCTGGTCGTGCGTCGCACGGTGCACGGGCCGGTGGTGGCCGAACGCCGCGGCATGAAGATCGCGATGCGCGTGGCCGCGCTCGACCGTCCGAAGATGTTCGAGCAGTTCTGGAAGATGGGCCTGGCGAAGAACTTCGGCGAATGGGAGGCGGCGATGCGGATGCAGCAGCTGCCGCTCTTCAACACCGCCTACGCTGACCGCGATGGCCACATCGCCTACGTCTACAACGCCACGCTGTGGAAGCACCCCATGGGCGACTACCGCTTCTGGCAGGGCGTCGTGCCGGGCGACAAATCCGAGCTCATCTCGAACGAGATCGTGCCCTATGACGAGATCCCGAAGGTGGCCGATCCGGCGACCGGTTGGGTGCAGAACTCGAACGACATGCCATGGACGTCGGTGTATCCGATGGCGCTCGACCCGAAGAAGTTCGCCGCCGGTTTCGCGGCGCCGCAGGGCATCACGCAGCGGGCGCAGCGCGGCATCCGCATCCTGAGCACCATGCCCGACAAGGTCACCTTCGAGGACGTCAAGCGCGGCAAGCTCTCGACCCGCGTGGAGACCGCCGATCAGTTCGTGGACGACATCGTGGCCACGGCCCAGGCGCGCGGCACACCGCTCGCAAAGCGTGCTGCCGACGTGCTGGCCGGCTGGAACCGTGAAGCCGAGGTCGACAGCGACGGCATGCTGCTGTTCTTCAAGTTCATGACGGCGGCCGGCGCGAACTTCAGCGAGATCGGCGGCTTCAAGGTGCCCACCGACGACGCGCGTCCGCTCGAGACGCCGCGCGGGTTCAAGGATCCGGCCAAAGCGATGGCGATGCTCGACACCGTCGCCGCCCAGGTGGAGAAGGAATACGGCCGGCTGAACGTGAAGTGGGGCGACGTGCTGCGCTTCCGCCGCGGCAACGCCGACCTGCCCGGCAACGGCGCGCCGTCACCACTGGGCGCCATCCGCACGATCGGCGTGAGCGCGTTCAAGGACGGCAAGGTGGAGGCGACGTCTGGCGATACGTTCTACGCCGTCATCGAGTTCTCGACGCCGCAGCGCGGCGAGGTGCTGCTCAACTACGGCAACTGGTCGAAGGCGGGGTCGAAGCACATCGAAGATCAGCTGCCGCTGGCCTCGCGCAAAGAGATGCGGCCGATGTGGCGCGCCCGCAAGGACATCGAGGCGAATCTGGAGGGCCGGAAGACGTTCGAGTAGAGCCTCTCGTCAGGCGGTTCGGCACTCGCACCGGGAGTGCGGCAAGACCATGTCGCCCTTGCTGCTGATGCCGAACGGCAGACTGACGGCCGCGCCGACCACGGCGCCGATCCAGCCGCGCCGCATTCTCGATGCGCCGGCGACAATGCCGACGAGCACGATTTCGTCGTCGGGGACCACTCGTGGCTGCAGCGTTGGTGCCGTCACGACCAGTGCGCCGCCGGACGTGGTGACCCTGCCGCGCGTGGTTCGGCCGTCGCGGGTGGCAACGACATAGTCGCGTCCGGGATCGAACGTCAGTGCGGCCACGTCGGTCGCGAGTCGGTCCGAAGCCGTGACCAGGCGAAGCCGGTCGGCCGCCGTCGTCGCGCAGCCTGCAGCCGCGAAGGCGAGGATGACGAACGTCGCTACACTGACCAAGCGAGGAAGCGTCGGCATTGCGTGCTCTCAGCTACTGGCGCAGTAGAACAGATGCCTCGACCCCGAGAAGGCGGTCTATCGCTCCGCATGATGCCACACCACCCGACCGCCGAGGCGCCGCCAGGTGTTCGGCAGCTCGGCGTTCTTCCGGCAGTCACGTGCGCAGGATCTTCTCCATCGGCTTGCCCTTGGCCAGTTCATCTACCAGCTTGTCGAGAAAGCGGATCTTCTGCATCAGCGGATCGGCGACCTCTTCCACGCGGATGCCGCACACGACGCCCTTGATGAGTGCGGTGTTCGGATGCATGGACGGCGCCTGGTCGAAGAAAGTCTCGAAGTCGGTGCCCTGTTCGAGCGCCCTCGCGAGCTGCGTGTCGCTGTAGCCCGTGAGCCACGTGATGACCAGGTCCACCTCGGCCTGCGTGCGCCCTTTCTTCCTCGCCTTCTCGACGTAGTGCGGGTAGACGCTCGAGACCATGGTCTTGAAGATTCTGTGCTGCATGGTGGTCACTTCGCCGGTGCCGGCGACAAGTAGTATGCCGCGCCCCGCACGCCCCGGGCGCCAGTCACGGAGCGGCGAACGCGCCGCAGCGATGACGCGTTCTAGAGCGATGTAAAGAGCTGCGGCCACCAGCCGGCCGCTCTCGCGTGGCTGAGCCCGGCGCCAAGCAGCGGCAGCCAGACCCATCGCGAGGCCCGCGCCGCCTCCAGGTAGAGCGCGTGCACGTCGATGGTCAGACGCGGCGGCGTCTCGACGCGGCGAAACGACGGCCACAACAGATTCACGCGCGCCTGATACTCCCGGTATGGCATTCCCAGCGTGGCCGACAGGTGCTCCTCCTCGGCCGGGATGGTGAGCAGGCAATAGGCAGCGGCGAGGAGCCCGACGGCGACGGTCACCAGTGGGCTCTTGAGAAACAGCGCGCCCGATGCCCCCAGCAACAGCGAGCCGAGGTAGAGCGGGTGACGGCACAGCGAATACGGGCCATGGTCGACGAGAACCTCGTTCTTCCGGCCGCCGACATAGAGCGTGGCCCAGAAACGCAGGCCCGCCCCCAACGCGAAGGTCATCCAGCCCAGCACGTCGCAGGCCAGGTCCAGGCGCGAGTGTGCGGCCACGAGGGGCTCCGAGAGGCTGGCCGCGACCACCGTTGGCGCCAGCAGACACGTGCCCATCGCGCCACGCCACCGGAAGCGCCGCCGCTCGACGACACTGGAAAATGACACGCGCCGCATCTTACAGCGGCCCTGGGACGTGCGGCGGTGAGAGGCGCCGCGCCAAAGCGTTGACTCCCTGTAGACATGTATGTAATGTCCACCCCTGCTGGAGCCACGGAATGTCTCTTGGCCACTTGGAAAGCGCATGCCTTACATAGGGGGATCGCATGATTCTTCGTCAGCGGTGGACGGCTGCTTGGATCGCGTTGGCGTGTGTCGCCCTGTCGCCGATCGGCGCATGGGCGCAGAGTGCGATCTCCGGAACAGTCCGTGACACCTCCGGCGGCGTCATGCCCGGCGTGACGGCCGAAGTCTCCAGCCCGGCCCTCATCGAGAGAGTCCGCACGGCCATCACAGACTCCGATGGCCGCTATCAGATCGTCGACTTGCGGCCCGGCGTCTACAAGGTCACCTTCTCGTTGCCCGGCTTCAACACCGTGGTGCGGGACGGCCTCGAACTGCCCGCCAACTTCACCGCCCAGATCAACGCGGAGCTGAGAGTCGGTGCGCTCGAGGAGAGCATCGTCGTGACAGGAGGCACACCGACGGTCGACGTGCAGAGCGCCGTGCAGCAGGTTGTGCTCAGCCGCCAGGTGCTCGATGCCGTGCCGACCGGCCGCAGTGTGCCCACCCTGGGCGCGCTGATGGCAGGGGCCCGGCTGGCGTTGCCCGACGTGGGCGGCACCTCCGGCATGCAGAACCGCGACCTGACGATTCACGGCTCCGACGGCCGCGACACCACGTTCCAGGTCGACGGTATGACCCTCAACGGCCTCGAGGGCGATGGCAGCGTGCAGAGCTACTTCAACGACGCCATGTTCGAGGAAGTCAGCTATCAGTCCAGCGCAATCAGCGCCGAAGTCTCCGCCGGCGGCGTGCGCGCCAACATGATTCCCAAGGACGGCGGCAACACGTTCAAGGGCTCGGCGTTCTTCTCTGCCGCCAACAGCAGCTTCCAGTCTGACAACACCAAGGACGCCCGCGCCAAGGGGCTCACGGCGCCAGACGCCCTCGACAAGGTGTGGGATGTGAACTTGTCGCTCGGCGGGCCGATCAAGAGAGACCGGCTGTGGTTCTTTGCCTCGTATCGCGACTGGGGCGTCTACCAGTACATCGCCAACAGCTTCTTCGGCTGGGGGCCTAAGGGGCCAAACTTCCCAGGCACGACTCCGTCGGGCGACCAAGCCGTGGATGACGCCAGCCTGCGCAGCGGCGTCGTGCGTCTGACCACGCAGCTCGGCAAGCACAAGATCGCCGGTTACCTCGACCGCATCCGCAAGTTTCGCGGCCACGAGAACTCGGCCGGCGCCGGTGTGGTCATCGCTGGCGAAGCCACGGACATCCGCTCGCCCAAGCAGTACTACACCGCTGAAGCCAAGTGGACCGCGTCGCTCAGCTCGAAGCTGCTCTGGGAGATGGGCTTTGCCATCAACAACGAGAGCTACAGTCTCGAGCCGCAGCCTGAAGCCATCAACGCGATTCCCAAGCGAGATATCACGCTCAATACCCTCTATGGCGCCTACGACGGCGGCGTCTACTACCGCGAACCGATTCGCCGCTTCGGTATGGCCACGATCTCGTATGTCACCGGCTCGCACGCCATGAAGACCGGCATTCAATTCCAGAACGGCTACTTCTGGCGCCAGCGCCGCGAAACCGCCGACCTCGTGCAGCGCTACCGCAACGGCGTACCGGATTCGGTACTCATCCACAACACGCCGCAGGACTCGCGTGCCGACATGAACGCCGACGCGGCTTTCTTCATTCAGGATTCGTGGTCGCTGAAGCGCGTCACGATCAACCCAGGCCTACGTCTCGAACTCTTCAATGGCTCGATTCCTGCTCGTGACGTGGCGCCCGGGAACTTCGTGCCGGCCCGGTCGTTCGCCGAAGTCAAGGACGTCCCGAGCTGGAAGGACGTGTCGCCGCGCTTCGGCGCGGTGTGGGACGTCATGGGCGACGGCAAGACGGCCGTGAAGTTCGGGGTCGGCAAGTACGTGCGCTCCTATACGACAGGCTTTGCCGAGACCTACGATCCGAACTTCTACGACACCGACACCCGCACGTGGGCAGATACCAACGGCAACGACATCGCCGAACGAACCGAACTCGGCCCCAGCCAGAATCGCAACTTCGGCGTGCGGGCGAGCCGCCGCCCGGCCGAAGGCATCGCCCGGCCGTACCAGATCGAGTCGAATCTCAGCGTGCAGCGCGAGGTGTTCTCTGGCACGTCGCTCACCCTGAGCGCGTTCCGCCGCGACTACAAGAACCTGATCTGGACCGACAATCTGGCCGTGAACCGGGAAGACTACACACCTTTCCAGGTGCCGAGCCCGCTCAATAATGGCGACATCGTCACCATCTACAACCTGAACCCTGCGAAGCTCGGCCTGGTCGATAACCTCGACGACAACTCCTCAGACAATTCGCGAGTCTTCACAGGCTACGACCTCACCTTCCAGAGCCGCTTCAAGGGCGTCAACATGTTTGGCGGCGTCACGCTCGGCAAGCAGGTGGCCAACACCTGCCAGGTGGAGGATCCAAACTTCCTGCGCTTCTGCAACCAGAACGATACGGCGCAGCCGTTCCAGACTCAGGTCAAGCTCTCGGGCAGCTACACGCTCCCCTGGGCCGTGCAGATCAGCGGCTCATTCCAGAGCTACCCCGGTGATGCCAGGAACGCCACTGTCGACGGCACCATCCTCGCGGAGGACCCGTCGCTACGGGTTAACTGGAATGTCAACAACGCCACGTTCCGGGCGCTCACGGGCGTAGCGCTCACGCAGGCCCAGGTGATCGTGCCGCTGATAGAGCCCGGCACCAATTTCCTCGGGCGCCACAATCAGCTCGACCTCCGCCTCAAGCGGACGTTCCGGGTGGGCAGCTACTCGATCGAACCGCAGTTCGACGCCTACAACGCGCTCAACTCCGGCGTGGTGCTCAGCCAGAACCAGACGTTCGGCACGGCGCTCGGCCGGCCGGTCACGATTCTGCAGGGGCGGCTCCTGCGCTTCGGTCTGCAGGCGCGCTGGTAGGTCACCCGCAACACCGGACAGACGGTGGCCTTCGGGCCGCCGTCTGTTCTTTGCGGGCTCGCGCGCGGCCACTCGCCAGGCGACGGCTGCAATCATCACGGCGACCGCCACCAGCAACTGACGCATCGTCGATGGACGCACCGGCTCGCCAGCGGTTGTGAGCGCCATCCGCCGCCGCGTCCAGCCCCCCATCCGCAGCCTCCGGTCGTACTGCCACTGCCACGGTGCGGGGGCGTGGATGCGAATCAGTCCAGCCCGCGGGCTATTCGGCGACCACCTTGTGGACCTGCGTGCCGATCCCGTCGATGGCGCACTGCGCCGTGTCGCCGGCGCGCATCCAGCGCGGGTCGGCCCGCTCGATGTTGGTGCCAGCCGGACTTCCGCCCGAGATGACATCGCCCACCTTCAGCGTCAGGATGTTCGAGGCGTACGACAGTAGCTCGTAGATGTTGTGGCTCATGCGGTTGGTGTTCGAGTCCTGCATCACGGTGCC
>JANNIB010000415.1:0-27778 GCA_031404695.1 Acidobacteriota bacterium
CGCGACGTGATCGCGCGTCAGCAGCTCGGGCGGGCGCCGCGCGTTCTTGTCACCCTGGCAGTAGCGCCAGCCCTCCTCCTCGTCGGCTGCGACCTGGTGCTTGTACAGCTCCGGGATGTCGTCGAACATGAAGCGGCGGCCGTCCTTGTTGCGGAGCACGCCGCCCTCGCCGCGCACGCCCTCGGTCACCAGGATGCCGCGCACGCTCGGCGGCCACACCATCCCGGTGGGGTGGAACTGCACGAACTCCATGTCGATGAGCTCGGCGCCGGCGCGATATGCCAGGCCGTGCCCGTCGCCGGTGCCTTCCCAGGAGTTGCTCGTGATCTTGTAGGCGCGCCCGACGCCCCCGGTGGCCAGAATCACGGCTTTGGCCGCGAAGGTGTGGAAACGTCCACGCTCGCGGTCGTAAGCAACGACGCCGGCGGCCCGGCCGTCGTCGAGCAGCAGATCGATCACCGTGTGCTCCATGTGCACGGTGACGCCGAGATGAATCGTGTGGTCCTGCAGCGTGCGGATGAGTTCGAGCCCGGTGCGATCGCCCACGTGCGCCAGGCGCGGATAGCGGTGGCCGCCGAAGTTGCGCTGGTTGATGCGGCCATCGGGTGTGCGGTCGAACACCGCGCCGTAGGCTTCGAGTTCGCGTACGCGGTCGGGGGCTTCTTTCGCGTGGATTTCGGCCATCCGCCAGTTGTTCACATACTGGCCGCCGCGCATGGTGTCGGCGAAGTGGACCTTCCAGTTGTCGCGGTCGTCGTTGTGGCCCATCGCCGCGGCCATGCCGCCTTCGGCCATCACCGTGTGGGCTTTGCCGAGGAGCGACTTGCAGATGAGGCCCACCGAGACGCCGGTGCCCGCCGCTTCGATGGCTGCCCGGAGTCCAGCCCCCCCCGCGCCCACGACGAGCACGTCGTAGCTGTATGTCTGCGTCGCGGGCATCTACAGAATCCTCAGGTCCGTGAGCACGCCCATCGAACAGAGGCGCACGTAGAGATCCGACGACATCACGCTGAACAGGCTGCACCAGGCGAACAGCTGGTGCCGCCCGTTGAGGCCCGAGACACACGCGTAGGCCATGTCGCAGGCCGGCGACTTCGACATCTCGTCGAGCCGTCCGCCGACCACGTGACGCAGCACATGACAGCCCCAGGTGTAGCCGGCCAGCAGCACCACGTTGACGCCGAGCACGATGGTGCCGACGCCGACGCCGAACTCCTTGCCGCCCGGCGCTCTCGGGTTGTCGAACCACAACGCCAGCCACACGTCGTAGGCCAGGAAGGCGATGAAGACCAGCGCCACCCACATGAAGAAGCGATGCGCGTTCTGCAGGATGAGCGGAAAGGAATGCTCACCCCAGTAGCTCTTGCGTGGCTCGCCCACCGCGCACGACGGCGGATCGGCCCAGAACGCCTTGTAATAGGCGCCACGGTAGTAGTAGCAGGTGAAGCGGAAGAGGCCTGGAAACGGCAGGATGAGCAGCGCCGGCGAAAACGGCAGCCAGCCAGGCCAGGCAGCGGGCTTCGGTCCGAACCACGCGTGCGGCGAGTCGCCGAAGAGTTCCGGCGAATAGAAAGGCGACAGATACGGACCGTAGGTGTAGTGATCGCCCTGGAAGGCCGCCCAGGTCGCATACCCCACAAACGCCGACAAGCCGACGAACACCGCCAGTGGTGTTGCCCACCAGGCATCACGCCGGGTAGTGGTCCCGAAGCCGCGATGCACCGCCGTTACCGGAATGACCTGCATGGTTTCCCCAGCCGCCGAGTTTACGAAGACGCGAAGACGCGAAGCGCGGTAACCATAGCCAAGTCACCGGCGGATGTAAACCGCTTTCGCCAAACGTGGGCGTCATCGGCGCCTGCGATAGACTCGTGCATTCGCCGCGCGCCGCGCGGCCGCCCTGCACGTCCATCGCGCATGCAACCCTGGGAGCTTCTCGGCCGCACCTCCACGCCCGCCGGCGATGAGATGACCCTCATGCGCCGCGACAGCGAGTACGTGATCTTCGCCAGTGGCAAGCCGCTGATGTCGAGTCGCATGCACGGCTCCGAAGAAGCGCTGGCCACGCGCGGCTGCGCCCATCTCAGCGGCCGCGACGCGCCGTGGGTGCTGGTGGGCGGCCTCGGCATGGGCTTTACGCTGCGGGCGACGCTGGCGCACGTGCCGGCTGCCGCCACGGTCGTGGTCGCCGAACTCGTGCCCGGCGTCGTCGGTTGGAACCAGGGGCCGCTCGGTCCACTGGCGGAGCATCCCCTGCGCGATCCGCGCGTGCGTGTCGAGGTGGGCGATGTCGCGGCGGTGCTGCGCGGCGCTCGCGGCCGCTTCGATGCGGTGCTGCTCGACATCGACAACGGGCCCGACGCCTTCACCACCACCGGCAATCAATGGCTCTACGGCAACGGCGGCGTGACGACGCTGCGCGACGCGGTGACGCCGGGCGGCGTCGTGGCGGTGTGGTCGGCGTGGGAAGACCGCAAGTTCGAGCAGCGCCTGCGCTGGGCCGGCTTCAGCGTGGAGGTCGTGCGGGTGCGGGCACGGCTGGCGGCCGGCGGACCGCGCCACGTGATCTTTCTGGGCGTCGCTCCCGCAAGCGGTGCGCACGTCAAGCGGGCGCCAGCATCGCCGCGCCGTCGAGCGGGTGAGTCGGCCCGGCCCGCTCCGCGCCGCTCAGGGCCGCGCCGCTAGGCGCTCGACGGTGGGGCGCACGGCCGTCGTCCACGCCTCGTAGCCTCGATCGTTCAGGTTGAGGCGATTCTCGGTGTAGCAGTCCGTGCGCGGCTGGCCGTCGGGTCCGAGCAGGGCGGCTTCGACATCCACGTACGCCGCCAGTCGATCGGCAGCAAGGCCCTCCCGCACCAGCCGATTGGCGGCCCGGATGGCGGGCATGTGCGTCCAGTGCAGCGGGCTCGGCTTGGTGCCGATGACGACGACCGGCGTCGAGGGCAGCGCCTCGTGCACACGGGCGACCAGCGCCAGCGTGTCGGACGCGATGGTGGCGGCGTCTTTGCCGGCCGCCACGTCGGCGTCACCGGCGTAGAAGACGACCAGCGCCGGACGGTAGCGGACGATCAGGCGGTCGGCGAAGTGGAGGGTGTCGGAGACGTGTGAGCCGCCGTAGCCGCGGCGGATCGTGCGCAGGGCCGGGAAGGCGCCGGCGACGTCCCAGTAGCGGATGCTGGAGCTGCCGACGAAGAGCGTGGCGCCGGTTGCCGGCGGAGAGGTGCGGTCGTCGGCCTCGAAGGCGGCGATCTCGGCCTCGAAGCGCGCCGGATCGAACCTGGCCGGTGTGGCGGGCTGGAACTCGCGGTTGGCCGATCCTGCGCCAAGCACCAGCATCAGGACGAGCGCGAGAGGCCGCACGGAGCGGACGGTATCACAGGCCGGCCGGCGCGGCCGGCCCGTGATCTGCGTCTGCCGTTACTGGACGGTGACGATGCGCTCGACCGACGGCGGACTCAGGCCGCAGGCGTTCTGCGCGCGGGTCCGCACGTAGTAGGTGCCAGCCGGAACCCCGGGGAAGACGGCGCCGTTGCCGCCCGAGGCAATCGTGAGGGCGGTCGAGCCGGGCCCGTAGCCGGCCTCGATCACCGTCTGGACCGTGCCGGCCGCGACGTTCCAGTTGAGGGTGACGGTGTTGCCCGAGGCCGACCCGGTGAAGGTCGTTGGCGCCAGCGGCGGTGTGCAGCCGACGTTGATCGTGAGGTCGCTCGTGGCGGCCGACACGCCGACGTCGTTCAGGGCCCGCACTCGCACGAAGTACTGGCCCACCGGAACGCCACCGACGGCGAGGCTGGTCGTGGTCGTCGGGAACGTCGTGATGTCGGTGAGACCCGGCGCGGTGCCGGCTTCGAGGCGGTAGCTCGTGGGTGCGCCGCCCGAAGCGGGCGCCGCCCAGGTGATGTTCACGGTGCTGCCGGTGACGGTGGCCGCCAGGTTGGTCGGCGCGCCGGGCGCGATGGCGCCGCCTTCCTCGATGACGAAGACCCGGCCGGTATTGCTGGCCGAGTAGCCGAAATCCATGAAGTAGAGCTCGCCGTTCGGGTCGCGCGCGAAGGCCCCGATGCACTGGAAGGGACCGCCCATTTCCACGGTGTGGTCGGTGTTGGGGCCGACGACGGCTTCGCCGGTGCCGCTGTCGAGTACCCACGGCAGCGAGAAGATCTTGCCCTGCACGCAGTCGGCGTAGAAGTAGCGGCCGCGGTAGGCGACGCCGAGCGCCGAGCCGCGATACACGAAGCCGCCCGTAATCGCCTGGCCGACGGCGTGCGTGTATTCGAAGCCCGGGCTCTGCAATGGAAGGTAGGCCGGACCAAGGGCGACGACGCGGGTGTTCTCGAGCGTGCCTTCGAAGACCCGCCACCCGTAGTTGCGTCCGCCCTGACCGGCCGGTTCGATGTTGAGCTCTTCACGATCGCCCTGACCGACATCGCCGATGAAGAGCGCGTTGGTGGCCCCGGCGCCGACGTCGTCGAAGTTGTAGCGCCACGGATTACGCAACCCGAAGGACCAGATCTCGGGCAGGGCCCCGGCGACGGGGAAGACCGGATTGGTCGGCGGGATCGAGTAGCCGTTGGGCGGATTGCCGGCGACGTCGATGCGCAGCATCTTCCCGAGCAGCGTGCCCGGCGTCTGCGCGTTGTTCGGCGGGTCGTCGCCGGCGCCGCCATCGCCCATGCCGATGTAGAGATAGCCGTCGGGGCCGAAGGCGAGGTGGCCGCCGTTGTGGTTGGCGTAGGGCTGCGTGATGAAGCCCTGACGCCCACTGCCGGCGGCCGGCCATTGCAGGTTGAAGCGTGAGGCCGGGTCGAGCACCAGCGGGTCACCGGCGCTGCGGGTGAAGCGCGCCACCACGGAGTTGCCGGCGCCGTTCTTGTCGGTGAAGTGCACGAACACGCGCCCGCTGGCCGCGGCATCCGGTGGGAACGCCATGCCGAGCAGGCCCTGTTCGCCGCCCGTCGAGACGATGGCGCTCAGGTCGAGAAACGGGGTGGCCCGCGGGGTGCCGTTCAGGAACACGCGGATCGTGCCTGCCTGATCGACGACGTGGATGGCGCCGGCCACGACCGGATCGAAGACGATGCCATTGGGCCGGTTGAACCCGCTCGCCAGCAGGCGGGCCCGGAGTTGCGCGTGAGCGGTGGACGGAAGAGCCGCGATGAAAGCCGCAACGACGAGCGGCAGAATCCGAACGAACATGGGCACCCCTTGGGGGGAGGCTTGGGTCAGCCTAACATGGGCCTCCCGACGTCGGTGTATCGGACGGGACACGGCGGCACTTCACCTGGCGCCATGCAGACGAGATAATGCGGGCAGCTGCGCGTCACTTCATGTCCACCTCCCCGGCCGCCCGTCCCATGCCCCGTCCGCCCGCCGTGCCCTTCGCGGATGTGTGTCAGCTCGTCGACGGCCTCATCGACGTGCGCCCCGACATCCTGGCGTTCTCGGCCGACGGCCGCACGCTCGAGCATGCGCTGCTGCGGCTGCGCGAGGGCATGCGCACGCACGTTTGGCACGTCGGCGCGCGGCGCTTCGATCTGAGTCTGGCGGTGGCTGACTACGACGGCCGCACCCGCACCGAAGAAGGCCTGCACGCGCTCAACGACTGGGACGGCATGGCCGACCGCGTCAACGACGACACGATCGCCGTCGACGTGCTGAACTACATCATGCGGCTGCGCGGCGGCCAGCGGCCCGATCGCGGGGCGCTCGCCATCCTGCTCGACTACTACCTCATGTACCTGCTGGCGATGCTGTCGCTGCGCGCCTGGGACGAAGGACGCCCGGAGGAGCACCTGGCCCTCGTGGACGCGCTGCTCGGCAAGGTGCAGGGCGCGGGCGGCAGCGGGCAGCGCTTCTGCGACGACGCCGAAGGCCTGGCGCTCATCGCCACCGCGCACTACGAGCTGCAGGAGCACGGCTACGACCTGCTGCTCGAGAAGGTGCGGACCCTCGGCGCGCAGCGCCGCAGCCGCACGGCGCTGCAGCACTGTGCCGCCATGGGCTCGCACCTGCGCTTCGGGTTCGAGGCCACCTACGCGCGCGACACCATCAAGATGCGCGACGACAACGTGGCCGACTATCCGTGGCTGTGCTTCGCGGTGGCCGGCGCGGCCGAGGAGTACGCGCGCCTGACCGAGGCTGGACAGTTCGGGCCCGGGCGCGACCGCGTCGTCGAAGCGCTGCTGAACGGGCTCACACCCGATGCCCGAGCGTTCGTCGGCGCGCCGTTCACGACGCTCATTCCCCACGAAGCCGAGCGCTCACGCGCGCGTGAGCTGCTGCTGGCGCACCGCGAGCGGCTGCGCGACGAGTTCGAGGCGTTCCGTCCGACCGCCACGCGCTACTCGCCGCTGTCGTTCTTCTTCAACTTCTCGCACAACGTGCTCAAAGGCGCCGTGGTCGACGGCCTGCTGCGCGGCGCGCCGTGGCCGGTGGCCCTCACCGATCTCTTCACGTCGTATCCGCACGACGGCGAGGTGTCGGCCCACAAGGTCGGCCTCGCCGAGACGCTCATGGGTTACGCCCGCGCCAATCCGCAGAAGATCCGCGGCCGCTTCATGCCGGTCATCGTCTACGACCCGGCCACCGGGCGGGAGTCGTTCGGCAACACGATTCGCAAGTTCATGGAGTAGCATCGCCCCGGATGACTGGTCGCGCCCGGCGCGGCGGGAGGAGACCGTGATGAGGCCGCGACTTGTGATGGCGCTGGTGTGGCTGGCCGGGTTCGGCCTGTGGGCGGCCGACAGCCGCGACCGGTTGCTCGCCCAGCCCCAGCCCGCCGGCATGACCTTCGCCCTCACGGGCGATTCGATCATCACCCGCAAGCTGTCGGTCTACACGGAGCCGGCCTTCACGCGGCTCATCGCGCTGGTGCGCGGGGCCGATGCGGCGTTCACCAACATCGAGATGCTCTTCCATGACTTCGAGATGTATCCGATGAACGAGAGCGGCGGCACCTACATGCGGGCCGAGCCGGCACTCGCGAAAGACCTGGCGTGGGCGGGCTTCGACCTCGGCGCCCTCGCCAACAACCACACCGGCGACTACGGCGTGGCAGGCATGCGCCTCACGCAGAAGTACGTGGCGGAGGCCGGCATCGTCGCCGCTGGCGTGGGCCAGAGCCTGGCCGAGGCGCGCGAAGCCAAGTTCCTCGAAACCGCGAGGGGCCGCGTGGCGCTCATCTCGGTGTCGTCGACCTTTCCCGATCACTCGCGGGCCGGCACGACGCGCGGCGACGTGCCGGCGCGTCCGGGCCTCAGCCCGCTGCGCTTCACGACGACTTACGTCGTGACGCCGGAGCGATTCGAGCAGCTGCGGCTGGCGGCGGGCGAGATCGCGGGACGTCCCGCGGGGGCCGGCGAGGTGCTGAACTTCGTGGGGCGGCGCTTCGTGGCGGGGCCGACACCCGGCATCCGCACCGAGCCGAACCCGGGCGACGTGGCGGAGATCGCGGCGGTGGTGAAGAGCGCCGCGACGCTGGCCGACTACGTGATCGTCACGATTCACGCGCACGAGTCGGGCCGCGCCGGCGTGACCGAGCCGGCGATGTTCCTGCCCACCTTCGCGCGGGCGATGGTCGATGCCGGCGCCGACATGTTCGTGGGCCACGGACCGCACGTGCTGCGTGGCATCGAGCTCTACAAAGACAAGCCGATCCTCTACAGCCTCGGCGACTTCGTCTTCCAGAACGAGACGCTGCTGCGCTATCCGACCGACAACTACGAGGAGCAGCGCCTCGGCGTCGACGGGCAGCCCAACGACTATCTCAACCGCCGCTACGACAACGACAAGGCCGGCTTCCCGGCCAACCGGCTCATCTGGGAATCGGTGGTGGCGATGGCCCGATTCGACGGCGATCGGCTGGTGGAACTGGCGCTGCACCCGATCGGCCTCGGATTCGGGGCGCCGCGCCAGGTGCGCGGCCGGCCGATGCTCGCCGATGCGCCGCTGGCGCAGAAGATCCTGAACGACGTCTCGACGCTCTCGGCGCCGTTCGGCACCAGGCTCACCGTGCGCGACGGGGTCGGCTACGTGGACCTCACGGCCGCGGCCCCTTCGCCCCCGCAGTAGGCACCGGGCGCGCGAACACGGCAAGGCTGCTGCCGACGCGGCGGCCATCCACGCCGTCCGATGGCGCGTTGAGCAGCGCCGCCAGCCCGGTGGCCGGATCGCGCCACGCCATCGTGGTGGAACCGCCGCCGTCGAGGTTGAGCGCGTCCCACACGCCGAACTCGCGCACGAGCATCTCCGCGATCTCGCGTGGCGTGAGCCCCGATACGCCCACACGGCCGTCCACGGTGGTGAGCGTCAGGACCTTGCGGTTGCGCGACAGGCCGACGACTGTGCGCGCCGTGACCAGGTCGTACCACGACCGCCGGTGGTCGTAACGGCCATCCGGACCTGGCGTGAGCGTGCCCGTGGGATGCGCGTCGTCGCGATAGACCGGGATCGTGACGGCGCCGCTGGTCACAATCTGCGCCGACCCGGCGACGGCGTGCCAGATGCGGCCGCGGCCACGCACCCTGGTGGCTTCGGCGCCCGGTTGCTTCGGCACGATGCGGGCCCGATGGCGGCGATCGAAGACGAGGGCCGGCGCGTCGGCCACGATCGCGAAGCTCTGCGACGGGCGCTCGAACGCCGAGTAAATTCGGCCAGCCGAGGCGGCCAGGCCGATGAGCCACACCTCATCCTCGTCGGAAGGGAACGGCAGGAAGAAGTGGGCGTTCACCGCCAGTTGCGCGCCACTGCGTTCGAGAAATGCGCGGGTGGTCTCGCGCACCGTCTCGCGGGCGCCGCCCGGCGGCGTCACGGTGACGCGGATGCCCGGGGCGGTCAAGTCCACCTGGGCGACCAGCATTCGCGCCGGGCGCGGTGTCGTGAAGGTGCGGTCGGTCAGCGTCACGCCCAGGAAGGGCCGCGTCGCGTCCGGCGCCTGGCCGGCCGCCGGCAGCGCCAGCGCGCCGAGGGCGAGCACGACCGCAAGCGCGCGACGCAGCAGCATCCCGGTGCAAGTGTAGCGGCCCGCCCAGTTGTCTTCGGGGTCTGTCACCGAAGACATATGGTGACCGTGACAGACCCCGTTACAATCGCGGCATGATCATGCGCACGCGAGTGGTTCTGGCCGGTCTGGTGGGAGCGGTGGCCCTGTCGGCCGCGTGTGGAGGCGCGCCCGGCACCCCTGCCCCCGGCCCGGCACCGGCCGCCCAGGCGCCGGCGGGGCCGCGCTTCGATGTCGTCATCGCTAACGGCCGGGTCGTCGACGGCACCGGCGCGCCGTGGTTCGTGGCGGACGTCGGCATCACCGGCGACCGCATCACCGCCATCGGCAATCTGTCGGCGGCCGAGGCCGCCACGCGCATCGATGCCGCCGGCCAGGTGGTGGCACCGGGCTTCATCGACCTGCTGGGCCAGTCGGAGTTCAACGTGCTCGTCGACAGCCGCGTGGCGAGCAAGATCACGCAGGGCATCACGACCGAGATCACCGGCGAGGGCGTGTCGATCGCGCCGGTGAACGACCAGATGGTGGCCGACCGCAAGGCCAGCTACGAGTTCTTCAAGGTGCCGCAGGACTTCCGCACGCTGGCTGAGTACTTCACGAAGCTGGAGACGGCGAAGAGCGCGGTGAACCTCGGCACCTTCGTGGGCTCCGGCGGCCTGCGCGACTACGTCATCGGCAAGGCCGACCGGGTCGCGACCGCCGACGAGATCGCGAAGATGCAGGCGCTGGTGGCCCAGGCGATGGCCGACGGGGCGCTCGGCGTCAGCTCGTCGCTGCAGTACATCCCCAACCGCTTCTCGACCACCGAAGAACTCGTGGCGCTGGCAAAGACGGCGGCAGCGTCCGGCGGCATCTACATCACGCACCAGCGATCGGAGGGCAACAAGGTCTTCGAGTCGGTGCAGGAGGTGCTCACCATCGCCGAGCAGGCGAACATCCCGGCCGAAATCTGGCATCTGAAGACGGCCTACAAGGCCAACTGGGGCAAGAGGCCCGTGGTGCGGCGCCGCTTGGCGGCGGCGCGCGTCAAGGGGCTGCGCGTCTCGGCCAACATCTATCCCTACGACCGCGCCTCGAACGGGCTCGACGCCTGCCTGCCGGTGTGGGTGCGCGAGGGCGGCACCGACGCCATGCTGAAGCGCCTCCAGGAGCCCGAGACGCGGGCGCGCGTGAAACGCGACATGGACGACCCGAACGCCGCCTTCGAGAACCAGTGGTACGGGTCGGGCGGCCCGGCCGGCGTGATGCTGAGCTCGGTGCTCGATCCCACGCTCCGCAAGTACGAAGGGATGAACTTCGTCGACATCGGCACAGCGATGGGAAGGGACCCGCGCGACGCCGCCATCGACCTCGTCATCGCCGACAAGGCCGAGTCGTCGGTCATCATCTCGATCATGCGCGAAGACGACGTGGTGGCCGTGATGAAGACGCCGTGGGTGTCCTTCGACACCGATTCTGGCGCCCGCGCCGAAGATGGGCCGCTCTCGGCATCGAAGTCGCACCCGCGCGCCTGGGGCACCTTCACCCGCGTGCTGGCCAAGTACGTGCGTGAGGACGGCGTGCTGACGCTCGAAGAGGCCGTGCGCAAGGCCACCTCGCAGGCGGCGATTCGTGTGGGCATCGCCGACCGGGGTCTGGTCCGTCCCGGCATGTTCGCCGACCTGGTCGTGTTCGATCCCGCCACCGTGAAAGACGTCGCGACGTTCGAGCAGCCGAACAAGTACTCCGCCGGCATGCGGCACGTGTTCGTGAACGGCAAGGCCGTGGTGGCCAACGGGGCCATCACCGCCGAGCGGCCCGGTCGCGCCCTGCGCGGGCCGGGCTACCGTGGCCAGCGGTGAGGGGCGCGCCATGTCTCGACTGCCACTTGCCGCGGCGTGCCTGGTTGCCGCGTCGGCCTGTTCGTCGCCGGAGCCGCCGAAGATGACCTACCCGACCACGAAGACGGTCGATCACGTCGACGCCTACCACGGCGTGACGGTGCCCGATCCGTACCGCTGGCTCGAAGACGACACTTCCGCCGAGACGGCCGCGTGGGTCGAGGCGCAGAACACGGTCACCTTCGCGCATCTGGCGACCATCCCGTTCCGCCCGGCGCTCACGAGCCGGCTCGAGCAGCTCTTCAACTACCCGAAGTTCAGCGCCCCGGAACGCCGCGGCAGCACCTACTTCTTCAGCAAGAACGACGGGCTGCAGAACCAGGCCGTGATCTACACGCAGCAGGGACTCGACGGGGCGCCGTCGGTGCTGCTCGATCCCAACACGCTCTCGCCCGACGGCACCACCAAGCTGGCGATGTTCAGCGTGTCGAATAGCGGCGCGCTCGCCGTCTACGGGTTGTCGCAGGGCGGCTCCGACTGGATGGAGTACCGCGTGCTCGACGTGGCCACCAGGCAGCCGCGCGAGGACGTCGTGCAGTGGGTGAAGGTGTCGGGCGCGGCCTGGGCCGGCGACGGTTTCTTCTACAGCCGCTATCCGGCGCCGACCGGCGGCAAGGATCTCTCGGCGAAGAACGTCAACCACGAGGTCTACTTCCACCGCGTCGGCACGGCGCAAGCCGCCGACGAGAAGATCTTCTCGGATCCGGCCAACCCCGAACGCTTCCACACGGTGGAGGTCACCGAAGACGAGCGCTTCCTCATCCTTACCGTCTCCGATCGCGGCAAAGGGAAGAAGGGCAACGCCGTCTTCTATCGTGACCTCGCCTCGAAGGACACGGCGTTCAGGCCGATCGTCGGCGAGATCGGCGACGACACCTTCACGGTCATCGACAACATCGGCGCCACCTTCCTCGTCTACACCGACCGCCAGGCGCCGAACGGCCGCGTGTTCCTGTTCGATCCGAAGACCCCGGGCGAATCAGCGTGGAAAGATGTGCTGCCGGAGCGGCCCGAGCCGCTCGACGGCGTCTCGACCGGCGGCGGCAAGCTGTTTGCGAACTACCTGAAGGACGTGACCTCGCGCTCGTACGTGTTCGACCTGACCGGGAAGCAGGAGCACGAGATCACGTTGCCCGGACCAGGCACGGTCGCCGGACTCGGCGGCCGCCGCGACGACACCCGCGTCTTCTATACCTTCACGTCGTTCAACTACCCGCCCACGATCTTCAGCTACGACGTGGCGACGGCGCAGTCGTCGGTCTTCCGCGAGGTGCAGATTCCTGGCTTTGCGGCCGGGCAGTACGAGGTCGAACAGGTCTTCGTGACCAGCAAGGACGGCACCCGGGTGCCGATGTTCCTCACCTACAGGAAGGGCCTGCAGAAGACCGGACAGAACCCGACGCTGATGTACGGCTACGGCGGCTTCAACGTCAACACGCCGCCGGCGTTCAGCGCCCTGCGTATTGCGCTGCTCGAACAGGGCGTCGTCTACGCTTCGGTCAACCTGCGCGGTGGCGCCGAATACGGCGAAGCCTGGCACGAGGCCGGCACGAAACTCAAGAAGCAGAACGTGTTCGACGACTTCATCGCCGCCGCCGAGTGGCTGATCGCGAACAACTACACGTCGACGCCGAAGCTGGCGATGCTGGGTGGCTCGAACGGCGGCCTGCTCGTGGGCGCGGTGATGAACCAGCGGCCGGATCTCTTTGCCGTCGCCATCCCGCAGGTCGGCGTGATGGACATGCTGCGCTTCCACACCTTCACGATCGGCTGGAACTGGATTGCCGACTACGGGTCGAGCGAGAACGCCGACGAATTCAAGGCGCTGTACGCTTACTCGCCGCTCCACAACCTCAAGGCGGGGACCAGGTATCCCGCCACGCTCGTGACCACGGCGGACCACGACGACCGCGTGGTGCCGGCGCATTCCTTCAAGTACGCCGCGACCCTGCAGGCCCGCCAGGGCGGCCCGGCGCCGGTGCTCATCCGCATCGACACCAAGAGCGGCCACGGCGCCAGCAACACGAAGAAGCAGATCGAGAGCACCGCCGATATCTACGCCTTCGTGCTGCACCACCTGGGGGTGACGCCGATGCTTCAAGAGGCGGCGAAGGCCACCCCGTAAGACGGCGGATCAGCCGAGCGTGGCCACGTAGGTGGGAGGCGCCCGGCGTTTGGTCGCCTGTTCGTAGGCGTAGGCGACCTTCAGCAGCGTCGGCTCGCTCCAGGCGCGGCCGAAAAATGAGAGGCCGACCGGCAGGCCGGCGACCAGGCCCATCGGGACGCTGATGTCGGGATAGCCGGCAATCGCCGCCGTGCCGGCGCTGTCACCGCCGTCGAAGCGGTCGCCGCGGATGTGGTCGATGAGCCACGCCGGCCCGGTCGTCGGCGCGATGATGGCGTCGAGCTGATGCTGGTCCATCAGCGCGTCGATGCCGTCCTGGCGCGTGTGGCGCTGAACGGCGGCCACCGCCTGCAGGTATTCGGGCGCGTCGAGCCCGGAGGTGGCCTCCGAGATGACCAGGCGTTGCTGGCCGAAGTAGACGAGTTCCTGGTCGCGGTGAGCGTCGTTGAACGCAATGAGCTCGGCCAGCGTCTTCACCGGCGCGTTCGGACCGAGGCTCGCGAGGTAGGCGTTGATGTTGGCCTTGAACTCGTAGTTCAGCACCACCATCGGCAGGGTCTGGAAGACGCTGCCGGCGTCCAGGTTGGGCAGGTTCGCCGGATCGACGAGGATGGCGCCGGCCGCTTCGAGGTCTCTCGCGGCCTGATTGAAGAGCGCCATGACGCGGTCGTCGAAGCCGGGGATGTTTCGCACGACGCCCAGCCGCGCGCCTTTGAGGCCAGCCGGATCGAGGAAGCGGGTGTAGTCGGCGTGGAAGCGTCTGGCGCTGGCGGAGGTGGCCGGATCGCGCGGGTCCACGCCGCACACCGCGCCCAGGACGATCGCGGCGTCGCGCACCGTGCGCGTCATCGGGCCGGCCGAGTCCTGGGAGTGCGAGATCGGGATGATGCCGGCCCGGCTCCACAAGCCCACGGTGGGCTTCACGCCGACCACGCCATTGATGGACGCCGGGCACATGATCGAACCGCCCGTTTCGGTGCCGATGGTGAGCGCCGCGAGGCTGGCGGCGGTAGCGACGCCAGACCCGGAACTGGACCCGCAGGGCGTGCGATCAAGCGCGTAGGGATTGCGGCACTGGCCGCCGCGGGCGCTCCAGCCGCTCGACGCGTTCAGGCCGCGCCAGTAGGCCCACTCGCTCATGTTCGCCTTGGCGAGCAGCACGGCGCCGGCGGCGCGCAGCTTCGCGGCCACGGTGCTGTCGGCCGGCGGAATCGACCCGGCCAGCGCCAGCGAGCCCGCGGTCGTCGTCATCCGGTCGTGGGTGTCGATGTTGTCCTTGAGCGCGATCGGGATGCCGTGCAGCGGTCCGCGCACCCGGCCGGCCTTCCGCTCGGCGTCGAGGGCGTCGGCAACGGCAAGCGCCTCGGGATTCACCTCGATGATCGCCCGCAGCTCCGGGCCTTGCTGGTTCAGCGCCTCGATGCGCGCGAGGTACAGCTCGGTGATGCGGCGCGACGTCAGCCGCCCGTCTGCCATCGCCTGTTGCAGGCCGTCGAGCGTCGCCTCATGCAGTTCGAACGGCTCGGTGCCGGTGCTGGTGGCGGCCGCGGTCGCCCCCGGTGGCGCCGCCGGCGCGGTCGGCGCGCACGCCGACTGGCTGGCGACCAGCGCCGCGCCGCCCAAGGCTGAGGTCTGCAGGAAATGACGTCGGTCCATGCGACGAGAGTCTAGTCGCGTTCCGGCGCGGTAACATCTCTGGCTGAGGAGACACCGTGAGCCAGTCCACCCGCAGAGAGATGATCGCGCAGAGTGCCGCCGGCCTGGCCTGGCTGGCCTCGTTGGGCATTCCCGAGTCGGCCTGGGCGGCGCAGCCGGGCGAGGAAATGGTGACGCTCACCGATTACACCGACGCGTTCCGGATTCTGGCGTCGGAAGCGACTCCGCGTGTGCGCTGCGTGGATCTGAGGACCCTCACGAGCTGGACCACTCCCCACGACGACCACTACGCCTTCGCCCAGACGACCTCGCCCGAGGTCGATGCCGCGACCTACCGGCTGCGCGTGGGCGGAAGCGTCAGGACTCCGCTCGAGTTCACGCTCGACCAGCTCAAGGCCCGGCGCGGCCGGCGCGACGAAGCCGTGACGCTTGAATGCTCCGGCAACTCGACGCGGGCCAATCGGATGGCCGGTCTCCTCTCGAACGGGATCTGGACCGGCGTCGGCCTGAAGTCGATTCTGGAGGAGGCCGGCGTCACCTCCGACGCCCGCGAAGTGCTGTTCCTCGGCCTCGATATCGAGAAGGAAAAGAAGTTCCAGGCTGGCAACCGCGAGTACAGCGCGCCGCACGGCCGCGCCATCCACCTGCTCGACGCGCTCCATCCCGACACCATGCTGGCCTTTGCGCTGAACGGACAGCCGATTCCGCGCGACCTGGGCTTCCCCGTGCGCCTGCTCGTGCCCGGGTGGTACGGCATGACACAGGTCAAGTGGCTCGGACGCATCGAGGTGCTCGACCGCCGCTACGAGGGCCAGCACCAGGTGCGCAACTACCTGTCGCTGCGCTCGGTGGCGACGCCTGACGGGCCGATGTGGATCGACACGTCGAACTCGAAGAACCGTCTGAAGTCGGTCGTGGCGCGCGTGACACGCACCAGGCAGGGCGCCGACTGGCACTACCGGATCGCCGGCCCGGCCTGGGGCGGACAGGCGCCAATCGAGGCGGTCGAGGTTGCCGTGGACGGCGGCCCATGGCGGGCGGCGACGATCGATCCGTTGCCCGAGGCGGCGCGGCGTCTCCCGAATCGCGGTCGCTTCGGCTGGGTACTGTGGTCGTTCACCACGCCGACCCTGGCGCCGGGTACTCATACGGTGGTGTCGCGCGCCATCGACGCCAGCGGCAAGGTGCAGCCCACCAAGGCCGAGCGCGACGCCGAGATCGCCAGCGGACGCGAAGACAACGCGCAGTGGACGCGCCAGATCCGCATCGACGCCTGAGCGGCGTCGTCAGACCGGCACGACGGCGGGCGCCACGACGTAGGGAATGGTCTGCGGCCCGTGCGGCAGCACCGCGAGCGTGGCGCCGGGGCCGGCCTGGCCGAGCGCTTCGCGCACTGCCATCGCCACGTCGGTCACCGGTTCGAAGTGCGCCTGCCGCAGCTGCTCGTGCGTCAGCCCATCGGCCTTGACGAGCACTCGCGCCTTGCGCTGGATGAGCGCCTGCACCTGCACCTGCCAGGCGTCCTGCTCGGCGAATCCCGGCTCCTCGACCATCTCGAGCAGCTCGGCGGGCGAGCGGCGCTGGCGTAGCAACCGGCCGTAGGGGCCGTGATCGGGCACGCCGTCGCGGCATTCCGCCGCGCACACGATGGTGCCGCCCGGCTTCACGATGCAAGCTGCCGCCGACATCCCCTTCACCGCCTGGTAGAGGTTCTGGTCGAGCGGATAGCCGGAGTTGGTCGTGAGCACCACGTCGAAGAGTCCGTCCACCGGACACATCGCCGTCTCCTTCACGTAGGCGCACGCGGCGGCGTGTTCGTCGAGCAGCGTGCCGGCGAACACCTTCGTAATCGCCTGATCACGGTTGAGCGCCACGTCGATGGCGAAGGTCACGCCGGTGAGGGTCGCGATCTCGCGCACGTCGTCGTGCACCGGGTTGCCGGCGGTGATGCCCCAGACCGCGTTGGCATGGCCGATGTGGCGGGCGTCGTGCAGCACGAGCGTCGTGGCCAGCCCGGCCAGCCCCGGCGCCACCATTTTCGGGCCGCCACTGAAGCCGGCGAAGAAATGCGGCTCGACGAAGCCGGTGGTGATGCGGACCTCGGCGCCCATCCACTCGCGGTGAAGCCGGATCGGGACCCCAGTCGAGGTCGTGCCGGCATCGACCAGCGAGGCCTCGTCGCGGGCGTCGTGATTGACGACGCGGTAGCGGGCCACGATGTCGGGCCCCAGCATGCGCGCCAGTTCCTCCGGCGTGTTGGCGCGATGCGTGCCGGTGGCGACCAGGATGGTGACGTCGGACTCACGCACCTGCGGCAGCGCGGCGAAGAGCGCCTCGAGCATCATCTGGCGCGGCTGCGCCCGCGTGACGTCGCAAACCGAGATGGCCACGCGCTGCCCGGCGGCGACCAGCGACGAGAGCGGCGGTCCGGCGGTGGGATGGCGCAGCGCCTGGGCGAGCGCCGCACCGGGGTCGGCGACGGCTCGTGTGTGACGCGGCGCGACGACCACGGTGCGGTCGTCGGGGACGTCCACCGGCAGACCGTCGCTGCCGTAATCCAGATGGAGGCGCATGCGCTATTGTGGCCCGCGACGTTGCGGCGACGCCATGTCGAGCAGTTCGACGACGTGGGCGACCGCGACGGGGTGCCCGGCGATGGACATTGACGCCTGGAGCTGCGTGAGGCAGCCAATATTTGCCGAGACCACCAGCGTGGCGCCCGACGCGGCGATGGCGGCGGCTTTGCGGCGCCCGAGTTCGGCCGCCAAATCGGGCTGCTCGACGTTGTAGAGCCCCGCCGACCCGCAGCAGAGGCCGCTGTCGGCGATCGGCGTCAGCGTCAGGCCGTCGACGGCGGCCAGCAGCCGCCGCGGCGCTGCCGTCACCTGCTGCGCGTGTGCGAGGTGGCAGGCGTCCTGGTAAGCGACGCGCGTGGGCGAGGCCAGCGCCAGCGGCGCCACCAGGCCGAGGCGGTCGAGATACTCCAGCACGTCCAGCACCGGCGCGCGGCCGGCGTGTGTCGTCTTCATCGACGAGCCACAGCCGGCGGCCGTCGAGAGCACGGCGTCCACGTCGGCGGGGAAGCGCCGTAGGTGTGCGGTCGCAAGCGCCGCGCCGTGGGCGTGGTCGCCAGAGTGGAGGGCAAGCGCGCCGCAGCAGCCCTGATCGGGCGGCACCACCACCTCGACGCCGTGCCCGGCGAGCACGCGGATCGCGGCGTCGGTGATGGCCGGTCGCAGCACGCTCTGCACGCAGCCGGTCGCAAGAGCCACGCGTCCACGGCGCGGACCCCGCGCCCTGGTCAGTGCCGGCGGCGCCGTCGGCGAAGGCAGCCCGGCCGGCAGCAGACCCACCATCGTGGCCAGCCGCGCCGGCAGCACCGGGGCGAGCGCTTTCGCCCCCGCCCCGAGCGCGGCGGCGGCGCGAAAGAGCGTCGGCGACGCCATCACCCGCAGCAGAGCGCGCAGTTGGAGGCGCGCGTGCCAGGGGCGGTGCGCCACCAGTGCCTCGCGCATCGGCTCGATGAGGTCGCGGTAGCGGACGCCCGACGGGCACGCCGTCTCGCAGGCCAGACACCCGAGGCAGCGATCGAGGTGCACCGCGGCGTCGTCGAGCGGGAGGCCGCCTTCGAGCACCTCTTTCATCAGCACGATGCGGCCGCGCGGCGAGTCCATTTCCTCGCCGAGCACCCGATAAGTCGGGCACGCCGGCAGACAGAACCCGCAGTGCACACACGACGACACCGCCTGCGCCATGGCGGCGCCTCGCGGGTCGGAGGTGGCGGGAATGCGGTGATGCATGGCGGCGTCAGCGGAAGCGGGCGTCGGGATCGAGCGTGGCGCGCACGCGCTCGTGGAAAGCCGGCGCGTGGACCACGCCGATTCTGGTGCCGCACCCGCCGCCGCGCACCACCGCGCCGGCCAGCCCGCGCGCGGCCAGCGCCGCGTCGATCGACGCCACCGGGTGCTCGCTGTGCAGATAGGCCACGGCGCCGCCAACCGACGCGCGGCACGCTCCAAACGGCGCCAGCGTGTCGAGCGTGACCGCAAGGCGCGAAGGCGTGACCGGCACCTTCACGGTGACGCCGCCCAGTGGCCAGGCGGCCAGCGACTGCGCGGCCCAGTGCCGCGATTCATCGCCGCCGGCGAGCCTCTCGGCGGCGAGCGCAAGCGCGCGTGCGGCGCGGTCGGCGCGGGCGTCGAGCGCGTCGGCGGCGCCGGCAAGCCGCGCCGAGACGACGCCGGAGGTGGCGTCCAGATCCAGGGCGTCGAGGTCCAGGTTGGCGAGCCGCAGCCGCTCATGGGCGGCGAGGGCCGCCGCGAGGGAGGCGGCCCGCGCCACCAGCGTGCGGGTGGCCTCGGGACGCGGAAACACCTTCACGCTCACCTCGGCGATGACGCCCAGCCGTCCCGTGCTGCCGACCAGCGCGTGATGCATCAGGAAGCCGGCGGCGTTCTTCACTACCTGGCCGCCACTGGCGATGAGTCGGCCACGGCCGTCCACGAAACGGGCGCCGATGACGAAGTCGCGCACGCCGCCGTAGCGGTAGCGTCCGGGTCCGCTCAGGCCCGACGCGATCATCCCGCCCACCGTGGCGCCGGCGCCGGCAATCGGCGGATCCCAGGGCAGATACTGCCCATGCGCAGCGAGCGTCTCGACCACCTGCTGCACGGGCGTGCCGGCCAGCACCGTGACGACACACTCCGCCGGGTCGTAGGACGCGATGCCGGTGAGGTCGCGCAGGTCGAGCACCAGCGTCTCGGCCGATGCATCGTCGTGCGGCCTGGGCCGCGTCGTGCCGCCACCGGTGATCCAAAGCGGCGCCGGTGAGCTGCCAGTCACCGACTCGACGAGCGCGTCGAGCGTCTGCGGCGCCGCCAGCATCACGACAGCGTCTCCAGCATCTTGCCGCGATTGGCGAGCCGGCGGCCGTCCACCGCTTCGCGCAGCCGCTGCATGAACGCGATGTCCGCGGGGCGATACATCTCCGGGAGGAACGCGCGCTTCTCGAGCCCGACGCCGTGTTCGCCGGTGATCGAGCCGCCGAGGCGGATGCAGAGCCGCAGGATGTCGGTGGCGAGCGCTTCGGCCCGCTCCAGCGCGCCGGGCTCGCGGCCGTCGTAGAGGATGAGCGGATGGAGGTTGCCGTCGCCGGCATGGAACACGTTGGCGACGCGCACGCCGTGCTGTCGCGACAACTGCTCGATGGCCACCAGCGCGTCGCCGAGTTTGGTGCGCGGCACCACGCCGTCCTGGACGATGAAGTCGGGGCTCAGGCGTCCGACCGCCGAGAAGGCGCACTTGCGGCCCTTCCACAGCAGGGCTCGCTCGTCGGCATTGGCGGCGACGTGGATGTGGGTCGGGCCCGACGCGTCGAGCACCGCGCGAAGGCGCCCGAGTTCCGCACCCGACTGCGCCGCATCGCCCTCGAGCTCGACCAGCAGCACGGCCGCGGCCTCCGGCGGATAGCCGGCGTGCACGGCGGCCTCCGCCGCGTCCATCGCCAGGCGGTCCATGATCTCCATGGCGCCGGGCAGCAGGCCCGCCGCGATGATGCGCGTGACCGCGTCGCCGGCCGCCTGCAGCGAGGCGTAGCTCGCCAGCACCGTGCGGTAGGCCTCGGGGCGCGGCAGCAGCCGCACCGTCACCTCGAGGGCCACGCCGAAGAGGCCTTCCGATCCGACGAAGAGCCCCGTGAGGTCGGGGCCGACGTCTTCGACGCTGTCGCCGCCCAGCCGCACCACCTCGCCGTCGGGCAGCACCACCTCGAGGCCGAGCACGTGGTTGGCCGTCATGCCGTGGCGGAAGCAGTGGGCGCCGCCGGAATTGAAGGCGACGTTGCCGCCGATCGTGCACACCGACTGGCTCGACGGATCGGGCGCGTAATACAGGCCGTAGGGTTCAGCCGCCGTCGAGATGTCGAGGTTGATGACGCCGGGTTCGACCACGGCAATGCGGTCCACCGGATCGAGGCGCACGATGCGGTTCAGGCGGTTGAGCGCGATGACGATGCCGTCCTCGAGCGGCACTGATCCGCCCGACAAACTGGTGCCCGAGCCGCGCGCGACAAACGGCACACCGGACGCGTGGCACAGCCGCACGGTGTCGATGACGTCCTGGCGCGACTCGGCCAGCACCACCGCGCGCGGACGCGTGCGGAACGCCGTCAGGGCATCGCTCTCGTACGAGGCCAGGGCGCCTGCGGCCGTGAGCAGGCGCTCGGGAGGATAGATCGCGGCCAGCGAGGCCAGCAGGTCCATCAGCGCCCGGCCACCCACGCGGCGATGTCGCGCACGACGGCCTCATCCACGTGACCTTCGACGCGGTACTCCGCCGGCGTGCTCGGACCCGTGCCCGCCATCAGCAGGTGATTGAGCGCCGGATAGGAATGGAAGCGCACGTTCTCCCGGCTGCCGAGCGCGGCGCGCCAGGCCGCGAAGTCGTCCATCGTCACCTGGTAGTCGCGTTCGCCCTGCAGCACGAGCATCGGCAAAGGCAGGGCCTTCGCCGCGCCCGGCGGATCGTAGCCGCGCAGGTCGATCACGTACGACACCGGGCCGCTGGCAAGCAAACCGGTCAGCGGCGGATCGCCGGGTTTCAGCGTCTTCACGCGCGCGACGATGGCCTCCGCCTCCGCAATCTGCGTCTTCTCCGCGTCAGAGACGGTACCGTCCACTTGGGCGAGATACCGCGTCTGCGACAGGATCGAGTCGGCCAGCGGACGCACCGCCCCGGCCAGCACGATGAGCCCACCGAGCTTCGGGTCGGCGGCCCCGATGCGCGGCGCCAGCATGCCGCCCAGACTGTGGCCGGCGACGAAGACGCGGTCGTGGCGGATGCCGGCGGTCTCGCGCAGCACCTTCACGGCGGCGAGGGCGTCGTCGATCGTCTCGTCCTTCACGGTGAAGGAGGTGAGCGCCTGGATGCGGGCCCGGTGCGCCAGCGTGCGCTTGTCGTAGCGCAGCACCGCGATGCCGCGCGAGGCGAGGCCCCACGCGATATCGCGGAACGGGCGGTTCGGGCCGAACGAGGCGTCGCGGTCACCCGGGCCCGAGCCGTGCACGAGCACGACGGCGGGAAAGGGTCCGTCGCCCACCGGCATCGTCAGGGTGCCGGGCAGCGACCACCCGGTGCCGGCATCGACGGTGACCGCGGACTCCCTGAGCTTGGCGTAGGTGACGTAGGCCGGCGGCGTGTATTCCGTCACCACCATCGCCGGACGGATGTTGAGCCCGACCACCTGGGCCTGTCCGCCCCAGACCACCGTGACGTCGACCGGGCCGCTCGCGAAGTCGCAGACGAGCACCACGGCGCGCACGCCGTTCTGTTCGGAGATGCGGGAATCTGTCACCCCGCGGAAGGCGCCGGCCTGCTGCTGCACCGACGCGATGGCCTGCGTGAGCTGCGCTTCGGGCAGCGCCTGCTTCATCTGGTCGTCGAACTTCGCCACCATCGGTCCGGGGCGCCCGGCGAAAAGCGCCTCCACGAGGGCCCGGCTGCCGGCGATGAGCATCGAGTCGAAGTCGGGCTGCAGGGCAGCGGCAACAGCGACGGCAGCGGCGACGAGAGTCTGCACCATGACAGGGGGCATGGTCGCACAGAATCCGCGCGGCGCGCGGCCGCGCTCAGCCCATGATGCGCCGCAGGGCGCCCATGGCTTCCTGCGCGCCGACGAACAGGAACAACACGAGGATGGCAACCAGCAGCAGGTTGGTCGTCATCGCGTTCTTCGGCACGTCCGTGTCGGCCCATGCGACCCTGTTGTTCAGGTACAACAGGGTGGCGGCGAGAAACGGCACGAACAGGCTGCCGATGACGGTGTAGGTGACGATGACCAGCAGCGGCGCGCCGGTGAAGGCCAGCGGCAGCGGCACCAGTGAGATGAAGAGCAGCCCGAGCCGATACGGACGGCTCGTGACCTTCGTGACCTCCTGCCGCGCCTCGACGGACAGACCCGTCATCACGCCGTAGATGTCGGCATACAGATACGGCACGCTCTGCCACACGCCGAGCAGCGACGCGAACACCGCCGCCCAGAAGCCGAGGCCGTAGGCCCACACCCCGAACGGCCCGAGGATGGTGCCGAGAAACGACGCCATGCGCGGCACGGCTTCGGCGTCGCGCAGCGCCACGCCGGGCACGAAGAACGCCGTGTTGGCGATGAGCATGATCGAGATGCCGAACAGCGCCGTGAAGATGTAGGCCACGGCGACGTCGCCGCGCACGTACGACAGGTAGCCGGAACCGCGCATGTCTTCCTCGCGCATCCAGTAGTTGTAGGAGAGCATCGTCACCGAGCCGCCGATGCCGCCGATGAGCGACAGCACGTAGGTGCCGCTGCCGGCCGGAATCGTCGGCAGCACCAGACCGGTCACGGACGGTCCGGGATTGGTCATCGTCAGCGCCGCGCAGACCAGGATGCTGAAGCCCATCACCCCGACCAGCAGCTTCATCAGCTTCTCGAACTTGCCGTAGCCGCCGAGCCACACGAAGGCGAAGCCGATGAGGCTGTGCAGCACCGCGCCCCACGATTGCGGCACCGCGCCGCCGGTGAGATTGGCGAGGCCGAGTCCGCAAGCGTTGGTGAGCGCCGCGCTCACCGCCACCGTCCACAGCACGAGATAGACGCCGAAGACGAACTTCACCGACGCATGCAGGTGTGCGGCCCAGCCCTCGATGACGGTCGTGCCGGTGGCCAGTTGCCAGCGCGCGATGCCTTCGCTGAGCACGAACTTGAAGAAGGCGCCGAGCGCGATGGCCCACAGCAGCACCACGCCGTAGCGAGCCCCGCCGACGGTGGCCGAGACGACGTCGCCCGAGCCGATGCCGGTCGCCGCCACGACCAGACCCGGCCCGGCGAGCTTGAGGAAACTGACGGACGGCGCGGGCTTGACGGTCGAGTTCGGCACTGGGGACCTTTCCGGCGGGGAAGCGTATCAGAGAACCGTCTCAACGCACGGCGGCGGTGCGGCTGGCGCGGGCCACGACCGCCAGCGCGTCGGCAAACGCCGCCACGAACGCGTCGAGATGCGCCGGTGTCACGACGGTCGGCAGCACGTAGAGCTGGCGGGTCGAGCTGAAGACGCCGCGGTTGGCGAGCGCCAGGTGCATCAGCTTCACGAAGCGGAGGTCGGCGGCCAGTGCAGCCTCGGGCGTGGGCACCGGCGGCGCCGTGAGGTGCAGTTGCATCAGCGAGCCGTAGCCGGTGACGACCGCGTCCATCCCGGCGTCGGCAATGACCGCGTTCAAGCGTGCCCTCAGCGCGTCCCCGGTGGCGTTGAGCGCGGACACCGTCGCCTCGTCGAAGTGCGCGAGCGCCGCAAGTCCGGCAGCCATCGTCGTGGCGTTGCCGTTGTAGGTGCCGGAGTGCGCGATGGCGCCGGGCCGCGAGGGATCGAAGGTGGCCATCACGTCGGCGCGGCCGCCGAAGGCGCCCACCGGCAGACCGCCGCCCATGATCTTGCCGAAGCTCGTGAGATCCGGCGTGACGCCGACAGCGCCCTGCAGGCCGCCGACGCCGAGGCGGAACGTGATCACCTCGTCGAGGATGAGCAGCACGTCACATTCGCGGGTGACCGCGCGCAGGCCGTGCAGGAACGCGGCATCCGCCACGAGAGCGCCGGAGCCGAGCATCGGCTCGACGATGACGGCCGCCATGCGATCGCGATGCCGGCGGACCAGCGCGGCCGTGCGGTCGAGGTCGTTGAAGGCGCCGACGATGACCTCGCCGGCCACGCCCGGCGTGATGCCTGCTGGCAGGTCGCGTGCACCCGCCGACATTGCGATCGACACCGGATCGTGTGAGCCGTGATAGCCGCCCGCCATCTTCAGGATGGCCGGCCGGCCCGTGAACGCGCGCGCCGCCCGGATGGCTCCCATGGTCGCCTCGGTGCCCGAGTTGCAGAAGCGCAGGCGCTCGACCGAGGGCACGCGTTGACACAGCACCTCGGCCAGCTCCAGCTGGAGCGCGTTGGCGGTGCCGTGGACGGTGCCGCGCGCGGCCTGCGCTGTGATGGCCTCGACCACCGGCCGGAAGGCGTGCCCGTGGAGGAGCGAGGTGAAGTTGTAGAGCGTGTCGAGGTAGCGCTGTCCGTCAGCATCGGTCAGCCAGCAGCCCTCTCCCTGCGAGATGAAGAGCGGATACGGCGCGTGGAAGGTGCCGCTGCGGGTGTCGCCGCCAGGCAACACCTCACGGGCGCGCGCGTGCAGCGCGCGTGAGGCCGGGGTGCGGGCGACGTAGGTGTCGCGTTCCTGCTGCTCGAGGGGCGTCAGCGCGTCCATGCCCGAGCATCCTACCCGCGATCAGTCGTCGTGATTCAGCTCGTACTCGCGCTGTTCGCGGTTCTTGTCGGACTGCTGGACCTTGTCGCGGCGCTGCGCCGCGCGCAGCGCCAGGGCATGCGTGCTCTCCGACTTGATGGCCGGCAGCGACAGGAGCTTCGTGAGCGTCGTGCCCGTGCACTTCGGACACGACGGCGTGTCGCCGGTGCGCACCAGCGTTTCGAACTCGTGACGGCAGGCGTTGCAGCAGTATTCGAAAATCGGCATCGTGAGGATTCGGGGACTGTCCCCATTCCGGGAGGATTCGGGGACTGTCCCCATTCTGGGCCCAAGCGGACTTCCTCGCAAGACGCGAGAGGAAGTCAGGGCCGGGCCAGAATGGGGACAGTCCCCACTATCAGAAGGTCCAGCGCAGTGACAGGCCCGGGCGCAGGTTGAGCGCGCCGTTCAGCGCGTAGGCGCGCACTTGCGGCACGACGGAAGCGTGGTCGGTCAGCTTCACCGCGACGTCGGCGCCCACGACCGCGACGGCGTGGTAGGTCGACGTCTTGTAGCCGGACGCCGGCGCCGGGAAGGTGCTGCCGCCGGCGATCCGCACGTCGTAGCTGGTCTCGATGTCGGTGTTGAGCAGGCCGAGGCCGCCCAGCAGTTCGATCGACGCCCGGCCCGCGGCGACATGGTAGCCGAGCAGCGCGAAGCCGGCCTGGGTCGTGCGTTTCGATTCCGGCGTGAACGGCACCAGGCTCACGTATGACTCAAGCCGCCCGATCGTCGGGCCGAAGCCGGACACGGCGGCCAGGAGTTCCGGGTTGAGGTAGGGATAGGCGTAGCCATCTTCCCGCCGCGTGAGGGTGCCGGTGAGCGACCACTCGAAGCGCGCCGAGACCTTCTCGGTCAGGTGCACGCCAATTCCCAGCGCGCCGCCGGCCACGGTGCCGCTGGCGTCGGAATCGGGCACGCCGAAGCCGGAGGTCGTCGGCGATTGCTCGATGGCGGCAAACGCGCCGCCGCTGATGAAGACCGTGCCACTGGATGGTTGCGCGAGCGCGAACGTGGGTGCGCCGACGGCGAGCGCGAGAGCGAGAGACGTGACAAGACGCATGACGGACGATCCTCCGGCGGGCTGGGCCCTTACAGATGTAGCACGAGGTCGGCCCGCAGGCGCCGCCACTGGTCCCCACGAGTCGCCGCGACCGATGGGATGCAGGAGGTCAAGAGCGCCCGGGCGGCGTGGGCTTTGCCAGCACGACGCCGCGCCGGTAGTCGAGTTCGCCACAGCTGGCGCACTGCGTGAGCCGGCCTTTTGGCGTCTCGGCCACCATCACGGCCATCTCGTGGCCGCACACCGGACAGGTGTGCAACAGGTCCGCCGGCATCGATGCCAGCGGCCTCGGGGTATCCAGCACGATGAACGCGTGTGCAACGCGTATGCCGGGCGCGCACGGCGGATGAGATCGCGTCGGTTGAGCGGGAGGCACGGTCGCGATTGGCTGGAATTTTCGGGAGAATGCGCCTTCGGGGGGGGGGGCGACGGCCGGCGCGGGCGGGTGGGCAGAGATGCACGATCACGAGATCTGCTGTGCAGGAACGGCACACCACGGGTGTGCGTTCCCAGCACAGGTTCGTCGTTGGACTTACCTACTTCGGCAGTTCGATCGCGATGTCCTTGAGGGCGTCGGTGCTGCCCGTCAGCTCGGCGGTGCCGGCCGGGAACTTGTTGAACTTCAGCACGAACGCGATGATGTCGGCCTTGGTCTGTCCGCTGATGGATCCGGGGCTGCTCGGCGGCATCGAGATGCGGATGCGGTCGAAGAGATCGCCCACCGTGGTGCCGTTCCAGTTGCTCAGGAACTCCGACCCGGCGAGACCCGGCGCGAAGCCGTCGCCGGCGAGCCCGGCGCCGTGGCACGAGCTGCAGTCCTTCTTGTAGGCGTCTTCGCCGCGGGTGGCCTGCGCCTCCGAAAACACGCCGGTGTTGACGGTCTTCGGCTGCGCGGCCTGCGGGGTGGCGGTGACGAGCAGCAGCCACGCGGCCGGCAGCACAACGAATCCGAGCTTCGCAACCTTCATGTCGTTCCCTCGAATCTAGAGTAACCGATCTTTCGCGCCCGCCCTGTGGGCGCTCAGGCCGCGCGGTCCCGCCGGATCGTGGCGGCGATGACCACCGCGAACACCGCTTCGATGGCCGCGCCAGTGAAGGCGCCGGTGGCCGGCGTCGCCGAAAGAGTCGCCAGCGCGTAGGCGGCCACCACCAGCGCGCCGCCGCAGGCCCAGAACACGCGCCGGCCGAAGATGGTCGCAAACGTCGTGTAGCGTCCGCCGATGACCAGCAGCATCGCCGGGAAGAAGAGATCCAGCCGGACCAGCGACACCACGTAGGCGATCGGCATGCTCATCACCAGCCACACCGTGGTCTCGAGCGCGAGGTGGCCGAGCGGATTGCCGTGGGTGTGCTGCCCGGTGCGACCGAGCGCCCGGGCGAGCAGCACCCCGATCGGGTGGATGAGCACGCCGCCCACGAAGAGCGCGACCACCGCGCGTTGCGGCGACACCTGCACGGCCACCAGGCCCGCCGTGAGCCAGACCAGTGCCGAGGCGAACATGCCCGGCGCGCCGCCGAAATAGCCGGCGCGCATGTCGCGCTGCGCTTCGGCGATCGTCATCGACGCCGACCTCATCGCCCTGATTCTATGCCGCGCGGGTCGAGTCCTTCCGGCGCCCGAGTACACCGGCCGTGACGAGTGTGAACACGAGCCCCACCGGCAGCGGTTCGAGGAAGGTGAAGGCGATGTTGACGAGCGGGTTGCTGTACATCGTTGCGAAGTCGCTCATCTCTTT